>CAZXHG010000037.1:0-47759 GCA_964639985.1 uncultured Rickettsiales bacterium
CTATGGCGCGGCCGACGTCAGTGAATCGCGCTCAAATGGAGAAAGTCGAGTCTGAGCCATCAGCGAGGCGATGTTGTGGTTGATTCGGAGCGACATGTCGCACCTCTTGTTGCTGGGGGTTGCAGGCCGTTGTCCCCCTTGTTATCGACCGGTGGGCCGAGAAACTTGAGGAGTACAGTGTTATTTTTTGGAACAGCCAACGGTAGAGAATCGATCAGGACCGTCGAACCTGGTCAGGTGATTGAGGGCGGTACGGGGTCAGGCCGCGACTGGGGCGTTTCGGACGTTGTCGGGACGCATCGGAGGTGGTTGGACGCCCCGAGTAGCGGGCTGACCCCGGCGGAGGCGGTGCAGGCTTGGTATGGCTCGAACCGCCCCGGCTGGGGACATACACACATAACCCACCCCAGGGCCTCGATCGGCCCCCATCCCGCCGGGGTTATTTGTGTGTGTCCCCGTGCCGCCCCCAACCACCGGAGGGATCCGGGATTCACACGGGTGCGGACGATCCACACGCGCGTGCTACAGATGGTTTTGGACGTTTTTGGCGCTACAAATATTTGAAGATGCTCGTCTGTAGCGTCGTGGTCAGCGTGGTCGCTGCCGCTTCGTAGATCGTCTGGGCTTGCGCCATCAGCGAGAACGTCTCGACCATGTCCAGCTCGGTGAGGCCGCCGATGAAGCCGTGCAGGGCCACGGCCGCCTCCTCGCTGGCCCAGGTGGCGTCCTCGGCACGGGAGTAGGCCGCGCCGTACGAGCCGCGCTCGGACACCACGTAGGAGTGGGACTGGTCCAGAGCGCCGAGGGCGTCCTCGATGGCGGCCGTGTCGTCGGCGATGAGGGCATCGTAGAGGCCCTGCATGGCGGCGAAGACATCCGCGTTGGCGTTGTTGGGATCCGCGAAGATCTCGTCCCCCGGGTAGCTGATGGTCAGGGTGTCCGATCCGATCAGCGGCACGGTGCGCCCCTGGCTCGAGCCCTGGTAGGTTCCCGACGCATCGAACGGCTCGGTATCCACGGCCGTGCCCGCGAACAGGTAGATCCCGTTGTAATTGGTGTTGGCCAGCGACACCATGCTGTCGAACAGCGCGGAGACCTCCTCGGCTGCGGTGGCGCGCTCCACGCCGGTCACGGTCTCGGACTCCATGGCCACGGCGATCTCCTTGGCGGCGACGAGCAGGCTGGCGGCCTCGCCCAGGGTCCCGTCCACGGTGGCGAGCTCGTTGGTCACGCTCAGCAGCCGATCTGTGAGCGCCTCGTGCTCGGCCAGATCTGCCTCCAGGCGCATGGCCTCGGCTGCATCCAACGGGTGCTCGCTCGGATTACGCAGGCGGTCGAGCGTGGCCGCGTCGAGCTGGGACTCCTGCAGGCGCACGGCCGCCGACTGCATCAGCTCCGTGACCTGGCGAAACGTCCCGTACGTCGATCGGGTGATCATGGCGTCACCTCTCAGATGTTCATCAGCGTGTCGAGCATTTCCTGGGTCGTCTGCAACACCTTGGCCATGGCGTCGTAGGCGTCCTGATACTGGATCAGGTTGATCGCCTCCTCCTCCTGGCTGACAGCGGACGTGGACTCCCAGGTGGCCTCGACCGCCGAGGTGATCGAGGTCTGCAGTGTGAGACCGGCGTTGACCGCGGCCGCGTCCGACGCGATCGAGGCCACGAACGAGGACATGGCCTCGTTGAAGGTCATGGAAGAGCCGTTGAAGTTGAACGCGGTCTCCAGGTCAGCGATGTCGCCGACCAGGGCCGCATTGGTCCCGTCGCCCGGGACCTCGTTGGGGTCCGCGGCCGCGGCCAGCCCGTCCGGGTTGTCCACCAGCCCGGCGGCCAGCTCGATGTCGGCCGCGCCCGTGCCCTGGAACAGGGCACCCGCCGCGTTGCCGTCGATGTCGTACCCGGCCTGGTGCTGGGTGTTGAACGCGTTCATCAGCTCCACGGCCATCTCGTCGAGGGCCGCGATCTGGTCGGGAATGACGTCGTCCCGTACCTCGAGGTGGGCCGCGATGGCACCCGACCGGATCTGGCTGGTGATATCCAGGTTGTTGCCGGCCTCCTGCAACACGACCTCGTATAGGTCGCCGTTGTTGGGATCCTCCTGTACGGCGAGGGTGCGCGCCTCCGAGCCCTGCACGGCCGCGTGCCCACCGATGAACATCGTCATGGTGCCGTCGGCCTCCTCGTCCAGGGTCACGTCGAGCTGGGTGGCCACCTGGTCGATGGCCCAGGCGCGCTGATCCCGCAGGTCGTTGGCGGTCTGGCCGCCCGCCTCGAGGGCCGCGATCTGGGCGTTGAGGGAGGCGATCTCCCCCAGGTAGCCGTTCACCAGCGAGACCGCGTTGCCGACCGCGTCGTTGGACGCGGCCTGCAGATCGGTCAGCGCCGAGGACTGGCGGCGGAACTCGGCCGCCAGCGAACCGGTGTCGATCAGCACCTGCGTCCGGACCGACTCCTCCCAGGGACTGGCAGCCAGCTGGTCGAAGCTGGACAGCAGGGTCGACAACCGCGACGTGAGCGAGCCGTCGTCGACCACGGCCACGAAGGTCTCCAGGGTCTCGAACGCGGTGGCCATCTGCTCGGCATAGCCGTAGTTGCTGTGCTCGGAGTACAGCCGCTCCTCGGTGAAGCGGTCGTACGAGGCCATCACGTCCGCGGCGGTCACGCCCTGTCCCAGTAGCAGGCCGCTCGTGAAGTACGAGCCGACCGTCTGGTAGTCCACGGACTGGCGGTGGTAGCCCTCGGTCCCGGCGTTGGCGATGTTGTTGGCCGTGACCGCCAGGCCCGCGCGCTGCGCCTGCAGCGCCGAGCCGCTCATGTTCAGGATGTTGAACAGTGACATGGCATCCCCCCCTACACCGCGGTCCGCAGCAGGCGGCCCGCGGCCGCCCCCTGGCAGGACTGGCCGTCGGCGCCGTAGCCGTCTTCGTCGGGTGCGGCGACCCGCGCCTGCAGCCGGCTGGTGAAGTCGAGGACGTGGGTGACCATCACGCGGTTGCGCAGCAGCTTGCGCCGCACCTGTGTCACCAGGGCCGGATCGGCGCCCACGGTGGCACCACCGTCGAGCACGTGGCCCAGCCGTCGGGTCAGCTCGTCCTGTCGTCGGGAATACGCCTCGACCTGGGGGATGTCGAGGCGCGAGATCGCGTCCTGGGCGTCGTCGAGGAGTGCTGCGAGCTCGCGCAGCAGATCCTCAGCAGTGCCCTCGGTTCGGGCTCGCATGGGGGCGTCCGCTCATTCGTCGGAGCCGGCGAACCATCCCATGTCCTGGAGGAGCCGGGCGGCGAGGAGTTCGGGGTCCAGGTCGTCGAGATCGCCGTTGGCGAGCTCCTGCTTGACCTGTTCCACGACCTCCGGCCTCACCTCGGGCGTCTCCTGCGCGGCGCTGGACAGCCGTTCGACGTCTCCGACGTCGCCGGACAGGGTCACGGTGGACCCGCCGGATGCGGCCTCGCCAGCTTTCCCCGACTTGCGGACCGACGCACCTGCATCGGCACCGCGTGTCGCGGGAGTTCCCACGCGATTGGGCTTGTTCGCGGCTGAGTTGTCATTGACCTTCATGTCAGTCTCCGGGGGGCGGGCCGGCATCCAGCCAGCCCGCACCTCTTTCTAGCCGCCTGGGCTTCGAGCCCTCCTGGCTCGCGGCTTCCATCGAAGCCTGCGACATTGCTTGTTGTGGTTCATCGGATGAATCTCCCACTTCTTTAGTTCTTTCTTGCGCCCGCACCCGAGATGAACTTCATCGGATCCTGCGCCTCGCCCTCGATCCGCACCTCGAAGTGCAGGTGCGGCCCGGTGGACCGGCCGGTGTTTCCGACCGTGCCCAGCTGCTGGCTGCCGTCCAGCCAGTCACCGTCCGCTACCTCGACCTCGTCCAGGTGCGCGTATCTCGTCTCGATCCCGTCGCGATGTTCCACGATCACCATGGTACCGTAGCCACCGCGCTCGCCAGCGAAAACCACCCTCCCCTCGGACACGGGGAACACCGGAGCGCCCGGATCGGCGTCGATGTCGATACCCTTGTGCATGCGGGGGTCGTGGGTGAACGGATCGGCGCGCATGCCGAACCCGCTACAGATCGCCCCCGCACCCTGCAGCGGCCACGCCAGATGGGCCGACACCTGCGATTCGCCAGTCAACGCCTGGTACGCGCTGACCGCTCCGGATCGCGTCATCTGCTGCACGATCATGTCCGCCAGGCCCAGGCCGCCAGCGTCGGCCACCTTGCCGCTGATCGCCTCGTGGAACATGTCCCGCGCGAACTTCGAGCCCATGCTCTGGCCCAGCATGCCGCCGCACTCCTCCAGGGGCTTGAGCAGCTCCGTGAGGATCATCGCCTCGAAGCCACGGGCGGCATCGGCCAGCTTCACCGGATCGTCGCGCAGCGACTCCAGCCGCCGCACCTGGCTGGCCGGATCCGTCTGCGCCGCCGTGATCGGGACCGGGGCCTTCATCAGATCACCTCGAGCTCCGCGTCCAGCGCGCCAGCGGCCTGGATCGCCTGCAGGATGGACACCAGATCCCGTGGGGTGACGCCCAGCGCGTTGAGCGCGGAGACCACCTCCGAGATGCTGGCGCCCTGCACCACGCGCAGCTCCTGGTCCTCCTCCGTGACCTCGATGGCCGTCTGCTCCGCGACCACGGTCTGGCCCGCGGTGAACGGGGTGTCCGGCTGGCTGATGCCCACCTGGCTCTCCACCTGGATGGACAGCCCGCCGTGGGCGATGGCCACGGTCGCGATGCGCACGTCGTGCCCCATCACCACCGTCCCGGTGCGCTCGTTGAGCACGACCTTGGCCCGGCGTGAGACCTCCACCTCCAGCGATTCGAGCAGGGCCAGCAGCTCGGGCACGCGGCCCAGATACTGGTCGGGCACCTGGATCTCCACGGTGCGCGCGTCCAGCGCCGCGGCGAAGTCGCCCAGCAGGCTCGCGTTGATCACCTGGCTGACGCGGACCGCCGTGCGGAAGTCGGCCTCCCGCAGGGCCAGGTCCAGGCTGTCGCGGTCCAGCAGGTCCACGTCCACGCCGCGCTCCACGATGCCGCCATCGGGGATCCTGCCCACGTTGGGGTGGTTCTTCGACTTGGAGCTCCCGCCCGAGGCCACGGTGTAGCCACCGATGGTCAGCGGGCCCTGGGCCACGGCATAGACCTGGCCATTACCCGCCCGCAGCGGCGTCATCAGCAGGGTGCCGCCCTCCAGGCTCTTGGCATCGCCCACGGACGACACCAGCACAGGGAGGCGCTGGCCCGGGCGGACGAACGGCTCCAGGGTGGCCGTGACCACCACCGCGGCCACGTTCTTGCTCTTGATGTCCCGCTCGTCCACGGTCAGGCCCAGCCCGCTGAGCATGGTCATCACCGACTGGATGGTCATGCCCGAGCTGGTGGAGTCGCCGGACCCGTTGAGCCCGACCACCAGGCCGTAGCCGATCAGCGGGTTGTCCCGCACGCCCTGGACGTCGCCGATGTCGACGATCCGGGCCGCGCGCGCCGGAGCGGCGCACAGCAGGAGGCCGAGCAGCAGCCCCGCGACGGCGAGGCGTGGTCTCAGAATGGCCATATCCAGTCCAATCCGCGCTGCAGCCACCCGGGGTGCTGCTTCTCGCTGAGCACGCCCTGACCGAAGTACTCGATCTGGGCCTCGGCGATCTTGGTGGACTCGATCGAGTTGTCGACCGAGATGTCCCGCGGGTCCACGATCCCGCGCAGGGCCAGGATCTGCACCTCGTTGTTCACCTTGATGCTGCGGCTGCCCGCGATGACCAGGTGACCGTTGGGCAACACCTGCATCACGCGCACCGTGAAGGTCGCCTCCAGCGACCCCTCGCGCAGGGTCTCGCCCTCGCCGTCGAAGCTGGTGTCCGTGCCCGCGCCCACGCCGAAGGTGGTACCCATGTTGGGGTTGGCCCCGGTCACCGACGTCACCAGCCCCAGCAACGCGTCCACGCTGGCGTCCGTGCTCGACGAGCGCTTGGTCGACGTGCTCGCCGACTTCTTGGCCTTGGCCGCCTCCACCACCTGCACGGTCAGCACGTCTCCGGGCTGGTGCGCGCGGCGGTCGGCGAACAGCGCCGACGTCGTCCCCGACTCCACCCACAGGGAGCCGTCCGCGGTCTGCATGGGCAGCGGCTCGGGCGGGGGCGCGTCCGACAACCAGCTCTCGGTCGGCGGCCGGTGGTAGTTCTCGTAGCAGCCCGCCAGCGCGAACAGCGCCGTGATGGCGGCCAGCAGGGCAGCGGTCCTCATCGCACACCTCCCACAGCCACCATGCGCGGCAGCGCCATCACCACCCGGCCGTCCGGGGTCAGCTCCCCGTTGATCGTCGAGCCGGTCTCGTCACAACGGGCACGCACGGTCTCGCCCACGGCCCCGTCGTTCATGGCCGTACCCAGGCACGACACGGTCAGCGGCCCTGTTCGGATCTCGACGACCACGGCCGCGCCTCGCTCCACGTCCGGTTCCACCCGCAGCATGGAGCGGCACAGCACCGTGCCCATGGTCAGATCGCGGGAGGCCGCGGCGTTGCCGATCTCCTCGCTGGACATCATCGCGTCCACGGCCAGCGAGTCGAGGTCGCGCAGGTCCACGGACAGGGCGTGTTCACGCACCGGCTGACCGCGGCCCACCGGGCTGGCCACGGTCCACACCTCGACGTTGCCGCTGACGCGGAAGCTCAGGGAACGGGTCTGCACCACGGCGTCGCCGTCGAGCACGTCCATGGACAGCACGGTGCGGCCCACGAAGTCCTCTCCCGGGCGAGAGCGGAAGCGCAGCGCGACCCCTCCCTCGGGCACGGGCAGCGCCTCGGTGAGGTTGATCCCGTCCACGGCCACGTCGCTCACGCTGCCGGGCAGGCGGTCCCGAACGAACCGCTCGAGCTCGTCGTGCACGCGGTCGGGGTCGAGCTGGGCCGCCGCGCACGGCGCGGCGAACGCCAGCGCCGTGGCGGCGACCAGGGTGGCCATCATCGGCCGGGGGTTGGTTCCCATCATGGGTCCCTCCACCCGTGCGCCAGCACGGGGTTCGCGGCCAGCATCCAGCTAACGCTTGATCTGGTTGGTCGTCTGCAGCACCTCGTCGCTGGTCTCGATCACCTTGCTGGCCAGCTCGTAGCTCCGCTGGGCCCGGATCAGGTTGACCAGCTCCTCGGCCACGTCCACGTTGCTCGCCTCCAGCGCGTGCTGGAGCACCTGGCCGATGCCCTCGTCCCCGGGCAGGCCGGTGAGCGCGTCACCGCTGGCCTCGGTGGCGCGGAACAGGTTGCGGCCGTCCGCGGTCAGGCCGGCGGCGTTGGTGAACGAGGCCAGCTCCAGCTGGCCCAGCTCGGTGGCCGCCTCCTCGCCCTCGATGATGGCCGTGATGATGCCGTCCGCGCCCACGGTGATCACCGAGCCCTGCGGGATCGTGATGCCTGGCAACAGCAGGTAGCCGTCCACGGTCACGAGGTTGCCCTCGTCGTCCAGCCGGAAGGCGCCGTCCCGGGTGTAGCCCAGGGTTCCGTCGGGCAGCTGCACCTGGAAGAAGCCCGGCCCGTCGATCATCATGTCCGTGGCGTTGCCCGTGATCTCGGCGTTGCCCTGCTCGAAGGCACGCCGCAACGAGGCCATCTGCACGCCGTGGCCCACCTGGACCCCGGTGCTGTTCTGGGTGCCCTGCACCGTGGTCGGCGCCGGGGCGCGCAGCTGCTGGTAGTACAGGTCCTGGAAGTTCTCCCGGACCTTCTTGAAGCCGGTGGTGCCCACGTTGGCCAGGTTGTTGGCGATGTTGTCCATCTTGACCTGCTGGGCCGACATCCCGGTGGCTGCGGTGTACAAGGCGCGCATGGCGTCCTCCGTTCCTAGTTCGCGGTCAGCCGGCCGACTCGCGTGTTGAGCTGGCGGCTGGCCTCGTCGATGCTCTCCAGGGTCTTGCGATACGCCTCGTGGAAGCGGTTGAGGCGGATCATCTCCACCAGCTCCCGCAGGGGCTCCACGTTGGACGACTCCAGCGCGCCCTGGATCACGCGCGTCTCGCGGTCGGCCGCGGCCTGCTGGGTCCCGGCGGAGAACAGGTTGGCGCCCTCCCGGACCAGGGCCGCCGGTTCGGCGAACTGGACCACCTGGACCCGCCCCCGCTCGTCGCCGCCCTGGCTGATGACGCCGTCACCGCTGATCACGAACGGGCCGGCCTCGAGCCGCACGGGCTCGCCCGAGACACCCAGCAGGGGCGCGCCGGACTGGTGCACGAGCACGCCCTCCCGCACGGTCAGGCTGCCGTCCCGTGTGTAGCGGGCGCCGTCCTCGCCTCCCAGCACCAGGAATCCGTCGCCGTCCAGCGCCAGGTGGGCGGGATCACCGGTCTGCTCCAGCCCGCCCCGCCGCATGTCGTTGCCGACCTCCTCCATGGTGAGGTAGCGCTCGGCCAGGCGGGCCGGGGCGCCGGTCGCACCCTGTGCCTCCTCGGGCGAGGTCACACGGAACACGGCCCGCTGGGCGCGGTACCCGGGAGTGTCCTGGTTGGCGAGGTTGTTGGCCACCAGGTCGAGGCTCTCGAACGAGCGCACGCCGGCGGCGAGGGAGGTGTAGATCCCGTGGCTCATCTTCGCTTCCGTTTCTGCCTGCCGGGCGGTGGACCGGACCCGCTGTACCAGGCCCTCAGGTGGGGCCGCAGGCGCAGGCAGGCCTCGGAGTGGATCTGCGAGACGCGCGACTCGGTGATGCCGAGCACCTCGCCGATCTCCCTCAGGGTCAGGTCCTTCAGGTAGTACAGGGTCAGCACCGTGCGCTGCCGCTCGGTGAGGTGGTTGACGATGGCGTCGCTCATGGCGTTGAGCGCCTCCTTCATCGCCACCTGCTCCTCCACCGATCCGCTGCGCGGGTCCTCGATCAGCTCGGTGAGTGGCCGGGAGTCCTCGTAGCGCGCGTTCTCGAACGAGACGAGCAGCACGTCGCGGCCCTCGTCCACCAGCTCCCAGTAGGTGTGGATGTCCACCCCGAGGTGCTCGGCGATCTCCTCGGCCTCGGCCGGGCGGCCCAGCTGGGCCTCGACCTCGCGAACGGCCTCGGAGAGCCGGTTGGCCGTGGAGCGTACCTGGCGACTGACCGGATCCAGCCGCCGCAGCACGTCCAGCATGGCGCCGCGGATGCGAAAGTCGGCGAAGGTGCCGAACTGCACCGGGCGATTGGGGTCGTAGCGGTTCATCGCGTCGAGCAGTCCGACCGCGCCGGAGTTGATCAGGTCCTCGAGTTCGACGGCCGCGTCCGACGGGATGCGCGCCATCAGGCGACGGGCCATGGCCGCGATCCGCGGCGCGAACGACTCGTAGAGTTCGTCCTTGGTCATGCCGTCGATCAGGCTGGCGTCGCCGTAGGGGGAGCCGTAGCCGGGGGCAGGGGCAGGGGATGGCAGCCTGGGCATCATTCGCCTTCCTCGGTCTCCCACCCGAAGGTCGCGGTGGGGAGACCCACACCGACCTCATCGCCGATCTGGCGCTTCAGGCGGTCGAAGATGGTCTTCCAGCGAGCGAGCTGCAGGCGCGGCACGCCGCCTGCCGTACGTCCCTGGATGCCCAGCGGTCCCGCCGTGGCCAGGGCCAGGCTGAGGACCGCTCCCAACTCGGAGTCGTCATCCATGCCGGTCATGATCCAGCCGCTGGCGCGGATCTCCGCGCAGCGGTTGAACAGGCCGACCGATTCGGCCAGAGGAGCCGTCGAGCTGATCACCGGGATCAGCGTCAGTTCGTCGAACACGTCGAACCAGGGCCCGAAGCCGAGCCGGGGCACGCCAGTACGCACCACAGGCAGGTCGATCACCACGACCCGCAGCGTCTCCCTCGATCTTACCGCGGCAGCGGCCTCGGCTGCTCGGTCCACGTACACCAGGTCGAATCCATCCTCGGACTCGATGGTCCCGTCGTCGCTGAGCAGGGCCACGCGGCCCGGGATGATCTCGCTGGCCATGCGGCAGATCTCGAGGCCCACGCTGGTGCGGCCGTTCCCCTGTCCGCCCACCAGACCGAACACCTGCTGCACGGACAGGTCCAGCGGGGGGCTGCACGGCGAGAGCCGCTCCATGACCAGCTGCACCATCTCCCAGGGCAGGGCGTCGAGGCCGGCGTCGGCCTCCATCGCCTCCTGGCAGAGGATCTCCGCCTGGTCCGGTCGTACGCCCACCTGCACCAGGCCGTCGAGCACCCGCCGGTAGCGTGGCGGCCACACGTCCTGGGTCAGGTTCAGCGTGGTGGTGGTGGTCGGCAGGACCGCGCGGTTGAGGTACTCGATCAGGGTGGGCGTGCCCAGCCTGCCCATGGGCGCCACGGTGACCTCGACCCGCGGCTCGCCCGTGGCCTCGTCCCGCACCTGCTTCACGGCCACCAGGGCGGTGTCCTCGCCCATCTCGGCCCGCGCACGGCGGAACGCGTCGGCCTGCGTCCGGCCTCGGAAGCTGCGGCGATCCCCGGGGGAGGTGTCCCTGGCCATGCCGTCAGGCTCCGATCATCCCGAGGTTCTCGATCTGGGCGGTCGGCGCGATCTCGCCGCTGCTGAGCACGCCCACGGACGGTAGCGCGCGCTCCAGCAACCGCCGCAGCGGGCGCCGCAGGGCGGGAGAGGCGAGCACCACCGGGAAGCTGTCGCCGCGGGCGTGCCGCTCCACCGCGCGCCCGATGTTCTGCACCAGGTCGCGCAGGAACCCGGGATCCACGGCCAGGTGCGAGCCGCCGTCGTCGGTGCGCAGCCCGTCGCGCAGCCGCTCCTCCACGGCCGGGTGCAACACGAGGCAGCGCAGGTGCCCACGATCGTCCTCGAACTGACGCGTGAGCTGGCGGGCCATCCGCCGGCGCACGGCCTCGGTCAGCTCCTCGGGGTCCTTGGTCCGCTCCCCCTCGTCGGCCAGGGTCTCGAGGATCGTCAGCATGTCCCGCACGGACACGTTCTCGTCCAGCAGGTTGCGCAGCACACGCAACACAACGCCCAGCGACAGGGTGGTGGGGATCAGGTCGTCGACCACCCGCGGGTGGGTGCGCGCCACGGCGTCGAGGATGCGCTGCAGGTCCTGCCGGTTGACCAGCTCCGAGGAGTAGCCCTTGATCACCTCGCTGAGGTGGGTGGTGATGATGGTCGGCGGATCGACCACGGTGTAGCCCGACTTGCGGGCCTCGGCCACCTGCTCCGGCTTGATCCAGGTCGCGTCCAGGCCGAACGCCGGTTCCTTGCCGGGGGTCCCGCGGATGGGCTGGCGCACGTTGCCGGGGTCGATGGCCAGCATGTGCCGCGGGAGGATCTCACCCCGCGCCACCTCGGTCCCCCGCAGGGACACGCGGTACTCACCCGGCTTGAGCTGCACGTTGTCGCGGATGTGGATCGGCGGCACGAGCACGCCCGTGTCCTTGGCGAGCTGCCGGCGCAGGCGCTGCACCCGCTCGTTGAGGTCCCCTCCCCGCGCCGGATCGGCCAGCGCAACGAGGTCGTAGCCCACCTCCATGGACAGCGCGTCCACGGAGAGCAGCTCGTCCACCGGCTCCACCACCTCGCGCGGGGTGGCGCGTCCAGGCCTGGCCTTCTTCTCGGCCTCAGCCTTCTCCTTGAGGCTGCGCGATGCACGCCAGGCCAGGAAGGCCACGCCGAGACCCAGGATCAGGAACGGCACGCGGAAGCCCGGGATCAGCAGCAGGCCGCCCAGCAGCACGGCCAGGGCGGCGAGCACCTTGGGGTTGGACAGGAACTGTTCGCTGATCTGAGTGTCCAGACGCCCGCGGCCGCCACCCACCCGGGTCACGATCACGCCGGCGGCCACGCTGATGATCAGCGCCGGGATCTGGCTGACCAGGCCGTCGCCCACCGTGAGGATGGTGTAGACGTTGGTGGCCTCGCCCAGCGAGATGCCGTGGCGGACCACGCCCACGATCAGGCCGCCGATGATGTTGATCCCGGTGATCAGGATCCCGGCGATCGCGTCGCCGCGGATGAACTTGCTGGCGCCGTCCATGGCGCCATAGAAGTCGCTCTCCAGGGCCACGTCCTCGCGACGCTGGCGCGCCTCGTCCTCGCTGATCAGCCCCGACGACAGGTCCGCGTCGATGGCCATCTGCTTGCCGGGCAGGGCGTCGAGGGTGAAGCGGGCGGCCACCTCGGCGATGCGGCCCGCGCCCTTGGTGATCACGAAGAAGTTGATGATCACGAGCAGGATGAAGATCACCAGCCCCACCACGAAGTCCCCCGCCACCATCAGGTGGCCGAAGGTCTCGATCAGGTGGCCGGCGGCGTCACTGCCCTCGTGGCCGTGTAACAGGATCAACCGGGTGGAGGCGACGTTGAGGCTGAGCCGGTACAGGGTGGTGAACAGCAGCACCGTGGGGAAGACGCTGAACTCCAGGGGCTGGGCCACGTAGAAGGTCAGCAGGAACACCAGCAGGCCGATGCCGACGGACATGGCCAGCAGCGCGTCCATGGTCCACGGCCGGACGGGCACCACGATGGGGAAGAGGATGAGGACGAAGGCGGCGGGCCACAGCGCGCCGAGGCTCAGCCCCGTATCGCTGTCCGGCTTCCTGCTGGCTGCTCGGGCCATCCTCGCCGTCCCATTCCTGACGGTGCGTCACCGCGTTGACGGTGCCGCCTCCGTCCCTTCCATCCCTCTCAGACCCCGTACCCGGTGTACGAAGCCCAGGATCCCGGCCACCGGTTCGAACAGGTCCGGTGGGATGGGATCGCCTACCTCACACTGCTGATACAAGCTTCGTGCCAGACCCCGGTTCTGGATCTGGGGGATGCCATGCTGCCGTGCCAACGACCGCAACCGGATGGCCATGTTGTCCGCCCCCTTGGCCACCACCTCGGGCACCTCGGTCTCGCCATGGATGTAGCGCAGCGCCACGGACAGGTGGGACGGGTTGTTGATGATCACGTCCGCCTCGTTGACGTTCTGGATCATCCGGTTGGCCGACAGGTTCTGGGCCATGCGTCGGCGGCGCCCCTTCATCACCGGGTCGCCCTCCTGGTCCTTGAGATCACGCTTGACCTCGTCCCGGGTCATGCGCTGGCGCTTGTTCATCCGGTAGACCTGCAGGCCGTAGTCCACGGCCGCGGGCGCGAGCAGGGCGATGGCCGCGGCCGCGCACAGCCGCAGCGCGGTCTCGCCCAGCACGACCACGCCCCGGTCGAGGTCGGCGCGATCCAGCGCCAGCAGCCGCCCGAAGTCCAGGCGGAACACCACGTAGGCGCCCAGCAACACGGCCGACAGCTTGAGCAGCGCCTTGAACAGCTCGGTGGCAGCCTGCCAGCTGACCAGGCGCTTGATCCCCTCGAACGGGTTGAGCTTGTCGAACTTGGGCTCCAGCGCCTTGAACGACAGGTTGCCCTTGGTCTGCACCACGCCGGCCAGCACGGCGGTGGCCATCAGCACGATCATCATCGGCGCCAGCGTCCACACCAGCCGGCTCATGAGATCGGGCGCCCACACGAACAGGGTCTCGATGCTGCCCGCAGGCTCTGCGGCCAGGGACAGGGGGGTGCGTAACACGTCGGCGATCACGGCCATGGCGTCGCCGACACCCACGGCCACCACGGGCAGCATCACCAGCAGGGAGAGCACGGAGTTGATGTCCCGCGAGACCGGGATCATGCCCTTCTCGCGAAACTCCTTGCGTCGTTTCTCGGTAGGTTCTTCAGTGCGATCCTGGGTGTCTGCCTGTTCCTCGGACATGGCCCATCACCCTCCGAGTGGCACCCGCATGGCGCGCAGCAGCAGACCGAGCATGTGTTCCACGCCGCCCATCGGCGCCTTGAGCACGTAGGCGGCGACGAGCAGGCCCAGCACCAGGTTCGTCAGGATCCCGACCGCGAAGTAGATGTTGAGCTGGGGTGTGGCCCGCACGGCCAGGGCCACGGCCAGGGTGTTGAGCATGGTCACTGCCACCACGGGCAGCGCCATCTCCGCGCCCGCCACCAGCACCCCACCGACCAGGGCTGCAGCGGTCAGGCCCAGCTCCGGGTGATACCAGTGGCCGCCGGCCGGGATGTGGGCGAACGAGTCGAGCAGCCCGCGCACGAAGAAGTGGTGGCCGCCGGCCACCACCACGGCAAGGCCCACCAGGGTGGTCATCAGCCGACCCATCTCGCTGCTCTGCGCCCCCAGCTGGGGGTCGAACAGCTGGGACACGCCGGTCCCGATCTGGAACCCCATCACCGTGCCGGCCACGTGCACCACCGAGAACATCGCCAGCGCCATCCAGCCCATGCACACGCCGAGCATGAACTCGCCGGCGGACAGGCCGGCCAGTCCGATCCAGGTGGGGGGCACCTGCACGGCCTCGGCGGCCGCGGGCGTGACCACGAACGCCAGCAGGGCGGCGAACGCCAGCCGGATGCGGGTGGGGATCTGCCGCGCGATCACCGGCGCCGACGTGAAGAACCCGAAGCAGCGCAGCAGCACCGCCATCCAGGTCGTGATCAGCGCCGGGTCGAGCAGCTCGGTCACGGGATGGGACCGGTCGCGATCAGGTGGAAGATCTGCTCGGTGAACTGCAACACCGTGCGCAGCATGAACGGCCCGAACACCAGGATGCCCAGCATCACGGCTGCGATCTTGGGCACGAACACCAGGGTCATCTCGTGGACCTGGGTGGCGGCCTGGAACACCGCGATGATCAGGCCCACGCCCAGGGAACACAGCAGCAGGGGCGCCGCTGTCATCAGCACCGTGAAGACGGCCATCCGGCCGATCTCGAGGGCGAAGGCGGGGTCCATCAGGCGTACCCCGGGCTGTCGACTCGCCGTGCGGACATCCTGTCCTCCTCTCCCCCGTCCTGGGGGTCGCTCGCGTCGATCCCGTGCCCGGGCCGTCAGCGGAAGCCCGAGACGAGGGAGCCCACGAGCAGGGCCCACCCGTCGATCAGCAGGAACAGCAGGATCTTGAACGGCAGCGAGATGATGATCGGCGGCAGCACCATCATGCCCATCGCCAGCAGGATGGTGCTGATGATCAAGTCGATGATCAGGAACGGCACGTACAGCAGGAAGCCGATCTCGAACGCGGTGCGCAGCTCGCTGATCATGAACGCCGGGACCAGCGTGACCATCGGCACCTGCTCGCGAGACTCGGGCCGCGGGCCGGCGTAGTAGCCGACCATCAGCTCCAGGTCCTGCATCCGTGTCTGGCGGAACATGAAGTCCCGCAGCGGGCCAGCGCCCCGTTCGATGGCCTCGTCGAGCTCGATCTCCTCGGCCATGTAGGGGTCGAGGGCGAGCTCCTTCACCTGCTCGAAGGTGGGCGCCATGATGAAGAAGGTCAGGAACAGCGACAGGCCGATCAGCACCTGGTTGGGCGGCGTGTTCTGCGTACCCATGGCCTGGCGCAGGAACGCGAACACGATGATCAGCCGCGTGAAGCTGGTCAGCGTGATCAGCATCGCCGGCGCCAGCGCCAGCAGGGTGAGCACGGCCAGGGCGAACAGGGCGGACTCGATCCACTCCGATCCCTCGGAGGCGCCGAACAGGCCGGCCAGGTCCACCAGGGAGGATGGCGCGGCCAGGGCCGTGTCCGGGGCGACCGCCATGGCCAGGCCGACCCCCAGCGCCAGCACCAGGCCGCCGAGGCGGCCGCGGGCGCGGCGCACCTGCTCGAGCACCTGCTCGGTGAGCTGCGCGCGCTCGTCCACGACCTCGCCGTCCGCAACCTCCTCCACCAGCGAGGGGAACGGGAGCGCGCCGGGCAGCGCCTCGGCGACCGTCTCGGAAGCGGGGAGGACCGTGGCCGGGACCGGGGCCTCGACCGGGGGCAGGTTGCCCAGGGAGACCATGCCGCCGCTCCAGCTCCCCACCAGCACCCGGAAGCCCTCCCCCTCGACCACGTGCACGTTCTGATCGGTGCCGAGGCGCAACGATCCGCTCACGGAGAGTGCCTCTTCGCGGTGGACTGCTCCCACACTCCGCTTCAGCCACGACGGCAGGGCGCCGCGGCGCTTGGAGTACCAGAATGCGCCACCGAGGAGGGCGAGCAATGCGATGTTGATCGCGGCCCAGCGGCCCCACTCGATGTCGCCGGTCGACGCGGCAGGAGCCGCGTCGACCGGCTCCATGGGGGCATCGGACTCGCCCACGCCCTCGGCGAAGAAGCGGTCCCAGGCCTCGTCGCTCTCGGCGCGCACCGGCCCGGCCACGGTCACGGCCAGGGCCGCGGCGGTGAGCAGGGCGCAGGTGTGGCTTTGTAGGTACGCCATCATCATCTCAGGTCAGGGAACGCAGCCGTTCGGCCGCGGCCACGATGTCGAGGATGCGGATCGCCAGCCGGTCCTGCTCCACCAGGACCTCCCCGCGGGCGATCACCTGGCCGCTGACCACCAGTTCGACGGGATCGTCGACGCTCCTCTCCAGTTCCAGCACGGTGTTGGGTTCGAGGCGCAACAGGTCGCGGATCCGCATCCGCTTCTCACCGAGGCGGACGGTCATCTCCAGCGGGATGTCGAGGATCCGCTCCCAGCTGCCGTCCAGCTGCGGGGCGCCGTGGTCAGGTCTGTCAGCCATCGTCTTCCTCGCTCTCCCCTCGCCCTTCCGCGGGGGTCACCACGACCGCCCAGTGACCGTCGACAACGCCGGGCACGCCCTCGGCCACGATCACATCTCCAGCCCGCACCCGCGCAAGCGGCGGGGAAGGCAGGACCAGCTCCTCGCCGCTGGACAGCGCCAGGATCTGACGGAGGGTGAACCGACCCACGCCGATGCCGACCTCCAGGTCGACGTCCAGCTCGCGGACCGCCTCACGCATCTCCGGGGCGCCCTGCACGGTCTCCACCTCGGCCCCGGCCAGCGCGCGCAGCTCACGGGCGCACCATCCGGGCACGGGGAATTCCACCCCACCGACCACCTCGCTGCGGATGCGCACCATCACCGACGCCACCATGGAGGGCCCGCTCGCCGCGGGCAGGGCGACGGCGCCGCGGTCGCCCGTGACCTGCAGGACCTCGAATTCCCGGCCGTCGCGGCGGGGCCACGCCGCGGTCAACGCCGCGGCCAGCCCGCCCGTCGCCCGGCCGAGCATGCGTAGGTCGATCTCGGTCAGCGCGCGCGGGTCCTCGGGCCCCCTGGGGATGGAGGTGGAGAAGTCGAAGCCCAGCATGCCGCCGATGACCACGTCCACCACGTCCCGATCCCACACCGCCAGCAGGGGCTCGTCGTCCCCCGACCCGATCACGCTCAGCCCGTTCGGCGGCGCCTGCACCTGGTGGGTGCGGGGCACGATGCCGGCTGCCACGCACGTGGCGAGGTTGCTCACGTGCAGGATCAACCAGTTCTCCAGCTGACGGCTCAGATCCTCGAGCCACCGTTCCAGCACGCCCCGGACCGGGCCGAGGTCCACCTGCCGAGGCGGATAGGCCCGGGCCGGCCCCTCGTCCAGGGTGACCTCACCCTGGTCGATCAGGTCCAGCAGGTGGTCGACCTGCTCGCGGCTGAGGGAACGGTCGCTCATCGGCTCACTGCACCACGAACTCGGTGAAGTAGATGCGGGTCACGTCCCCGGTGGTCAGGATCTGGTTCATCCGGCGCAGCATCTCCTCGCGGAGCTGGGTCTTGCCCCGCACGCCCAGCAGCTCGCTGTAGCTGCGGTTGGACAGCATGCCGATCACCATGTCCTGCAGCGCCGGCATCTTCTCCTCGATCTCGGGGAGCATGTCCGCGGTGCTCAGCTCGACCTCCATCTTGACCTTGACGTAGCGGATGTTGGCCGAGTCCATCAGGTTGACGATGAACGGCTCGAACTCGTACGTCGCCATCGGCTCGGGCGGCACCACCGCGTCCGCGCCGCCCTCCCCGCCCCCGCCCGCGGCCGCGGCCAGCTCGGCGGAATCGGGTCGCGTGAAGAAGTCGAAGGCCACGAAGCTGCCAAGGCCGAGGGTCAGCACCAGGTTGGCGATGACCAGGATGACCAGCAGGCCCGAGGGTCCCCCCTCCTCCGGCACGTCCTCGTACTCGTCCATGTCTCTCGCCATCGGTTCACCTCTCGCGCGCCGGTCGCGCCGTCACTGCGTCCCCAGCCACTCGTACGTCTGTCCTGCGTCGATCATCATCTGGCTCGACGTGGCCATCACGATGTCCACCCGCCGGTTGCGCGCGCGGTTCGCGGGCGACGTGTTGGGCACCAGCGGGTGGGCGTCGCCGTAGCTGACCACCCGCATGCGCTCCGGTTCGATGTCGGCCTGGCCCTGCACGTACAGCAGCACCGAGGTCGCGCGTCGCGCGCCCACCTCCCAGTTGAGGCGCGGGCGCTCCGCGCCCCGGTCGTCGGTGTAGCCGCGGAACTCGACCAGGTTCTCCGTCGCTTCGACCACCTCGGCCAGATCGCTGAGGAAAGCGAACGCCCCGGGTTGGATCTCGTCCGAGCCCTCGGCGAACAGCAGCTCCTCGCTGACCCGGAAGATCACCGAATCCTGGGTGTGGCCGATCTGGATGTGGGCGTCGCTGTGGTAGCGCGCCAGCTTCTCCACCTTGCGGTTGATGTCCGTGGGGATCGACTTGACCGTGGCGTGCAGATCCAGCAGCGCCACCATCTCCTCGCGGCCCTCCACCGCCTTGCCACCGCCCTCGAGCACGCCGAGCGCGCCCTTGAGGCTGCCCAGCGCGACCTTGATCCGCTCCTCCTGCATGGTGGACATCGCCACCAGCAGGATGAAGAAGGTCAGCAGCAGGGTCATCATGTCCGCGTACGTGACCATCCACGCGGGCGCGCCCTCTTGCTTGGGGGGTTCTTCTTTCCTCTTGAGCATGTTGGACGTGCTCACGCTCACTCCCCCTTCTCGGTCTCGGCGCGGGTCGCCGGGGCCACCATGGAGCGCAGCTTCTCGGTCATCACGTGGGGGTCGTCGCCGGCCAGCAGGCTGAGGAAGCCCAGCAGGAACATCTCCTTGCGGAAGACCTCCTCCTTGGAGCGCACGCGCAGCTTGCCAGACACCGGGATGAACACCACGTTGGCCACCAGCGAGCCGTAGAACGTGGTCACCAGGGCGACGGCCATGGCCGGGCCGATGGTGGACGGGTCATCCATCGACTGCAGCATCTGGATCAGCCCGATCACCGTGCCGAGCATGCCGAACGCCGGGGCGTAGATGCCCAGCTTGTCGAACACCTCGGCGCCGAGCTGGTGCCGTTCGCCGGTGGCCTGGATCTCTCCGGCCAGGATCGCCTCGACCGTCTCGACCTCGCGGCCGTCCACCACCAGCCCCAGCCCCTTCTTGAAGAAGTCGTCCTCGAGGTCGTTCTCGGCCGACTGCAGGGAGAGCAGCCCCTCGCGGCGGGCCTTGCGGGCCAGCTGCTCGAACAGGGTGATGATCTGGGCGTTGTCCGGGCTCTTGGAGAGGAACGCCTTGCGGACCACGCCGAAGATGCGGAACACGACGTTGGCCGGATAGGTGATCAGCGTGGCGCCCATGGTGCCACCGAGCACGATCATCACCGACTGCACGCTGATGAAGATCTGTGCGCCCTCACGGGTCATGATCGCGATGAGGATCAACCCGAAACAGGCGACGATTCCTACGAGCGTCGTGAAGTCCACTGGAACCTCTCCCTGCTGGATCTGTTGTCAAGAGCAATGACCATGCCAGTGTATCCGAGTCGCCACGCGCGTGGGGGTACCAGCGCGGAATGCGGGCGACACGTCCATCGAACGGCGGAGGTGGGGACAGGGCGAACCGCCGGGCACGAGCACACCTCGGCGCTCCTTCGCTCCCGTCAGCGGCTTGTCTGGCCGTCAACCGATTGACACGGTGACGGCGGCCCGGTCACGGTCAGGCGACGGCCGGGCAGTCCCGGAGCGAATCCAGGACGTCGGTCTCCTCACGGGTGGTCAGCGGACCCCCCAGGGTGTGCTGGTTCACGCCACCGTCGAGCATCGCCTCGGCGCGTGCGACCTTGGCGGCGACGGTGCCGCCCTGGGGCCGTCGGGCGGGCGAGACGGCGTCGCGGATCGACTCGGGCAGGTTCCACGTCTCGGCCAGCTCGCGGCCCAGCGTCTCGGTGACGGGGTGGTCGATGAACGGCTCCACGCCAGCCACGGTCAGCACGGCGGCGACCTCGGGCAGGCGGGCGAGGCGGGCCACGCAGTGCAGCATCAGCGCTCGGCCGACGTCGTGCAGCAGGCCCGCGGCGTAGGCCTCCTCGCCGTCCAGGTCGTTCTCCCGGGCGAGCCGGCGCGCGAGCCCGGCCACGGCCACGCTGTGTGCGGCGAGCCGCTCGGCTGGCTCGTCGAACAGGGCGGCCAGGCCCTCGTCCGCGGCCGAGGACGCCTCGAGCAGCGCCCGCGCGCTCTCGCGGCCCAGCTGCTCGATGACCCGGGGCAGGGTGCTCGCCGGGAGGGTCCCCAGGTCCAGCACGCCGGCCGCGGCCATGGCCTGACCGGCGAGCAGAGGGTCGGCGCGCAGCACGGCCAGCTCACGGTCGTGGCTCGGCACCATCTCGTACTCGCCCGTCACGAAGGCGGAGCGGTCGGGGGACAGCGGCGGCAGCAGCCGGCTGGCGGACTGGTGAGCCACGGCAGCGAGGGCACGCAGCAGCGGGTCCGACAGCGTCGGCGTGGTGTCAGCGTCTACTTCAGCAGCCTGTCGATGCGGTTCCATACGTACCCCACTCTTGATCCGGGGTGAATCAAAGGGGGTATCGGCGGTGGCGAACATTTCTTTAGGCCTTTTTTCTCTTTTTTTTGCGATCGGCCCGCAGTACAGCGTTTTTTCTCGTCTTGCGGGCGCACTCCACCTGGTCCGCGGGGCTCTCACGAGCCCCGCGGGGATCAGGTGTCCGCGGTCAGCTAGACGATGTTGACCAGCTCCTGCAGCATCTGGTCGGTCGTGGAGACCACCCGCGCCGAGGCCTGGTAGCCCCGCTGCGCGGTGATCATGTTCACGAACTCGGTCTCGATGTCGACGTTGGAGCCCTCCAGGGCGTACTGGTACACCGAGCCTCGGCCGCCGGCCTGGGCCGCGCCGATCAGCGGGGGACCCGCGTCCTCGGTCGCCATCCACAGGTTGTCGCCGGCCCGGCTGAGGCCGTCGGCGCTGGCGAACAGGGCCAGGGCGACCTGGCCGATCACCTGCTCGGAGCCGTTGGAGTACACGCCGCGGACGGTGCCGTCGGCGTCGATCTGCCAGTCGATCAGGTCGCCGGCGCCGTACCCGTCCTGGTCCAGGCCGTTGATCGTGGAGTCGCTGGCCACCTGGGTCAGGCTGCCGTCCTCGCCGGTGACCGCTCCGTAGTCCCCGAGATCCAGGGTCAGGGTCTGGGCCGCGGCGCCGGTGAAGGTCACCGTGCCGGAGTTGGCGCTGACGTTGAGCAGCGAGCCATCGGTGTCGAAGCTGAGGTCACCGGCGACCACCTCCTGCACCTCACCGGCCACGCCGCCGGTCTCACCGGCGTCCACCGTGGCGTAGTACTCCCACGTGTTGGCCGCGGTCTGCTGGAAGTACACGATCAGGTCGTGGGACTGGCCCAGGCTGTCGAACACGGTCATGGACGTGGAGTAGGTGGCCTCGTCCGCGGCCTGGTCGTGGGTCATGCCCGCGGGTACGGACCCGCCCCAGCCGGTGACGATGGGACCGTCCGCGTCCAGGTTGGCCATCAGGGAGATGTCCGTGGTGGCCGCCGGTGCCAGCGAGTTGGGACCGATGGTGATGTCGCCGAGGGAGGAGCCGAGGTTGCCGGTGGCGTCCGCGGTGTAGCCCTGCAGCGAGTAGCCGCTCAGGGTGGTGAGCTTGCCGTCGACGTCCATCGTGAACGCCCCGGAGCGCGTGTAGAACTGGCCCTCGTCCGAGGCCACCACGAACAGGCCGGAGCCATCCACCGCCATGTCTGCGTTGCGGCCGGTGGTGCTGATCGCGCCCTGCGTGAACTGGTTGCTCACGCCGCCGAGGAAGGCGCCGAGGCCGAGCTGGGAGCTGGTCGACGCGCCGGCGACGTCCCGGATGATCAGGTCCTGGAACTGGGCGCGGCTGCCCTTGAAGCCCACGGTGTTGAGGTTGGCGAGGTTGTCGCCGGCCACGGCCAGCGACACGGAATTCACGCCCAGGCCGGTCACGCCGGTGCTGAGGGTACTGAACAGGGACATGTCGTTCCTCCGGGCGGACAGGCGCACATCGCCTCGAGACCCGTCAGGGCCTGTGCGTCCACCCCGTTACCTGCAGCGCGTCAATCGGTCGGCGCTGCTGGTCCCCCTGACACCCGGAGGGGTGTTCAGTCCGGGACCGTTCGTTTCTTCGTTCCGTCCTTCGTTCCGACCACGGCTGGCAGGCCGCGGTGCGGGGGTCGGCTCACCCGTCGTTCGCCGCGTCCTCCCCTGCCAGCACGATGGTGCTGTCGATGTTGGTGTAGACCCGGTCGCCCGGGCCAGCGTGAGCCGTGATCACCGTGCGGTTGGGCACGCTGACGACGAAGGCCACGCCGTCCATCAGGATCAGCGCCTCGCTGGATCCCTTGGCGTGAGCCTGGTCCACGGCGCCGGACAGCCGATCCATGTCGGGACTGTCGAGCTCCACGCCCCGGCTCTCCATGCGCCTGGCGGCGTGGCCGCTGATGCGCAGCTGCTCGTCGAGGTGCTGGGCGAACTCCGCGCCGCCGACCACCTCCTTGCGGTCGGTACGCTGCTGCGGCGTCACCTGGGTGGGCTGCTGGACCCCGATCGGTGCGTAGGTCATGGCGTGACCTCCCGATCCGCGTCCATCAGCTCGGCCACCTGCATCAACTCGGCCGCCAGGGTCGCGTAGGCGATCGCCTCGGACTCGCCGCTGGTGGGCATCACCACCAGGACCTCGTCCAGCCCGATCAGCTCGTCGCCGACCACCAGCTGGACCAGCCCCTCGGAGAAGTCCAGGCCGTCCACGTGCCCGACCACCGCGCCCTGCGCGCCGACCTCCACCCCGTCGAGGGTGGCTGTGATCGCCAGGGTGTAGCTCTCACCGGGCTGGGCCTGGTCGAACTGCACCTGGGTCAGGCCGGTGTCGGTCTCGCCGTGGGACCACGACTGGACCACCTCGCCGGCGGAGTCGAGCACCGAGACCTCGACCGAATCGGCCGGGCCCGCGAGCACGAAGCCGCACTGCACCGAGGCAGAGTCGGCGGTGAACGCGTCACCGAGCACCATCACGTCGCGGTCGATCAGCTGAACGGCGTTGGCGTTGTTCAGCGAGGCCATGCCCAGGATCAGGGACTCCAGGTTGGCGTTGGCCGACTGGAGCTGGTCGACCTGGTTGAGGGAGGCGATCTGGTTGACCATCTCCACTCCCTCCATCGGGTCGAGCGGGTCCTGGAACTGCAGCTGGGTCAGCAGCAGGCTCAGGAAGTCTTCGTCGGTCAGCTCCTGGGAGGCCTCGGGGGGTCCCGTGGCCGGTGTATCGCTGAGGATCTGGTTGGTCACCCCGTCGATATCCATGCTGTTCCTCCTTTCCCGGTGGGCTCACACGAACCAGCCGGCGACCACCGGATCGTCGCTCATGTCCCGCGCGTCGGTGCGCGGGCGCTGGTCGGGTCGTTCGTCGTCGCCGTGCCGGGAGGATTCCCGACCTCGGCCATCCGCGTGGGTCTGGCCTCCGCCCGCGCCGCTGTCCATGCGGACCACGCTGCGGCCGTCGTGCCGGACCACGTAGCTGTCGAGCTGATACCCCTCGTCCGCGAGCTGGGCCCGCAGCATCTCGTGGGCCGTGGACAGGGAGCGTGCGGTGTGCGCGTTCTCCGCTGCCAGGGCCAGGCGCACGCCCCGCGCCTGCGTGTCCAGGCGGACGTCCCCGCGCAGGGTCTCGCCGTCACCGGTGGGCACCCGCAGCCGCATGCCACTGGACGTGCCCTTCGCCGACGCGCCGGCGAAGGCGTCCGGGGGAGGACCGCCCTGGGGCGCGGGCGGTGGCGCCGTGGGTCGGCTGGCCGCGTTCGCGGCGGGCCCACCGCCCGGTGTCCCCGGCGCGACGCGATCCACCAGGATGATCGGCTCGTCGGCCGGTCCGCTGGACGCGTCCCAGGTGTCGATCCGCACCGAGGGGTCGGGGGAACGGCCGGGATCGTGCTGCATGTCGTCGGACGTGGCGGCCCCGCCGTCGGGCGTGGGTGCCACGGCCTGCGGCGTGGCGGCGGTCGGTACGGCGCGTTGCCCGCCCGTGCGGACCAGGTCGGCCCAGCGGATCGGACCGGCGCCAGGCTCTCCCCCGGCCATCGCCGCCAGCGACGCGGTCGCAGCGACGAGGTCGGATCGCGAGTGGATGGCCACCGGGGCCTCGATCGCCGGCTCTGGCGGCGGGGCATCGGGCAGGATCTGCCGCTGCTGCAGCCACGCCCTCACCCCCGATCCGCGCGGCGTAGCCGCGCCCTTCACCGGCGGCGGTACCGCCGCCGGTCGGGTCTCGGTGAGCGGTGCGGTCGCAGGACCGGCTCCGGTCGGGCTCGGTGTGGGCTGTGCCACCGGAGACTCGGACGCAACGGCGGTGTTGCTCGCCAGGGGTCTCCCGGGAACGAGCGGCTGCCATCCCGAGGGTGGGCCAGCGGTGGAGGTCGTGGTCGCGCTCGCGGGCGCAGACGCGGGCGCTACCGCAGGCGCCGCTGCGGGCGCTGCCGCGGGCGCGCGGCCCTGCGAGGGTGTGGGCGCCTCGGCGAGCGTGGACGCCGCGGCGGGCCGGGGGGAGGGCGCGGTTGCAGGCCGCCCGTCCATCCCCCCGGCGCCGCCGTCGGCGCCGGGCTGGAGCGGGTCCTCGTGCGGTGGCTGCTCGTGCGCGCTCCGGGGTGCGACCGGTGCCGGATCGGCGTGCCGGTCGGAGGCGTCGAGCAGGTCGCCGAACGCGATATCCCGCTCTCCCTTTCCGTGTTGTTCGTTCTCCACGCGCCCCCGGGGGGGGCGCATGCCGTGGATGAGGTGACTGTCGTCGAGCACGCGTCTCAGCCGGCTCATGACTCGTCTCCTTCCTCTTGCCCATCCGCCAGCGGCGCGGGGGGCGCACGGTCGATGGGGTCCAGGGCCAGGGAGGCACCCAGGGTCGCTGCCACCTCCGGGTCCATGTTGCCCAGCACCTTTCCAGCCTGCCGGGGAGTGATCCGTTCCAGCACGGCCGCGGCCAGCATGGGCTCCATGCGCGAGAGCATCTCCGCGGCGTCGGCGGCCTTCATCTGGTTCACCATCTGCACCAGGGCGTCGCCGCCCTCCCGGCGCGCGGCCTCTCGCGCCTGCAGCAACGACTCGATCTCCTCACGCAGCATCTCCAGCCGCACGACCTCCCCGCGCACCTCGTCCTGTAGCGCCCGCACGGCCTGCTCCTGCACGCCGACGATCTCCTCGCGCTGCTGCAGTTCCCAGTGCCGCCGCCGCACCAGCTCCACGACCGCCATCTCCTCCGGGGTCAGGCAGTTGTCGTCCAGGCTCGGCGCCACCGGCGGCGAGGGGTTGTCGCTGTCCTGGCCGCGCGCCAGCGGTACGGCCAGGGAGGCCGCCGCCACCAGCACCACCGGCAGCAGCACCCGCAAGGGGGTCCGGCGGAGGTGCCACATCACTGCTCGCACCCGATCAATCACGGTCGTTCTCCCCACGGACCTTGAACCAGTGGCCGCTGGCCAGGTCGTCCGACTCCAGCTCGGCGCGGCGCTGTTGCTCGGTGACCTGCTCCAGCTCGGCCGTGTGGACCAGGTGGTCCATCTGGCGGTGCTCGATCACGCGCGCCTTCAGCGCCGTGCGCACCTCGTCCCTGCGGGCGGCCACCTCGGACCGCTCCACGGCCAGGGCGTCGCGGCGTTCCCGCAGCCGCGCCGCATAGTTCGCCACGTTCTGGCGCTCGAACGGATCGGCGATCCGTTCCACGGCCGCCAGCTCCGAGCGCTCGATCTCGCGCGCCAGGGCGTCCAGCGCCTCGTCCAGCTCGTCCATCCGTGCCTCGAGACGGCGCACGTTGGCCGCCTCCTCGTCCCGTCGGTGGCGGGCGAGGTCGCGCAGCCGGGTGCGGGTGTCGCGCGTCATCGGGCCGCCCCGGACAGACGGTCGGCGTCGATCTTCGCGGCCAGGTCGGCGAGCGCCTGGCGCGTCTCCCCGAAGCTCGGGCTGTCCTTGCGCGCCTGGCGCAGGAAGTGATCCACGGCCGGCATCAGCTCGATGGCGTGATCGACCGCCGGGTTGCTGCCCGCCCGGTAGGCGCCGATGTTGATCATCTCCGCGGCCTCGGCGTGCACGGACATGAGGTGACGCACGAGCGACGCGTCGGCCACGTGCTGCTCGTCCACCACGTCGGGCATCACCCGGCTGACCGAGGCCAGCACCTCGACCGCCGGGTAGTGGCCCTTGGCCGCCAGTCTCCGGCTCAGCACCACGTGACCGTCGAGGATCGCGCGGGAGGTGTCCGCGATCGGGTCGCGCAGGTCGTCCCCCTCCACGAGCACGGTGTACAGGCCGGTGATCGAGCCTCCCCCCTCCACCGGTCCGCAGCGCTCCAGCAGCCTCGGCATCATGCCGAACACGCTGGGGGTGTAGCCGCGCGCCGTGGGCGGTTCGCCCACGGCCAGCCCGATCTCCCGCTGGGCCATGGCGAACCGGGTCAGCGAGTCCATCATGAACACCACGTGCAGGCCCTGGTCGCGGAAGTGCTCGGCGAACGCGGCCGCCACGAACGCGCCCTTGACGCGCAGCACCGGCGACTGGTCCGAGGTGACCGCCACGACCACGGATCGCTCCATGCCCTCCTCGCCGAGATCGCGCTCGACGAACTCGCGTACCTCGCGGCCGCGCTCGCCGATCAGGGCGATCACGTTGACGTCGGCGGAGACCTCCCGGGCGATCATGCCCAGGGCGGTGGACTTGCCGACGCCCGCGCCGGAGAAGATGCCCAGCCGCTGCCCGCGGCCGCAGGTCAGCAGGCCGTCCATGGCGCGGATGCCCAGCTCCAGGGGTTCGGCGATGCGCGCCCGCTGCAGCGGTGGCAAGGCCTCGTTCCACACCGGGATCGCCCGCTCGGGCTCCACCGGCGGTCCGCCGTCGATGGGCCGGGCGAGGCCGTCGACCACGCGGCCCAGCAGGTCGTTGCCCACCGGGATGAGGAACGACGTGCCCAGGATCTCCAGGGGTGCGCCGTGGAACACGCCAGCCATCTCGCCGTACGGCATGACCAGCACGGAGCGGCCGCGGAACCCGACCACCTCGCCCATCAGCGGCTCGTCGCTGCCCTCGGCGTCGACCGAGCAGAGGCTGCCGAGCACGGCGCCGGGCGCGTTGCCCTCGATCACGGTGCCGACCACGTCGGACACGGTGCCGGCGCGGCGGAACCGCGGCAGCGACCGGATCCGTCCGGCCACACCCTGCAGGGGACGGGTCTCCACCGGGCTCATGGGGTGCCCTCCCCGTCGCCACCGCTGCCGCGCAGCAGGTCGACCTCGGCGCCGAGCCGCGACAGCCGCTCCGTGACGGTGGCGTCCACCCGGCCCTCGGGTGCGTCCACCACGCAACCCCCGGGCTCGATGGCGGTGTCGGGCAGCAGGGTCAGGTCCCAGGTGGACCAGGGCCGCGTGCCCGCGTCGATCTCGTCGGACAGGGTGCGGTGGTCGCGGGGGTTGAGGCGGATGGTGATCGGTACATCGCTGTCGAAGTCCTCCAGCACGGCGTCCACCACCCGCACCACCAGCTCGCGGTCCGACGCGATGGTAGTGAGGTGCAGCCAGTCGAGGCAGCCGTCGAGCAGGTCGATCAGGTCGTTGCGCGAGGCCTCGAACACCCGGGGGCGAGCCCCCTGCAGCTCCTTGACCAGGCTGCTGACCGTGTCCATGGCCTGCTCGAGTTCCTCGCGAGCCGCGGCCTGGCCCTTGTGGTAGCCCTCCTCGTAGGCCTCCTCCCTGGCGGCGGACAGGTCGCCGACGGTGGCCTCCTCCAGGTCGGCAGAGACCTCCAGCGAGTGCTCGATGGACGCATCGTCGAAGGGTTCGGCGGGGCTGCCCGGACGCAGCGGCGCGAATCCGCTGCGATCGCCGCGGGTCAGCGGCTCGAAGCCCTTGCCACCGGGGCGGATGGGCTTGAAGCTCACGCGAACGCCTCATCGTCGTCCATCTCCAGGAACATCAGGTTGCCCTCGGACTCGAGCACCAGGGCCTGGGCCATGATCCGCCGCTGCGCGTCCTCCACGTCCGCGGTGCGCATCGGGCCGAGCACCTCGAGGTCCTCGGCGAGGAAGGTGGCGGCGCGCTCGCTCATGTTCTTGAAGAACTTCTCCTGCACGCCCAGGGTGGACCCCTTGAGCGATACGGTCAGGTCCTTGCGGTCCACCACCTTGAGCAGCGCCTGAATACCGCGATCATCGGCGTAGTACAGCGTGTCGAAGCTGTACATCGACTTCATGATGTGGTCCGCGATCTCCTCGTCCATGGCGCGGATCCGTTGCAGCACCTGCTCCCGCTCGTCCGGCGGCATGTTCTTGATCACCGCGGCCGTGCTCTCGATGCCCTCGAGGTCGGTCTGGGCGTCGGCCGGGCGCGGCGCGACCTGGCGGATCAGCACCTCCTCGACCTCGCCGAGCACCTCTGCGGGCAGCTCGCCGAGGCGGGCCTGGCGGTACAGCACCTCGTCCCGGATCTCGTCGGGCAATCCCTGCAGGATCAGCCCGGCGACCCGGGCCTCGGCCAGCGCACAGACCACGGCCACGGTCTGGGGGTGCTCCTTGGCCAGCACCGACGCCAGGGTGGCGTGGGGCACGGTCTGCAGCCACAGGCGGATGGAGCGAAGCTCGCGCCCCTCGATCTCGCGGGTGATCTCCCGCGCCATCTCCGGATCCGTCACCCGCGGGAACACGTGCTGCAGGTACTGCCGGCCCTCGAGCTGACGGGGAACCGGCGAGACCACCTGGTTGACGAACTCCACGCACACGTCCTCGATCACCTCGTCCGGCAGCCTCGGCAGGCTGGCCACGGCCGCTCCCACGGCCTTGACGTGCTCCTGCGACAGCGTGGACAGCAGGTCCTTGACCAGGTGCTCGGGCAGGTTCATCACCAGGATGGCCGCCTTCTGCACGGTCGTCAGGTCCGACGTGTCGCGGATGTCGGCCACGTCAGCCCTCCTCGATCCAGCTCTGCAGGTTGCGCAGCGCGCCGGGCTGGTTGTTCCGGATCAGGCGCTCCAGCGGATCGCCGTCGCCCTCCTGTCCGGCCAGCTGCTCGAGGTAGGCCTGGAACTCGGCGCTGCGCCCCTGGGGCAGGCTGGCCATGCCGGCCACCGCCGCGATCTGCTCGTCCTTGGACGGGCCCACGACCGAGCCCATGATCGGACGCACCACGTACAGGTAGGACAGCACCAGGAACACGATGACCACCAGCCAGCCGAGCCAGTCGCCGGGCTTGACCCGATCGACGAGCGGCACACCGGCCATCTCCATTTCCTCGATCTCCGCGTCCTGGAACGGCATGTTCACCACGGAGATGGTATCCCCTCGCCGGGCGTCGATGCCCACGGCCGCCGCCACGATCGACTCGATGTTCCCGATCTCGGTCTCCTCGAGCGGCACGTACGTCTGCTCCCCGGTCGCCTCGTCGGTCTGCCACTCGCCGTCCACCAGCACGCTCACGCTCAGCGACAGGATCGATCCCGGCGGCTGCACGCGGTGTTCGGTGGTGGTGGGCACCTCGTAGTTGAGGGTCTCGGCCGCGGTGCTGGACTCGTTGGACACGCTGGCTCCGCCGCCGCGGGCCTCCACCTCGGGCAGGTTGGAGCCGGTCCCGGGCACGCCCTGGGCCACGGCCTGCCCGCCGGTCTCCTGGGACTCCGCGCTCTGGATGGACCGCGTCGCCACGCCCGAGGCGTCGTACTCCACGGCGCTGGACTCCCGGCTGGCGGTGTCCACCTGGGCCGTGACCTGGACCAGCGCCCGGCCGGGCCCGTAGAGCCCTTCGAGCTGGGCCAGGGCCTTGTCCTGCAGGGAGCGCTCCACCTGGCGGGTGTACCCCAGCAGCCGGTCCACGTCCGCCGCGGGGCCGTCCTCCTCCATCGGCCGCGTGAGCATGTTGCCGCTGGTGTCGGCCAGGACCACGTCGTCGGGCTTGAGGTGGGGCACGGCCGCGGCCACCAGGTTGGTCATGGCCGTGACCTGGGCCGGGGCCAGGTCGATGCCCGGCTTGAGGTCCACCATCACGCTGGCCGAGGGGATCACGCGGTCCTCGGGGAACAGCGCCTCCTGGGGCATCACCAGCTGCACGCTCGCCCGGCGCACCCCGTCCACGCGTGAGATGGTACGCGCGAGCTCCCCCTGCAGGGCCACCTGGTAGGTCGCCTTCTCCTGGGCCCGGGTGAGCCCCATGCCCTTGCGGTCCAGCAACACGGTCATGCCCGGAAGGCTCGAGCCGATGTCGCTGCCGTAGGCGGCCAGCCGGGCCTCCTCGAGCTCGCTGGAGGGCACCATCAGCTGGTCGCCGCGGACCTGCACGCGATATCCGTCCGCGCGCAGCGACTCCACCAGGGTCCGGGCCTCGTCCGGCTCCAGCCCGTTCATGAGCGGCGTCCACTCCGGTCGCTGCGCCCACGTCAGCAGCGCGACCACCGACAGCACGGTGACGCCGGCGATGACGGCCAGGGTGTTGCGCCGGCGGGGGGTGAGGCCGTCCCAGAATTCCCGGAAGCGGGCGATCAACTGGTTGAGCGAGTCCATGATTCAACGTCCCTCGTGCGCGGTTTGCATCACACCTGCAGGCGCATCACTTCTTCGTACGCGGCGATGGCACGGTTGCGGAGCTGCACCATGAAGCGCAGTTGCAGATCGGTCTCGCCCAGCTGCACCATCGAGGTGTGCAGGTCGGTCTCCCGGCCCGCGAGCAGCTGCATCACGCTCTGGTCCACGTCGCGACCGGAGTCCACCAGGCTGCCCAGGGCCTCCTGCACGCGGTTGGCGAATTCGGCCTTGGGTGCACCACCGGTCTCCACGACGCGGGAGGTGTCCACCTGGGTGGCGCGGGTCGCCTGCTCGGCCTGGGCCGCTGCGTTGGCGAGGACGCTCTCGACCTTCATCACGACCTCCCTACTTGCCGATCTCGAGGGCCTTGAGCAGCATCGCCCGGGTGGCGCCCAGGGCGCTGACGTTGGCCTCGTAGGAGCGCGACGCGCTCACCAGGTCGACCATCTCCCGCATCACGTCCACGTTCGGCATCAGCACGTACCCATCGGCGTCCGCGTCCGGGTGCCCCGGATCATGCACCCGCCGCGGGCCGCTGGCGTCGTCCCTCACGTCCTGCACGATCACCTGCTGCAGGTGGGCCTTGAGCCTCGACGAGAACTCGGCAGACGCGCCCGGGACCGGCGCCGAACGGAACACCGGTTCCTTGCGCACGTACGGTCCGCCGTCCGCCGAACGGGTGGTATGGGCGTTGGCCAGGTTGGCCGACACGACCTCCATGCGTAGCTGCTGGGCCGACAGCCCGCTGGCGCTCACCTGGAGAAGTCCGATCAGGTCCATGGGTCACTTCCCTTCGCTGACCGCGTAGCGCAGCAGACCCATGCGCCGATTCAGGATCTCGATGGAGGCGTTGTACAGCATCTGGTTCTCGGTCATCACCGCCATCTCCCGCTGCGGGTCGACCGAGTTGCCGTCTGCTGCCCAGGGGGGGGGATCGACGGTGCGGACGACCACCGCCTCGGAGGCGGCATCGCCGATGTGGCCGGCGTGGGTCTTCGCCATGCCCACGTGGTTGCCCAGCAGGCGGGCCAGCGACCTGCCGAAGTCCACGTGTCTCGCCCGGTAGCCCGGGGTGTCCGCGTTGGCCAGGTTGGCCGCAGCCATGGCCTGCTGCCGCGTGCGCAGATCGAGGACCTTCTCGATGGACGCCGTGACAGGGTCGAGAAGGTTGATGCTCATGGGTCCTCCGCACGTTGCAGGTCGACTCGACGCTTGGTTTTGCAAGGGGCGTGCCGGATCCGCATCGAGCGCGGTGGCGCCTGGCAACGATCGTGGTGGTGGATTTTCGACGGCGCGATGACGATGCCGTCAAAGCTCTGACGGGGTGTCCTCGTCCGCAGCGGGTCCGCCGAGGTCGACCGTCGGGACCGAGACCAGCGCCTCGAACCGACGCTCCCAGTCCAGGTCCGTGGCCTCGTGTCGCGCGAGGTCGGCCCAGGCACCGATCGACGGATCGGCCGCGGCCTGCGCCAGCAGCGCCTCGGCCTCGTCGATCCGCCCAACCGCCCGCAGGGCGCGCGTGAGGGTGTAGGTGCGCGCGGCCCGCGCTGGCGGCGCGAGGTGGTCCGGATCCATGGCCTCGAGTACCTCCACGCACAGCTGCGGCTGATCGGCGCGTAGCCGGGCCCAGCCCAGCAGCACGCCGTCCTGCTGCGCGTTCTCCCCCTCGCCGAGGGCGCGTGCGCGCGCCAGCGCGACGCTCGCGCGATCCCATCGCTGCTGGTACAACGCGGCCCGGCCCTCGGTTCGACGCAGGCTCAGCTCCAGGTCCGGCTCCAGGGTCCGATCGTCCAGCGCGACCGCACGGCGCAGGACCTCGGCCGCGTCTCCATCCGCGTTGCGCGCCAGGGTGAGCTGCAGCTCCAGCACCTCGGCCTCGTCCTCCAGGGCGGGCGTGGCCCGGGTATCGCGGTAGTACTCGATCGTGCGCAGGCCGTCGTCCACGCGCTCCGAGGCCAGGTACACCCGCGCCAGCCGCAGGACCAGCTCCTCGCGGGCCAGGGGCTCGAGGTCCCTGTGAACCATCATCACGCTCAGCGAGCGGCGGGCCTCTTCCCACAACCCGAGGGACTCCAGCACGTCCACGCCACGGCCGACCAGGTCGGGATCCATGCAGTCCGCGGCCTCGCGACGGTCCACGAAGTCCAGGTAGAGCCCGGCCTCCTGCAGCGCGTCGTCGGACTCGTGCGCCACCGCCATCAGGATGCCCGCGCCCTCGCACATGCGCGCCTCGATCTCCCGCGCGGACGGGAACTCGGGGTAGGTGCGCAGGGTCTCGCGGTCGAGTCGGCAGGCGTCGAGGTACATCTCGTTGGCGTACAGGTAGCGGGCCTCGGCCAGGGCCACCTCCAGCGCGGCCCTCGGCTCCACCTCGGCAAGGGCGCGCAGCTCCGCGATCGTGCGCGGGTAGCTCGGCGCATCCTCTTCCATGGCGAAGTCCTCGTCCAGGAGCTGCCGCTCGAGCTTGCGCAGCCGGACCATCACGTCCGCGATCCGGCTGCCCGAGCCCAGCGCGCTGGCCAGCCAGAACGACAGGGCCTCGGAGTCGTCCTCCAGCCAGGCGCAGTCCGCCAGCCGCACGAGCACGAGGGGCCGACGCTGGTCGTCCAGCTTCTCCAACTCCTCCAGCAGCTCGATGGTGTGGGCGGCGTCCTCGGCGCGGTAGCTCAGCTCGGCCTCCAGCCAGGGGTCGAGCTCGGTGGCAGGCCAGCCGCGATGCAGCGACGTCATCAGCTCGTGGGCCGCGTCCCAGCGGTCCATGGAGGCCAGGGAGCCCACGATCGCGGCCAGCGCCAGCCCCCGCTGGCCGTCGGGGAGCGCCAGCGCAGCCTGCTCGAAGCCCGCGAGCGCCTGGGGGTGACGTCCCATGCCCTGCAGCGCCAGGCTCTGCCCCAGCAGGTAGCAACCGCGGCGGGGGGATGCGGGGAACGCGGACAGCACGCGTTCGAAGTAGTACTCGGCCTCGTCGTGGGCGCCGGCGAGGTACAGGGCCTCGCCCGCCAGCGCGAGCGCGCCCTCGTGGGTCGGGTCGTCCCCCAGCGCCGCGACCGTCATCACGAACGCCTCGGCAGTCTCGTCCCACCAGCTGCGACCGTGCTGTACGGCCTGCACGCGCCGCTCCATGCCCGGCAGCAGCGCTGCGGTGCGCTCCAGGCCCTCGACGCGGACCACCGAAGCGCCACCGCCCTCCACGGGCACGAACGGCCCGGACAGGGGCGGCTTCAGGGGGAACTCGACGAACGACCAGGGGCTGCCCTCTCCCAGCGGCATGTACCCCCGCTCCAGCGAGCTGACCGCCTTGGGGCGTTCCTGGATCGCCTCGTCGACGACCTCGAACACCGACGGCCGGGGCTGTTCGGGATCCGCACCCCAGAACCGCGCGTGCAGCACCCCCACGCCGTCCACCTCGGCGTCGGCCCACAGCACGTCCGGGGCCAGCCCGAGGGTGATCACCAGCGAGCCGTCGGCTCCGTCGGAGACGTCCATCGCGACCACGGCCGCGTGCGCGATCGCGCGCAGGCGCCCTGGTGCCCCCGCATCGGCGAAGCGCGCCTGCAGGCGCCAGTGGCCCCACAGCGGGCAGAGGTCGGCCTCCACCTGCGCCCCGGATCCCAGGGGTACGGAGATCTCTCCCAGCGCCGTGCGCGCCGCGGCCGGGGGGGCGATCGCCAGCAGGGCGATCACCGGGACGATCCACCTCATGACGGGCCCGCGTTCTCCTGCGGGGTCATGCCCAGCCGCTTGAGCCTCTCGACCAGTGTGGTGCGGTTCATGCGCAACAGGTTGGCTGCCTGGTTCTTGTTCCAGGACACCCGCTGCAGCACCTGTTCCAGGATCTGCCGCTGGAACCGCTCGGTCTCGGCATAGAAGTCCAGGCCGTCCTCCGGCACCTCGGGCACGCTGCCGACGCCGCCCCGGCCCCGCGCGTTGCACACCAGCGCGGGCAGGTCGCTCACGTCGAGCACGAACCCTTCGGCCAACACCATCATCCGCTCCAGGACGTGGAGGAGCTGCCGGACATTACCGGGCCAGCGGAAACGCCGCAGCGCCTCCAGACATCCGTCCGTCATCCCTGCAATTCTCAGGCCATTCCGGCCGTTGATCTGGCGGGCGAAGTGCTGGACCAGCGCCGGGATGTCCTCCCGCCGTTCCCGCAGCGGGGGCAGGTGCAGGGGCACCACGTCCAGCCGGTAGTACAGGTCCTCGCGGAACGAGCCGTCCTCCACCTCGGCCCACAGGTCGCGGTTGGTGGCGGCCACGAACCGCACGTCCACCCGCCGGGTCCGGGTGGAGCCCACGGGCATGATCTCGCCGTCCTGCAGTACGCGCAGCAGCGACGGCTGCACCTCCATGGGCAGCTCGCCGATCTCGTCGATCAGCATCACGCCGCCGTCCGCGATCTCGAACAGCCCCCGCTTGCGCGCCACCGCGCCGGTGAACGCGCCCTTCTCGTGGCCGAACAGCTCGCTCTCGACCAGCTCGCCCGGGATGCCGCCGGAGTTGAGGGCCACGAACGGTCCGTCACGGCGGGCGCCGTGATCGTAGATCGCCCGCGCGACCAGTTCCTTGCCCGTGCCGCTCTCGCCGGTGACCAGGCAGCAGCACTCCGTGGGAGCCACCTTCTCGATGCGTCGATAGATGGCGCGCATCACCTGGGAGTCGCCGACCATGGAGTCGAAGTGCAGATCGGGGGCCTCGTCTTCGTCGAGGAAGTCCAGCGCCAGCGCCTCTCCCGGGACTGCGACCACGTCGGCGATCGCCTCCGGGCCGAAGGGCTTGACGCAACGGCGGAGCCAGCCGGGCAGCAACGAAGCGGTCTCCTCGGCCGCGGATGGGGGGCAGAGCACCGTGATCGCCGGCGCGTCGCTCTCCTCGAGGTCCGTCAGCAGGGCGAGGGTGCGCGGTTCTGCGTCCGGTTCGGCGAGCACCACGAACACGTGGCTGTCCTCGCCGCGGACGATCGCATCCTGCAGATCCCGCGTGCTGGAGACGTAGTGCGGCGTCGCCGTGGGATCGACTTGCTGGATCCACTCGCCGACCTGCTGACCGTAGACGGTTCTCCCACAGATGATGGCGTCCATGACTCCCGAATCCTTTCGGGGTGGACGGACGACCACGAGCATGTCGACGGCTGCCGTTCGGCAGCTGTTCGGGACTCGCGCTCCGGGCGCGACATGGGAAAACCCCCACTGGACCCTTCCTGGTTCCGTGGAGGATGTTGCCCCCGGAGAGTCGTCCTGACCTCCCTGGCCACAATGGGGCGCGCTTTCTTCGCGCTTCTATCAGAGTACCAGGATGGGCCCGGATGGGTCAACGGGGAATTCGCGCCGCACGCGGCGCAGGAGGCTCAGCCGGTGGACGCGGCCGCCTCCACCCGGTTGCGGCCGTTGCGCTTGGCCACGTACAGGGCACCGTCGGCGCGCTGGAACAGTTCCCTGGAGGCCTCGCCGTAGCGGGCTGCGGCCACACCGAAGCTGGCGGTCACCTGCAGCACGCCCTTCTCGGTCTGGATGCGCAGCGCCTCCACGGCCTCGCGGATCCGCTCGGCCACCGCGATCCCCCCCTGCAGGTTGGACGCGTCGAGCACGACCGCGAACTCCTCGCCGCCGAACCGGGCCACGAAGTCGGTCTTCCGCATCACGACCTCGTTGAGGGTCCGCCCCAGCGCCTTGAGCACCTCGTCGCCCACGTCGTGTCCGTGGGTGTCGTTGACCGCCTTGAAGTGGTCGAGGTCGACCATCACCAGGCACAGGGCGTTGTCCTCGTCCGCGGGCAACCGGGCGGTGAGGTACTCGTCCAGCCAGCGACGGGAGCACACGCCGGTCAGCGCGTCGATCTGCAGGTCCTGCTCGGCCCGCTGCAGCTGACCACGCATCTCGCCGAGCTCGCTGTCGAGCGCCTCGGCGCGCGCGCGCTCGGCCTCGCGCTGTTTCTCCACGGTCTGCTTCATGGACGACACCTGGCCCCGGATGGCGTCGACCATGTCCTCCATGCTGCCGAGCTCGGTGGCATCGGAGATCATCTTGATGCTCTCCTGCAGCTCGTCCCGCATCTCCGTGTTCTCCTGGAAGCCCTCGTACAGGGCCGAGGAGATGTCCTCGACGAGACTGCCCAGCACCTTCTCGCGGGAGCGGTTGAGGTGCAGCAGCTCCTGGACCAGGCCGGACGCGGCCTGCCGGAACTCGCGCTCCGACGGCACCTCGCCGTCGGTCAGATCCAGGTCCAGGTCATCGAGGGCGCGGCGGTACTTCTTGAGCTCGTTGAAGTGGGAATGAACGGCCAGGTGCCGCAGGGCCACGACCAGGGTCCGACAGCCCCGCGCGAGCTGCTTGATGCTACGCGCCTGCTCCTCGAGCACCGAACGGCGCTGGGCTCGCTGACGCCCCGTACCGGAGGGCATCGACGATCCCGGATCCGTGGTGTTCCCCGACCGCCACCAGGCCATGCCTGCCTCCCTGCCGTACGCAACCTCTCGCCGCGGTTCAGGATTATAGAACACCGGGCGATTTTTCTTCTAAAGATCCCCCGAACCCGGCCGATAACCTGGATGGAGTGCCATCCGTGACCGACCTCGACGACCTCTCTGCCGACCTCCTGCTGTTCGTGGGCGACGTACGCGGCATGGACTCCGACACGGTACGCCGGGCCCTCGAGGGCGCCGGTCTGCCGGTCCACATCGCCCCCTCCGTGGAGGAAGCCAGAGCCACACTGCGCTTCCTCCCGGTACGCATGGTGGTGATCGGACTGGATGGCGAGCAGGACACCTGGCCGATGATCCGGTACGGCGAGCAGCTGGGCCGGGTCATCCCCTCGATCTGCACGTCCGGTGTACCGGTCCGGGCCCGCATCGTCGCGGCCCTGAGGCGGGGTGCGGCCACCTTCCTGGTGGCGCCGTTCACCGCTGACGAGGTCCGGACCAGGCTCGCGCCGCTGCTGGGAAACGGCGGCGAGGAGCCGGCCCCGGCCCCGCCCCCCTGACGTCGCCACAGCGTCGGGAGACCGGGGTCAGAACGGGAACGAGCCGTCTCCGCGGGGGATCAGCACCCGCAGGGGGCCGTGTACCCGCTCGAGCCGGTGCCAGTTGTCCAGTCGTCGCAGCAGGGCCGGGCTGATGTCCGTACCCCGGCTGACGAGCAGGGTTCCGTCCGACGCGACCACGTCCTCGTCCATGATCATGCCGGTCTCCAGTTCCGGGATCATGAGCTCGTCGCGGTCGTGGGAGCGGCCCCGCCGCACCACGTCACCCAGCGCCTGCAGCATGTCCGGGTCGTACCAGCTCGCGCACGACTCCAGCTCGGCCAGGGCCCGCGCCGGGTTGTCGCCGCCCATCACCCGCGCCTCGAAGTCGAGGCACAGCTTCAGCAGCCGCCCCGCACGCGGGATGTCGTCGCCGCGCCTGCCGTCCGCGGGCGGGCCGTAGCCGTCGTACCGCTTGGCCTGGTACTCGATACCCCGGCGAACCACCTGCATGCGCGGGATCCGGCCGAGCATGCGGGCCCCGTTGCGGGGGTGCTCTGCCAGGATCCGCTTCTCCTCGTCCGACAGCAGGTCCCCCTTCTGTGCGCGGACCAGCAGCTCCTCGGGTACGGCCACGCACCCGAGCTGGCACAGACGGGCCGCCACCTCCTGGGCCCAGGTCAACTCCCCGCCCAGGGTCTCGACCACCAGCTTCGCGATGCGCTGCACACGGTTCGCCCTGCCGAACGCGGTGGGGTTGACCGCCTCCAGGACCTCGGACAGCACGCGCACGCTGCCGGCCAGCGTCCGGTCGAGCAGCTCCCTCTCCGCCGCGATCAGCTGGTGCTGCCGCAACGCCGCGTCCACGGCCGCGCGCAGGTCGTCCACCGAGCACGGCTTGGTCAGGAAACGGAAGATGTTGCAGCGGTTGACCGCGGCCATGGCCACGTCCAGCTCGGCCATACCGGTGAGCATCAGGCGTACCGTGTCGGGACACAGCCGCTGAGCGCGGTCCAGCAGGTCCACGCCATCGATCCCGGGCATGTTCATGTCCGACACGATGGCCGCGAATGGCGGCTCCTCCGTCAGCAGCTTCAGGGCAGCGCCCCCGCTCTCGGCCATGCACAGCTCGTACCCGCTGCGGAGCTGACGGCCAAATCCCGCCAGCACGAGCGGTTCGTCGTCCACGAACAGGATGCGCCGGTTCACGTCTCCTCCTCCGGGTCCGAGGTACAGGTCGCCCACCAGGTCTCCAGCGACTCGGTCGCGCCGGTCCGATCCAGGTGGGTCCTGTCCACGGGCACGGCCTCCATCTGGCCTCCACCCGCGTGGTCGAAGGCGTCTGCCACGTGGACCAGGGTCGCCACGTCGTGACCGCGCGCGGGCAGCTCACGGATACGGTGGTGGTAGACCAGGGCCTCGACGACCGCGTGCGGGAATCCCCACAGGCCCGCGAGGTACCCGCCGATCTCGGCGTGGGTGGCGCCGAATTCGGCCTCCTCCAGCCGCCACGCCTCCCCCTCCTCGGCCTCGGCGCGCTCGAGCACCCGGGTGAACCGCTCGGGGAACTGGTCGACGAGGATCAGCTTGCCCACGTCGTGCAGCAGCCCCGCCAGCAGCGCGTGACCGACCTCGACCTCGGACAGGTCCGCCTGACGGGCCATGGCGCGGGCATACGAGCCCACGGTCGAGCTGTGGTTCCACAGCGCCTCGGCGCGGGCCGCGGCCTCGGTGCTTCCGCTGAAGGAGCTGAACACCTTCAGCGACAGGGCGAGCGAGCGGATCGCGTCCAGCCCGAGCAGCGCCACGGCCTTGGCCGGCGTGGTCGCCGGGCTGCGCAGGCCGAAGAAGGCGGAGTTGACCACACCCATCACGCGGGTCGTCATGGCCACGTCGCTCTCCACGATCTCGGCCACGTTCCTCACCGAGCAGTCCGGGGACATCAGCTCGCCCAGCATCTGCTGGACTGCGGCCTGCCGGCTCGGCAACGAGTCCATACCCGCCACGATCTGCCGCAGCGGCGCCGACGAGAGGCTCTCCTGTACCGCGCACGCGCGTCGCACGGTGCGGCGCAGCAGATCCGCGTCGCAGGGCTTGGTCAGGTAGCAGTGCGCAGGCCCGACCGTGCGCAGGAAGTGCACCATCTCCGGCTGCCCCGACAGCACGATACGCACCACCTCGGGGTGTTCGCGGGCCACCCGCGACAGCAGGGTCACGCCATCCATGCGGGGCATCTTCAGGTCCGCGACGATCACCTGGTACGGCTGCTCGGCCAGCCGCTGCAGGGCCCGCTCTCCGCTGTCGCAGAACACCATCTCCCAGTCGTGCCGCAAGGGCCGCAGCATCCGGCGCAGGCCGTGCAGCACCCGCGGCTCGTCGTCCACGAACAGTATCCTCGTCGTCGTCCCCTGGCTCATCTCCCACCCCCGCTGCCCAGCTCCACGAATCCCCGTGGCAACCGCACCGTGAACGTCGTCCCCTCCCCCTCGGCCGTGCAGAACGTCAACGAGCCGCCGTTGCGCTCCACCAGCGAGCGGGCGATCGCCAGCCCCTGCCCTGTCCCCCGCCCCACCGCCTTGGTGGTGAAGAACGTGTCGAATATCCTGCCGCGGATCGCCTCGGGGATCCCTGGCCCCGTGTCCTCGATGTCGACCTCCACGAAGTCCTCGCCACCCCGGGAGCGCACCACGATGGAGCCACGGGTCCCGTCCCCGGCTTCGGCGCAGTCGGCGATGGCGTGGGCCGCGTTGACCAGCAGGTTCAGCACCACCTGGTGCAGCTCGCCCCGGCGGCACAGCACCCGCGGACCCGCCGGATCGAGCTCCGTGACCACGTCAGCCACGTACTTCCAGGCATGGTGACTGAGGGTCAGCGCGCCCCGGAGCGTGGCGTTGACGTCCGCCTCCACCACCTCGTCCACGCCCGGGTGGGAGAACTCGCGCATCGCAGCCACGATCCGCGCGATCCGCTCCACGCCCTCGAGACAATCGGCGATGGCGGCCGGGATCTCGTCCATGAGGAACTGCCTGTCCGACGGGTCGATCTCGGCCTCGAGCAGCTCGGCGCAGGAGTCCCTCAGGAACCGCAGGTTGTCCCCCAGGTACTGGGTGGGCGTGTTGATCTCGTGGGCGATGCCCGCGGCCAGCTGCCCCACGGTCTCCAGGCGCTGACCGACGGACAGGCGCTCGGCGTCGTCGCGGCCGGGCGTGTCGTCCTGGGGCATGGCTCCTCCTCACTCCTCCAGGGGCAGCAGCCCCTCACGGATGGCGTGCCGGGTCAGTCCAGCCACGCCGTCCACGTCGAGCTTCCGCATCAGGTTGCGGCGGTGGGTGTCCACGGTCTTGATGCTGATGCCCAGGATCGACGCCATCTCGTGACGGTCGAAGCCGTCCCCGACCAGTCGCAGTACCTGGCGCTCGCGTCTGGACAGCAGGTCGTGGTCGGCCGCCGCCTGGCCGCTGAGGTAGCGATCCCCTTCCTGGAGCACGGCCTCGGACAGACGCCTGCAGAGGAAGGCCTCCCCCCGCGAGACGGCCCGTATGCCCTCCACCAGCTCCGCCGAATCACAGTCCTTGAGCAGGTAGCCGCTGGCGCCCGCGGCGAACGTGCACGCCACCGTGCGGGGATCGCGGTGCATGGTCAGCACCACCACCTGGATCGACGGGCAGTCCTTGCGGATCTGGCGCGTTGCCTCCAGCCCGTTCATCTCGGGCATGGTCACGTCCATCAGCACCACGTCGGGCGTCAGCGTCCTGGCTGCCTCCACAGCGTCCAGGCCGTTGGCCGCCTCACCGACCACCTCCAGGTCCGCGCACTCGCGAACCAGCGCGGCCAGGGACTCGCGGAGAATGGTGTGGTCGTCCACCAGCAGCAGGCGGGTCCTCATCGCAGGGAACTCCCTCCAGATTCCATCCGACTCCCAGTATCCGTGCTCCCACGCCCCCCGCATATCGGGCAGGTTCTTAGTTCCGCAAAAAATCACTCCTTTCCGTAGCGGATCTTCCTCAGCAGCGTGTTGCGTCCGATCCCCAGCAGGCGGGCGGCAGCCGAACGGTTCCCGTCCAGTGCATCGAGCACGTGCAGCACGTACTCCCGCTCCACCTCCCGCAGGGGCCGCAGGCCGGTGACGAACGGCTCGCTGCCCAGCTCCTCCTCGCGCTCCGGAGGTACGAGGTGGGGGAACGCCGACGTGATCGGCAGGTGGCGCGCCTCGATGGCCGTATCCGGGGCCAGCACCACGGCCGACTCCAGGCAGTTCTTCAGCTCCCGCACGTTGCCTGGCCAGTCGTGGGCGTGCATCGCGCGGATGGCGGACGGCGCCAGCTCGAGCAGGGGCCGCTCGTAGCGTTCGCGCGCGTCGGCCAGGAAGTGCTCCACGAGGCGCGTGAGGTCGCCGGGGCCCCGCTCCCTCAGCGGCGGCACCACGATCTCCACCACCCGCACGCGGTAGTACAGATCCTGGCGGAACGTGCCCGCGGCCACGGCCTGCTCCAGGTCCCGGTTGGTGGCACACACGAAGCGAACGTCCGCCCGTCGCGGCCGCGTGCCGCCAACACGCGTGTACATCTTCTCCTGCAGCAGCCGCAGCAGCTTCACCTGCACCGACAGGGAGACCTCGCCCACCTCGTCGAGGAACAGCGTGCCCCCCTTGGCCGCCTCCACCTTGCCCTCGGCCTCCCCCTCGGCGCTGGTGTAGGCCCCCTTCTCGTGGCCGAACAGCTCGTTCTCGATCAGGGTCTCGGGAAGCGCCGCGCAGTCCACCTTGACGAACGGCTCCTCGCGGCGGTCGGAGTTGTAGTGGATCGCCTGGGCGAACAGCTCCTTGCCCGATCCGCTCTCCCCACGAAGGAGGACCGTGACGTCCGTGCGCGCGGCCCGCGCCGTGCGCTCGTACACGTCCTGCATGGCCGGGGAGTCGCCGATGATGTGGTTGAAGCGGAACGACAGGGGCTGGCCTGCGCGGCTGCTGAGCTGGTGTCGCAGCGACGTGACCATCAACAGGTCGCCGAGGTCGGCGGCAAGCCGCTCGATCATGCGCACGTCGTGGTCGCCGAAGTCACCGCGGCGCTTGTTCAGCACCTGGAGCACCGCGATCACGCTGCCCGCGCCGTCGTTGACCGGCGCCACCAGCATGCCGTCGGTGTGATACCCCGTGCGCTCGTCGATGTGCCGCGCCACGCGGGGGTCCTGCTCGCCCTTGCGCACCCGCATCAACCGGCCAGTGCGCGCCACCTGCCCGGCGATGCCCTCGCCGATGCGCAGCCGGATCTCCGCGATCTCGGGCAGGTCGGCCATGCGGCTGACCAGCTTGCGACTGGCCCGGTCCACCAGGTAGAGCGTGCCCCGGTCCGCGTCGAGTCGACGGGTCACCTCGTCGACCGCCTCGCGGAGCACCACGTCCAGTTCTTCCGGGCGTTCTTCCAGCCGTTCTCGGAGATCCTCGAGCCACTCGTCGCTCAACAACCACGCCTCCGTGCGATGCGCTCCCGCACACACGGGTCGGGTACGTCTACGCGTCGCCCGACCTGAATCTCGCTCCCGCTGCTCCCGAGATACCCCGACCCCCACTTCCCACTATGGCAGCAAAAATCGTGCCTACAAAGCAACGCTGCACGGAAACCTGGAAGCGGTACGGAAGTGTTCCAATTCGGCGCAGCTCACCGATCGATCATGCCGATCTGGATGATCCATTCTGGACCACCAGTGGTTCAGTAGGTTTTCGGAATGTGCTCGGAACGGACCGCTCAGCTCACGAGCCAGAGCTCCGTCTGCGGCGGGCTGAGGAACTCGCAACCGTCGGCCGTGACCACCACGATCTCCTCGGCCGTGGCCACGCCGTGGCCCTCGATCGGCAGCCTCGGCTCGATGGTGTAGACCTGACCCTCGCGCACCACCATGTCCGGGATGTCACCATAGCGTTCCCAGTGGGGAGCGAGCAGACCGCCGCCGTCGTGGGCCTCCCGGCCGATCTGGTGGCCGAGCGCGTGGGGATACTCGGGGTAGCCCCGGTCGGTGATGTACGAGCGCGCCACCGCGTCCACCTCACCGCCGGTCACGCCCGGCTTGAGGAAGTCGGCGGCCGCGGCCACCGCGTCGACGATGGTGCGGAAGCCCTTCTCCACCTCGGCCGGCGCCTCGCTCTCGCCGTCGCGCAGGAAGTACCAGGTGCGCTGCAGGTCCGAGCAGTACCCGTCGACCTTCACGCCGAAGTCGATGTTGAGCACGTGGCCCGGCTCCACCGGCCGATCCGTGGGACCTGCGTGCGCGCCGGCCGAGTCCGGGCCGGTGAACACCGCCGGGCAGTGGTCCGGATCCCAGGCCAGGCCCACCCCCTCCTTCTCCACCTCGGCGAGCAGGAACGCGGCGATCTCCCGCTCGCGACGGCCCACGGCCATGAACTGCGACACTCGCCCGAACAGGTCGATGGTCAGGTCCACGGCCGTACGGATCCGCTGCAGCTCGGTGGGGGTCTTCAGCCCGCGCAGATCGGCCAGCAGCCTCTCCGCGGACACGAACCGCTTGCCGTAGGGCGTGTCCGCCAGGATGTCCTGCAGCTGCAGGTACAGCCCGTACCGCAGCCCGTCGGCCATGGGCGAGCTCTTGGAGTAGTTGAGCCCGATGCGGGCCGGGTCGAGCCGGATCAGGGCGGCGCGCAGGTCGTCACCGATGCCGGTCTGGTAGCCGGTGACGGTCGGGAACGTGCCCGCGTCCTCCACGTTGGCCACGTCCAGGCTGCCCACCAGGGCGAAGGTCTCGCCGCTGCGGTGGATGCCGAAGGCGGACGACCAGGTGACGTTCGCGCCCAGGATCAGATCCAATGAGGGATCCGGGAGGCTGGCGCTCTCCGACACGTACGTCAGCCACAGGTCCAGCGAGTGCTGCTCCAGCAGGGACGCGGCCTGTGCGACCTTCTCGGCACGGACGCTCACGCCCGCTCCTCGGCCACGGTGACGATGTTGATGGCCACCTCGACCGCCTTCTTCATGGTCTGCACGCCCACGTACTCGCGCACGGAGTGGAAGTTCATGCCGCCGGCGAAGATGTTGGGCGTGGGCAGGCCTTCCGCGGTCAGCCGCGAACCGTCCGTGCCGCCGCGGATGGCCTCGATCACCGGCTCCATGCCCGCGCGCCGGATGGCCTCCTGGGCCACGGCCACCACCTCGGGGTGCTTCTCCAGGTCGTCGCGCATGTTGCGGTACTGGGTCTTGACCTCCACCTCGACCGCGCCGTCCGGGTAGCGCTGCTCGATCTGCTGGGCCAGGGTGCCGAGGTACTCGGCCTGCTCGGCCAGCGCCAGGGTCTCGAAGGAGCGCAGCAGGACCTTGAGGGTGGCGCCGTCCACGCCGCCCTCGAGGGTGTAGGGGTGCACGTAGGGTTCGAGGCCCTCGGTGGTCTCCGGGCTGAGACGGTCGGGCGGCAGCAGCTCGATGAAGGACGCGGCCATCTTGACCGCGTTGGTCATCTTTCCCTTGGCGAAGCCCGGGTGCACGTTGACGCCCTTGAAGTGCACGATGGCCAGGTCGGCGGAGAAGGTCTCGGTCTCCATGGTGCCGGCCAGGGTGCCGTCGAAGGTGTAGGCGGACTTGGCGCCCACCTTGTCGCGGTTCAGCTTGTCCACGCCACGGCCGACCTCCTCGTCCACGGTGAACACGATGCGCACCTCGCCGTGCTTGATCTCGGGATGGGCGACGAGGTGGGCGGTCGCGTCCATGATCTCGGCGATGCCGGCCTTGTCGTCCGCGCCGAGCAGGGTCGTGCCGTCCGCGGTGATGACCTGCTGGCCGATCAGGGTCTCCAGCGCCGGGTTGTCGGCCGCGGCGATGGTGATGTCCGCGCCCGGCAGGTGGAGGTCGCCGCCGGTGTAGTCGTGGATGATCGGGTGGACGTTGGCGCCCGGGGCCTCCGGCGAGGTGTCCTGGTGGGCGAGCAGGGCGATGACCGGCACGTCCTTGGGGGAGTTCGAGGGGAGGGTGGCGTAGACGTACCCGTTGTCGTCGAGTTCGGCGGCGAGGCCGAGGTCGAGCAGCTCCTGGAGCAGGACGCGGCCGAGGTCCTTCTGCTTCTCCGTGGTGGGACAGGTGGTCGAGGAGTCGTCGGCCTGGGTGTCGATCTGGACGTAGCGCAGGAAGCGGTCGATGACCGTGTGTTCGATCTCGGACATGGGGGCCTCTCGGGGTTCGGGGTTGGGCAGACGGGAGGGTATCGGATCCGGGCGGGTGGGGACAGGTCAGGGCTCCGCGGGGTACCTACGCTCCCCCACCGGCACCCACCACCGTTCCAGCCCCCCCAGCAGGCTGACCGCGTCGATGCGGGTGTCGCGGAACCGCGGATCCACGGCCACCAGGTCGTCGACCCAGTACAGGAACAGCGCGGGCTGTTCCATGTAGATGGTGGCCTGCACCTCCCGCCAGACCGCGTCCGCCGCCACCCCCCCCCCCCCCCCCCCCCCCCCCCCCCACCCCGCCCCCCCCCACCCCCACCCCCCCCCCCCGCCCGAGTCACCCACCCCCCCTCCAGCCCCCGCTCGATCAGCGCGTCCACCTCATCATCCGCATACCCGGTGACGTTGTACGCTCCCCCGGTCCCCCAGAACGGCCGCGGGTCCACCACCAGACCCTTGGCCCAGCCCACCAGCGCGGCCTCGTACCGCCCCTGCCTCAGCCGCGGGTACAGCGCGCTGGCGTCCATGGGCTGCAGCACCACCTCCACCCCCACCTCGGCGAGCTGCTGCTGCAGGATCAGCGCGGCCTGTTCCCGCCGCTCGTTGCCGCTGGCATACGCCAGCTCGAATCCCAGCCCGTCCACGCCCGCCTCGGCCAGCATCGTCCTCGCCCGCGCCGGTTCGAACCCCAGCGGCTCGATCCCGTCGGCGTGTGCCCCGCACAGCACGGGCGGCACCGTGCCGACCGCCCGGCGACCGTACCGCTCCTCCTCCGTGGCCAGCAGCGCCCCGATCAGCGACTCCACGTCCACGGCATGCGCCAGGGCGGTCCTCACCCTGGGATCCGCGAACCGTTCGTCGGCCAGGTTCCAGGCCACGAAGTCCACGAACCGCTCGCCGCGGCGTACGATCCGCGCGTCCGGCCGGGTCGTGGCCAGCTGCTGCACGTCCTGCGCCCCCAGCCCGGCGACCAGGTCCACCTCGCCCGCCTCGAACGCACGTAGCCGCGCCGTGGGATCGTCCAGCACCCGCACCACCACCCGGTCCAGCAGCGGCCGCCCGTCCCCTTCCCTCGCGAGCAGCACCAGGTCGCCTCGCCGCTCCCAGCGGTCCACCACGAACGGCCCGGCCACCTCCGGATCCCCGCTGTAGGGGTGCGCGGCGATGTCCGCCGCCGGCACGCCCACCAGCCCGTGTTCCGGCACCACGAGGTTGCGTCCCAGCGCGCCGAGGGCCGCGAATTCCCCCATGGCCTCGTCGAACCGCACGATCACCTCGTGGTCGCCCGCTCGCTCGAAGGTCATGCCCTGCAGCGACGCTGCACGGTGGCTACGCAGCTCGGGCTCCATCGTGGTGTTCAGCGTGACCAGCACGTCGTCGGCGTCGATGGCCTCCCCCTCCTCCCAGGAGCGGTCGTCCTCCAGGGTCAGGATCAGCGTGCGCCCGTCGTCCCCGATAGCCCACGATTCCACCAGCCCGGGCTCGAACCGCAGACCGCATTCGAACGCCACCTCGAACAACGACGGAAACAGCTGTTCCAGCACGTCCATGGTCGCGCTGCTGCGGCCCACCAGCGGGTTCAGCGAGTCCAGCGGGCCGGCATAGGCCACGACCAGGGTGCCGCCAGGCACGGGACCGCCCGCGTCGGTGACCTCCGCCTCGCCACCTCCCGCACCCGATCCGGACCACCGCTGCATGGCGAACCACGCACCGAGTCCGACGAGCACGAGGATCAACAGGAGGATCAGGTGTGATCTTCGTCTCATGGTCGGATTGTCCTCCAGCCGGTGCGAAACCTCCACCTGGGAGTGTTTCCTGCAGGAGACAGTCGACGCCCTCCGATCCCCCTGAGTGTCTCCTGCAGTTAACACTTCCCGAACCGAGGAACGCGCCCTCCAAGCCCCGGGAGGTGTGCTTTTCTCACACGATTTCCATTACTTGCAAAATCATCGCCGTCGATTGTCCGGGACTGGTCAGCGAGCTTTACAGTCTCCCCCCCTCCAACCGGACAAGTCCTCGC
>CAZXHG010000038.1:0-46983 GCA_964639985.1 uncultured Rickettsiales bacterium
CGACGACACGGTCGGGGACGACGACGACACCGCGGCCGGGGATCCCACCTCCCTGTGGATCGAGTTGACCTGGGTCATGGCCAACGACGACATGGACCTGCACCTGCTGGCGCCCAACGGCTCGCTGGAGACCGACTCGGACTGCTACTACGCCAACTGCTGGTACGGGTCCCTGGACTGGGGCGTGACCGGGGTGATCGACGACGACCCGTGGCTGATCCTGGACGACATCTACGGCACCGGCCCGGAGCAGACGTCGTTGCCCGTGCCGTCGGACGGGCTGTACACGGTGGTCGTGCACGACTACCCGGGCTCGTCGTACAAGTCCTCCAACGACGCCACGGTCGAGATCTCGGTCGGGGGCAGCGTGGCCGCCACCTACACCTACGGCATGGTGGGCGAGGACTGCTACTGGTGGGCGGCCACCATCGACGTGCAGGCCGGGGTCGTGACCGTCGCGCCGGATGGCAACGTGGTGTGCAACTGACGCCTCACGCCTGAAGATTCCCGCTCCCCCGCGACACCCAACCGGTAGGATGGGTGTCGAGCGAGGAGTGTTCACCATGCAAAGGACGTTGCCGCTGCTCGTGGCCCTGGCCCTGGCCTGGCCCACCACCGCCCGCGCCGAGGGCGCGGACTACCTGATCATCTGCCCGGACTCCATGCTCGACGCGATCGCGCCGCTCGCCGAGTGGAAGAACCGCAAGGGCCTGCAGACCTACGTGGCTCCCCTGAGCGAGACCGGGTTCTCGTCGTACGAGATCATGGTCTACATGGCCGACGTGGCCGACGACTGGGACCCGGTCCCCCAGTACCTCCTCCTCGTCGGCGACTCCTCCGTGCTGCCCTACTCCACCTCCTACGGCGACACCTCCTACGGCTGCATCGACAACGACGGCTTCATCGAGATCCACCCGGGCCGCTTCCCCGCCTCCAACGTGGCCCACGTGGAGACCATGGTCGCCAAGACCCTGCAGTACGAGCGCTACCCGACCACGGACGAGACCTTCTACACCAGCGCCTCCATGCTCGTGGCCCGGGACCACGACGACGACGACTGGGCCCACTACTACAACGACGCGGACTGGGCCGCGGGCCTGATGACCCACGCGGGCTTCGACAACGCCCAGGTGATCTCGTCGCTGACCCACGGCAACCCCGGCGGCGAGTTCGTCGACATGCTGAACGACGGCATCGCCTTCGCCGCCTTCCACGGCCAGATCGGCGGCTGGTACACCTTCAACGGCGAGCCCAGCTCCCTGGACAACGGCCCCACCCTGCCGGTGATGGCCATCTACACCTGCGGCGGCGGCTCCTACGGCTCGAGCTGGCTGCAGGCGGGCACGGCCGACGACCCCCGCGGCGCCGTGGCCTACGTGGGCCAGCTCACGTCGTGCTCGGGCTGCGCCCACTGGCGGTCCGCCCTGCGCCGCGGCCTGTGGGGCTACATCTTCGAGGACACCACGGACACGGACATCGCCACCATGGGCGAGGCGGCCGAGTCCGCGCGGCTGAGCTACTACGAGGAAATCCTGGCCACCACCGAGTACACCAGCTCCACCCTGTTCGGCGACCCGGAGCTCAACCTGTGGACCGCGCCCCCCCGCGACATCACGGTCAGCCACCCCGAGACCATCTGCCGCGACGAGGTGGACGTGACCATCGGCGTGGCCCTGGACGGCGCGGCCCGCGAGGGCGCGCGCGTGGGCCTGTACTCCGAGGAGGGCACGGTCGCCGGCGAGCTCACCGGCGCGGACGGCTACGCCACCCTGACCGTGGACACGTCCGCGGACACCACCCTGTACGTGACCGTGACCGGCCGCAACCTGCGGCCCTACGAGGGAGAGCTCGAGGTGGTGGGCGAGCCCATGGCCACCGACGACGACGACGACACAGTCGGCGACGACGACACGGCCGCGGACGACGACGACTTCGGCCACGGGGACGACGACGACGATGGCATCGTGACCGAGCCGATCACGACCGACGACGAGGGTGACTGCCAGTGTCGCCAGGCGAGCAACCCGCGGGCGCCGGCCGCGCTGCTGCTGCTGGCCGGCCTGGTGATGTTCAGAGCCCGGCGCGGCGCAGGCCGCTGACCACGTCCGCCGGGCACGTCACCACCACCCCCCGGATCCCCAGCGCACGCGCCGCGGCCACGTTCTCGGCCACGTCGTCGAAGAACAGGGCCTGTTCGGGCCGCACGCCCCACTCGCCCAGGATCCGCTCGAATCCGGCGGCCTCGGGCTTGCGGCAGCCCATGCGCGACGAGATGTAGACGCGGTCGAACCGTGCCAGCGTATTGGAAAACCGCCCCATCCAGGCCGGTTCGTGCAGGGCGTTGGTGTTGGTGAACGCCACAGCCGGGACGGACAGCGCCCGCAGCGCCGCGGCCACCTCGGCGTAGACCCCGCCGTAGATGGCGGTCCACCCCTCGGCGAACTGGGCGAAGGTCAGGTCCGTGCCCAGCCGCACGTTCACGTGGTCGCAGAACCGCTCATCCGTGATCTCACCGCGCTCGTAGGCGAAGTGCACCTCGTCGTCGAGGTCCACGACAGCGAGCTGTTCCACGGGCTGGCCCGAGTACCGGGCCCAGACCGCGTGGGCGCGGCCCCAGTCGATCTCGATCACGACCTCGCCGAGGTCGAAGATGGCCAGCCGGATGGACATGGACGGCCATGATAGCCTGCGGCTCACACGGGAGGTGACCATGGGCCGGACCGCTGCCACCCTCGCCGCGCTGCTGGCGCTGCCTGCGCTGATCGCCTCCTGCGGAGGCTCCTCCGAGGACGTCGCCCCAACGCCGAAACCGGTCGAGATCGGCGGCGATCCCGCCTGCTCGGTCACCTTCCGCGGTGTGGTGCGCGACATCGCCCACGACGCGCCCATGATCGGCGCGACCGTGACCGTGCGCGGCGAGTCCGGATCCGCCACGTCCGCGCCGGACGGACGCTACGAGCTCGCCGTGAACGAGGGGGGCGGCACCTTCGTGGTGCGCGCGGAGCGAACCGGGTTCTTCGCCGACCAGCGGGCGGTGGCCACGCAGTGCACGGGCACGTACGACGTGGACCTGCTGCTGCACCCGGAGGCGGAGTTCACGGTTCCGCAGGGGCCGCCGGGCACGCCGAACCAGCAGCTGGACAAGGGGATCGTCAGCGTGGAGGTGGACAACCCGGGCCAGGTCAGCGGCGCGACCGTGGCCCTGTCCGCGCCGGCCACGGCCGTACCCCCAGGCCCGGGCATGCAGCCCGGCCAGATCCCGCCCATGCCCCGGGCCACGGTCCTGTTCCTCAACGTGCAGCCCGGCACGACCACGGTCACGCTGACCTCGCCGGACGACCACTGCACCACGGACCTGGCCGCGGACGAGGATCACCCGGTGCACGCGAGCACGACGACCACGGTGTACGTGCGGTGCGAGTGATCCCAAACGCGACCAGCGCGACCCGAAGGCCGCGCCGGTGATTCCCGTCCTTGGGAAGGAGTACGTCCTCGTCTACTGGCCGAGCTCGCCGGCCACGTTCTCGTGCCACATCACGTCCCAGGAGACCAGCTCGCCGTTGGCGCCCTCGGCGAAGGCCACGCCGCGGATCTCGTAGACCGGGGTGATGAGCTGGGTCTCGGTGCCGAACTCGGGGGCCAGGTACCCCAGGGTGATGCCGTTGACCTCGATGACCTCGGGCTCGTAGTCCTCGTGCTCGAGCAGGTTCCACTCGCGGCCGTCGGCGCAGGCCTTCATCCAGCTGCGCACGGCGTCTTCGGGGGCGATGACCATGATGCGGCCGTCGGGCCGCAAGCCGCGCAGGGTGTGGGTCATGCCGACCACCTCGTCGGTGCCGGCGAAGCGCACGGACACGGTGGCGCCGGCGCCGAAGGTGGGCAGACCGTCGACGTCGTGGCCGTACACCGCGTGCTGGCGGCCCAGCTCGGCGGTCGCGGGGTCGGCGCACTCCTCGAAGGAGCCGCTGCAGGGCTCGTCCGAGATCTCCAGGGCGTACACGTCGATCAGCGGGTGGTCGAACGCGCCGAGGTCCTCCATCAGGGCGTCGGCCTTGGTCCAGATCATGTCATCGTCCACGCGGTCCACCGGCTCGCTGGCGTGGTCGTAGGCCGGCATGCTGTACTCGGCCGCGCCGTCCGGCGTGACCAGCAGCACGTGCTCGCCCGCGGCATCGGTGAACATCCAGGCGCCGACCGGGGCGATGGCCGGGGTAGGCGCGCCGTGCATCCCGAACACGTCCTGCATCACGGGCAGCCGCACCGGGGAGCGCATGGGGTCGGTCTTGAACACGGTGACGTCCTGCACCGTCTGCTCCAGGTCGGTCTTGACCACCACCGTCACCCCGTCGATCTCCAGCACCGGGGGCTCGTCCCCCTCCTCGGCGGCCATGGCGCCCGCGCTCAGGGCCAGGACCGGAGCCAGCGCCAGCCCGGCCAGGTTGCGTCGAATCGAGGTGCTCAGCGTGTGGTGATTGCCCATGTCATCTCCCTTGGCATCGAGATCGTTTTGTTGCCCGGGACTAGAGCAGGATGCGTGCCATCCCTGGATCTTTTTTCGTTTCTCCTTTGATTCCACATAGATAGAACAACCCGCCGTTCGAACCCCCACGCAGCGCCCTGCAGACAGCGGCCTCATGTCGGCAACTTTATGCCATGATGGCAAATATCCGCCAGACGAACCCACGAGAGGCCCGGACATGGACGACACAGGCCAGTTCACGCGCACGATGGTGCTGTCCGACGGGGATCTGGACCTGCTCGATGGCAAGAAATTGCCATCCCTCACCCTGCAGGTGTTCCACCGCGACGGAGTGCAGGAGGTCCCGCTCTCCAACGGCAGCGCGATCGTGCTGGGCCGCAGCCCTCGCCGGGGCGTGGCGATCCGCGACAGCAGCCTGTCACGAGAGCACGTGCGCGTCGTGCGGCAGGACGGCGAGGTGTGGCTCGAGGACCTGGGCTCGACCAACGGGACCCGCGTGGACGGGGAGCCGGTGGCCACGGCCCGGATCGAACCGGGCGCCAGCCTGGCCTTCGGCCGGGTCCTGGCCACGCTGCTGCCCGCGTTGCCCACGGACGGACGCGCGGCCGACCTGCTGAGCCACGACCGCTTCGTGCGCGCGCTCCATCAGGAGATCGCGCGCGCGGCCGACCACCGCCGCTCGGTAGCGCTGTTGATGTTCCGCAGCCACGCCGCGCCCGACCGGGTACCCGGGCGCTGGCTGCCGCTGCTGCGCCAGCGGCTGCGGCCCTACGACCAGCTCGCCCTGTACAGCAGCGACACGATCGAGGTGCTGCTGCCCGAGCTCGACGCGGAGGGCGCGAGCCGGCTGGCGACAGAGGTGGTAGCGGCCGCGGACGGGGCGTGCGCGGGCCTGGGGGCGTTCCCGGCCCACGGCTCGTCAGCCGAGGAGCTGCTGGACCACGTGCTGCAGGCCGCGCGCGCAGCGCGCCCGAGCCGGCCCCTGGCCATGGCGACCCTGGACCGGGGGCCCGCACGGGCGCTGGAGGCCCCGACCGGCCCGGTGATCCGCAGCGAGGCGATGCGCACGCTGTTCGAGCTGGTGGACAAGCTGGCGCCGTCGTCGATCCCGGTGCTGATCGAGGGGGAGACCGGGACGGGCAAGGAGCTGGTGGCCCGCGCCCTGCACGAGCGGGGACCACGGGGCGAATGCCCGCTGGTGGCGGTGAACTGCGGCGCCATCCCGGGCGAGCTGGTGGAGAGCACCCTGTTCGGCCACGAGAAGGGCGCGTTCACCGGCGCCACCCAGCGCAAGCGCGGCGTGTTCGAGGCCGCGGACGGCGGCACGGTGTTCCTCGACGAGATCGGCGAGCTGCCCGCCCAGGCCCAGGCCACGCTGCTGCGGGTACTGGAGACGCGGCGCGTGACCCGGGTGGGCTCTACCGCCGAGGTGGAAGTGGACGTGCGCGTGCTGGCCGCCACCCACCAGGACCTGGCCGCCATGGCCCAGCAGGGCGGGTTCAGGCGCGACCTGGTGTACCGGCTCAACGCCATGACCCTGTGCATCCCGCCGTTGCGGGAGCGCCGCGACGACGTGCAGCCGCTGGTGCAGCGATTCGTGGAGCGGTTCGACCTGGCCGACGAGCGAGGGGTGCACACCGTGACCGACGCCGCCATGGAGCTGCTGTGGCAGTACGACTGGCCTGGCAACGTGCGCGAGCTGCGCAACGCGGTGGAGCGCGCGGTGGTGATCTGCGCCGGGGACGCCATCGACGTGGAGGACCTGCCAGCGCCGATCCGGGCGCTGGCCGGGCAGGAGCAGCCCGAGGTCGCGCAGCACCCCGACGCCCGGAGCGAGGCTGCGCCGGCCGCACAGCCGGCCGGGGACGGCCTGCGGCAGGCGGGCCTCAAGCAGACCGTGCAGCAGTACGAGGCCGACCTGATCCTGGGCGCCCTGCGCCGCGCCGGGTTCGACCGGCCGGCAGCGGCGAAGGAGCTCGGGCTGCCGCTGCGGACCCTGAGCCACAAGATGAAGGTGTACGGGCTGCGGCCCGTGGACCTGGCGACCGACCGGGGGTGAAAACCCGAAAATCCCGGATTTGTTCTTTCCTTCGACACGCATTCCCGTAGACTGCTCGGGCGGGAAGTCGGGCCTCGAAGGGGGACGCATGCCGGGCACTCACGATCGGTGGAATCACTTCACCCGGACCCCGTCCGTGGTGGAGAAGGTGAGCACGCGCACCCCACGCATGGACCCCGAGGCGTCGGGCACGGACCAGCTCGCCGAGGCCGAGCGGCGCGACCACCGCCGCCGCGACGTGGAGGCCCAGGGCCGGATCACCCTCGAGGGTCAGGTCTACCACGTGCAGGTCACGGACCTGGGCCGCGGCGGGTTGTGCTGCAAGCCGCTGCCGTTCTGGGCCCGCCGCGGCGACCCGGTGATGGTGGAGCTGGAGACCCCGCAGTGCCAGCTGCTGGGCCGGGTGGCCTGGCGCAAGGTCCTGGAGCTGGGCGACGACGACGTGCTGGTCGGTGTCCGCTTCAGCCGACCCCACCCCGAGTTCGACGACGGCGACAACTAGCGGCCGCGTCTTTCCTCCACCCCGGCGATGGGGTATGGATCTCCCCATGCGCTCGATGCTGCCCTGTCTGCTGTTGCTGCTGCTCGGCGTCGCCCTGTCCGGGTGCGAGCCGTGGGACTGGTGCGAGGACCGGGGCCTGGCCTGCGCGGTGAACCACTCCGACGGCACGGATCGCTGCTGGATCGTGTCGTCCAAGGGACAGTGCCCCCATGGTGATGGCCAGGAGGGCTACATCTACGACAGCATGAGCTGCGCGGAGCTGGGGTTCGAGTACGAGTGCTTCTGCGAGGATCCCCCGGCCAACCAGACCAACCAGGAGTCCTGCCTGCGTGAGGGTGTGAACTGTCGGTGTGACTGATCGTCGGGTCCGTCGCTTCGCTCCTTGATCCGACCTACCTGCTTGATCCGACCTTACGGGGCGACTCCCCAGTCGAACGCGACCACCTCGATCCGGGTGAACCGGATCAGCTCCTCGCCGGGCTCGGGCAGCAGCGCGGGCAGGATCGGGTGCAGCGCGCCGTACCGGGCGTCCTGGCCGACCCTCACGATCACGGTGTCGTACTCGGGGTGGGCCCGCCGCGCCGAGGTGAGCGCCTGCTTGATGCGGATCAGGTCGTGGCCGCCGCCGGCGCAGCTCTCGGTCCCGCAGGCCACCTCGGACACGTCTTCACCGCTGGTGACGCGCACGGATGAGGCGCCCACGTCGAGCCACACGACGTTGGTGGGCGCGCCGGCGTGGTGGGGGCGAAGGGTGCGTATCCGTCGCAGGCCGCCCCGCGCGTCCGGCACCATGTAGTCGCGGGTGCCGAAGTCGCACGCGTGCACGGTGCGCAGCACGGCCGCCAGGGTGTCGCCGCCGATGGCCGGATCGATCTCCACGCGCACGGTCTCGCGCTGGTTGGCCTCGTCGTGCAGGCGGGGCCCGAACGCGGCGATCACCGGCGCGGACACCACCTCGGGGGGCAGCTCGCCGCCGGACAGGGGCTGCACCGGTTCTCCGGCCACCGAGATCCCGTCGGCGTCGACCTTCACCACCACGTCGTTGTTCTCCTGCTCGGCCAGCGCCTCGAGCACGGCGATGTGCTGGGGCCGGTCGTCGGCCGGGCCGGAGCCGCAGGCCGCCGCGAGCAGGCCGAGCGCGAGCAGGGGGAGGACGGTTCGCACGGGATCACCTCGCAAGCGCGCCCCTCCAGGGCGGTTCAAGGATACAGCGAGCCCACCCACTGCATGTACCAGAACGTGCCCATGATGGGCGTGGAGAGCCGCCACAGCAGGTCACCGGCCGGGTCGACGAGATCGACCTGCCCGGCGTTGCTGAAGCAGACCAGGGTGTTGCCGTCGTCGAGACGCTCCACGTCGCCGAGCACCAGGTTGTACAGGGCGGGATCGGGCTCGTACTGCCACACCAGCTCGGCGGTCCTACCGTCGAAGTCCAGAGCGTACTCCTCCACCCGTGAGGCGTACTGCTCGGGCTCGCCATTGTCGAACAGGAGCACGTGGTCGCCCAGGAGCTGGAAGCCGTGCTGGTGGTGGAATCCCTCGTGCTCCCCGGCAGGCAGTGTCAGATCGCTGGCGACCCCGCCGAAGGTCCACAGGATCTCGCCACTGACCTCGTCGACGGCCACGATCTCGTCGAGGGAGAACAGCGAGAGATACCAGAGCCTCTCGCTGTCGTCGTACACGATCGCATTGGCGTGGCTCCAGTCCCTGTCGGCCTCGCCGTGGATCACCGGAGGCTCGCAGTGGTCCCAGATCGACCAGGTGATCTCCGGCTCGCTCCCCGGGACCAGGGACACGATCCGGTCCCCGGTGACCCAGTCGTCGCCGACCTGCCGCTCGTCATAGGCCAGGAAATCGAGGGTCCCGTCGGGGCGGTCGACCGCGTCGTGGTGCCAGGCCTCGACCGAGCCGACCTCCTCCACGGCGGTCCCGTCGAGCCGGACGCGGGTGATCCCGATCGCGGTACCTGCCCCGGAGACCAGCACGTAGACCCACTGCCGGTCCACGGACAACCAGCTGTGGGTCAGCTTGTAGGGTTCATCCACCGGGTGTGCCCACACGTACTGGCCGTCCGCGTCGAGGATCACCGCTGCAGCCACCGGACCGGCCGACAGCGAGGTGACCATGAATCCGCGGCCCGGTGGTTCCGAGGAGAACTGCTCGATCGTGAGGGTCGGCAAGGCCACGGGCAGGACGCCGGTGGTGATGGCCTCCAGCTCCCCGCTGAAGACCTCGCCGTTCCGCTCGACCACGGCCTGCAGGCTGATCTGCTGCTGCTGTGCCAGCCCCAGCACCGTGGCCTCCCACGCTCCACCCTCATCCAGGTCGGCCGCGACCTGGTGGTCGAGTTCACCACCTATCCCGTACTGGACGGACACCGAGTCCGCGCCCTCGGTCTCGACGCGTACGAAGACCACGGTGGGCATGGCTTCGCCGATCTCCGCGGTCAGCACGATGTCGGGATCGCTGCTCGGTTCGGGCTCCTCCGGCCCGGGGTCGAGCGGCCCGGCCGGGGGACCACACGCTGCGCACAATAGCAGCAGGATCAACGGTGGGAACCCGCGCACGGTCTCACCTCCTGGCGTCCAACCTACCCCTTCTTCAGGTCCCCGGCGATGCCCAGGAACATGTCCCCCTGGGCCAGGGCGTCGTCCACGCCCACGTGCACCCGGTGCTCCCGCGCGGTGAACCAGTGGGCGGGCATGCGGCGCTTGGTCACCCGGCGGAACGGCAGGTCCAGCACGGTCCAGGCCGCGGTCTTCATGTCCAGGTAACCGATGCCGAAGGGATCGCGGCCCACGAAGCGCACCATGTACCAGTGGAGCCACATGAAATCCCAGGTGGGATAGATCACGCACACGGGGCTGGAGCCCAGCCCTCGCACCCAGGCGGCGCACGCGGTCATCACCTCGGCGGGGGGGCGGGGATCGGCGGTGCACGCCGCCCAGGCCTCGGGCTGGGTCTGCCACCAGGCCATGGTGTCGGGGTGCCGCTCCGATCCCTCGAGCTCGGCGAGGTTGGCCGCGAGGGTGTCGATCACCTCGCCGTCGCGATACGCGGCCAGGCCCAGGTCGATCATGGAGTACGGGCCGGGGATGGGGCCGGTGGCCTCGATGTCGGCCGAGACGTAGACCTGGCTCATGCTCACCTCCGCGCCGAAACCTATCAGCCCCTTGGCTATAATGCCCCGCCATGCTCAGGCGAAACCCCCGACGTGAGACCTCCGTCACCCCCGACCAGCGACAGTCGGCGGGCATGCAGGCCATGGGCATGCTGTTCGCCGTGGTCTGCGCGGCCGCGGCCCTGGCCCTGTCGCGGCTGAACCGGGACGAGCCCGCGCCCATCCCGCTGGACGTTGAGGTCACGGAGTCCGCCGCGGTGGAGGTCCCGCCCGGCGGGTACAACGTGATCCTGGTGGTGGTGGACTCGCTGCGCCACGACCACCTCGGCACGTACGGCTACCACCGCGACACGACGCCCCACATCGACCGCTTCGCCTCCCAGGCGGTGGTGTTCGAGGACTTCATCAGCCAGTGCTCGTGGACCCTGCCCAGCCACGCGACCATGTTCACCGGGCTGTATCCCTCGGCCCACGGCGTGGACCACAACTTCGAGCGCATCGCCGAGAACGCGACCACCCTGGCCTGGGTGCTGCAGCAGGCGGGGTACCGCACCTATGGCTACTCCTGCGCGCCGCTGCTGGAGACGCCCTACGGGATCCAGCGCGGGTTCGACGTGTACGACGACACCCTGTCGAGCAGGGCGAAGAAGAGGTCGTGGATGACCGTCACCTCCGAGACGATGGTCGACAAGGCCCTCGACGCGGTCGACGAGGCCGGGGACGAGCGGTTCTTCCTGTTCGTGCACATGTGGGACGTGCACTACGACTACGATCCGCCCGATCCGTACGACACGCGGTGGTACCCCGACTACGAGGGGGACTACAGCACGTTCCACTGGGTCAAGGACCGGGAGCTGCGGGCGGTGCCGGCCCAGCACGACCAGGACCACGTCGTGGCGCTGTACGACGGCGAGCTGAGCTGGACCGACCTCAACCTGGGCACGTTCTTCGAGGAGCTGGAGGAGCGGGGGCGGCTGGACGACACGGTGGTGATCCTGACCGCGGATCACGGAGAGGAGTTCTGGGACCACGACCTGACGTGCCACAACCACTCCAACTTCGAAGAACAGGTGCACGTGCCGTTCGTGCTGCGCGCGCCGGGTATGGACACGCAGACGCGGATCCCCTGCCGCAGCGCCATGGTCGACCTGTTCCCCACGGTGCTGGACCTGGCCCGGGTGGCCTACCCCGCGGACGTGCCCCTGCAGGGCGAGTCCCTGCTGCCGCTGATCCGGGGCGACCAGGTGTGCGATCCCGAGCGCGAGATCCTCACCGAGACGGTGTGGTCGCGCCACGGCTCGGCGCTCGGGGGCAGGAAGGCCTACGAGCTGGCCATGTACAAAGGCCGCTACAAGGTCTCACGGCGGCTGGAGCGGCCGTACCAGGACATGCTGTTCGATCTCGAGGAGGACCCGGCCGAGCTGAACAACCTCGCCGAGATCGAGCATGACCTGTTCCTGGAGCTCAGCGAGCGCATGAGCGCGCTGGCCGCGGAGAACGCGGAGATCCACGACCAGGTGAGCTTCAGCGCGCACAAGAAGATGGACCGGGAGATCGTGGATACGCTGCGCGCGCTGGGCTACGTGGACGACTGAGCCCCCATGCTGGAGCATGGCGGCGAGGGGTGGGGCTACAGGTGCCGGGGATCGCAGTAGCGTTCCTCGAGGTCGTCGTAATCGTAGGTGTCGTTGCCCACCACCACCTCGACCGGGTCGGGATCGGCGTCCCCGCGCAGGGTGCACTCGTCCACGGACGCGGGGCATGAACCCTCGCGCAGCTGCAGGGCGAAGCGCAGCCGGTCGTCGTCCAGGGGCACCGAGAAGGTCTGCAGCACGACGGTGTACTGCACGCCCCCCACGGTCTCCACCGTGCACCACTCGGGCGTGGCGCGGCCGGCCGCCCCGCCCCCCAGGCCCCCCAAGTCGTACATGATGCACAGGTTGAAGTCCGCCTCCCGCTCCACGCCGAGCGGGTCGACGAAGGTGCGCTTGAACGTGCCCATGGTCTCGCCCGGGGTGCCGGTGTAGTCCGCGGACATGCCCAGCATGAGGTCGATGTCGCCGTCGTCGTCGATGTAGTTGTCCATGGAGGCGTCGGCGGTCTCGTCGCTGCCGGACATGACCCAGTCGTCGCGGAACACCGTCTGCGGGTCGACGATGGCGCAGATCTCGCCGCCCGTGCCCACGAACGAGGCCGTGGCCCCGCCGAACGCGCCGCTGCCCCAGTGCACCGGGCCGAGCTCGCCCACGAACGCGTCGGGCCAGTCACCATCCTCCTGGGTCTCGAGCTGCGGCGGGTCGTCCGCGGTCATGAGATCCTGCACGTCGGACTCCATGGCCTCGCCCGTGTCGGGATCCCAGTACTGGGTGACGGTCAGGCCGTCGATCTCGCACCCGGCCAGGGCGATTCCCAGGCCGAGCAGCAGCAACGTCAGCGCGCGCATCGGTTCAGCCCTCATACAGCGCGTCCACGACGATCTCATAGCCGTCCCTCTGGTCCACCACCAGCGCGGTGGGGGTGGTGGTGTACAGGTCGCCCGGGGTGAAGTACTTGCCCGGCATGTTCAGCACGTCGGGGTAGACCTCGCCCTCGCGGAACCAGGGCCCGTCGTCGCGGTTGGACGGCCCGCCGTCCGTGTTGCAGCTCTGCATGCCGTTGTCCACGAAGGCCCACAGCACCGGGCGGCCGTCCGCGTCGTCGTGGGGATCCACGTGCCAGATCTTCCAGTCGGCCACGTAGTCGCCGTCCTCTTCGTGGAAGTCGAGGCGGTCCACGCCGATGAAGTCCAGCTCCTCGACCATGGTGTAGCCGAAGTACTCGCGGCACACGTCCCAGTAGGCCTCGTCGTCCCAGGGCGGGACCTCGCCCTGGCCCAGCTCGAGCCCGTCGAGCACCGCATCGAGGTCCGGGTAGCGGCCGGTGACCATGCGGCACTTGCCCTCCTTGACGCAGGGGAAGGAGTACGACCCCACGGTGGTGCCGCCATAGGGGTAGCTGTCCCCCCAGGTGTTGGAGCCGACCACCGGTCCCATGAACGGATAGGTATAGCCCAGGGTGCGGTCGTCGGCCGACGCGTACACGCCGACGAACACGACGCCGAGGTCCTCGGCGCTCTCGGCGAACTCCAGCGGCACGCGGACCGTGCCGGTGAGGTCGATCTCCCGCAGCTCCTCGGACCAGCAGCCGGTCAGGGTCGGTGCGACCAGCGCCAGGGCGAGCAGCAGTGTGATGTGCGTGCGCATGGTCACCTCCTCAATCGAAGTTGTACTGGAGCTGGAATTCCATGGCGTAGGCCCCCATCCGGGACGTGGCCTCGATCTCGCCTTCTTCGTTCAGCTCGCTGCCGGAGATGCCCGTGGCGTAGCGGGCGTTGAAGATGTTGGTGAAGTCCACGGCCAGCAGCACGTCGCCGGCCTGGCCCATGTCGATGGTCTTGGACACCCGCAGGTCGAGGTAGCTGTAGCCGTTGAGCGAGTCGAAGCTGCCGCGGGGCGTGCGATACAGGTCGTAGCCGCCGTGGCCGGACATGTACTCGCGGTCGAAGCGCGAGCCCGCGAAGTAGCCGAAGGTCAGCCCCAGGGTGAAGCGGTAGGGGAAGCGGTACGAGCCCGCGACCTTGGCCACCCACGGCTTGTCCGCGGGCAGGTACCCGTACTCGAACGGGTACTGGGTGGGGTTGTCCAGGGCGATGGTCAGGTAGTCGTCGGTGATGCCCTTGAGCGACGAGTACGTGAGGCTGCCCATGACCTGGAAGTTGCGGTGCAGCCGCTGCTTCACCTTCAGGGTCACGCCGTAGTAGTCACGCCGCGCCAGGGTGGGCGTGCGCAGCCGGAAGAAGTCGTCGTAGATGCCCGACTGCGACCCGATGGTGGCGGTGCCCGAGTCGTTCCAGATCAGGTTGATCTCGTCGTCCTCCCACAGGTTGCGGAACATCTTGGCGGTGAACGACAGGCCCACCATCAGCTGCTCCCAGATGATCTGGTCGTAGCCGACGGTGAACTCGTAGGACCGCGGCGGCGCCATCTCCGGCCACAGCGCGTAGTCGCTCTGGCCGTAGTCGTGGGAGTACATGTCGTAGCTGTGGTTCTCGTTCCGGTCGAAGTACTCGCCGAGGTACAGCTTGTAGCCCAGGGTGTTCTCGTCGAGGAACCCGGATACGGAGATGCGGCCGCCGTCGCCGAACATGCCGAAGCCGCCGTAGATCTTGGCGCGGCGGTTGTTGGCCGGATCCCAGCTGAAGCTGAGCCGCGGCAGGAAGATCTGGGTGTTGACGATCTTGCGACCCACGTCGTTGCGGATGTCGGCGCGCTCGTACCGCAACCCCAGGTCGAAGGTGAGGTTTGCCCGCGGCTTCCAGGTGTCCTGCAGGTAGGCGGCCAGCTCGAACCCGGTGCCGCGGCTGTGCAGCGCGCCGGGCCGCTCGACCCAGTAGTAGTTGATCACCGAGGAGGGGTCGCCCTGGTCCTCGAGCCGCTCGTTGATCCAGGTGTTGCCCGTGTACCCGGAGATCTGGTCCTGGCCCAGGATGCGCACGTTGACGCCGGTCTTGAACTCCATGGAGCCGAGGAAGTCGGGCAGGTACACGGTCAGTTCGGACGAGGCGTTGTGCATCGGCCGGTCGTCGTAGTTGTAGCGGTAGTAGTTCTGCCGCGAGTACGCGTCGTAGCGGCCGTAGATCCCCGGGGTCCACAGGTCGATGTAGCCCTCGGCCTGGTCCTCCTCGCAGTACTTGCCCGGCTGGCTGCGGTCGTGGGTGCAGGGCACCGGGGTGATCTCCAGGTACTCCTTCATGTAGGTGTACTGGGTGTTGAGCACGCCCCAGTCGCCCAGGTACCACGCCCACTTGCCGGAGAAGATGTTGTTGCCCTGGGTCTGGCGCCCCTCGGCCTCGGGCAGCACCCGGTTGCTCTGCCGGGTGTTGTCGATGTTGGCCGGGTTGCCCGACACCTGGGCGGTGAAGGTGTGGTCGTAGTGGGGCGAGGCGGTGAGCTTGGCGAACACGTAGTGCCCCTCGAACCGGCGGGGCGCCTCCACGCCCATGGTCGAGCGCCGGGTGAGGGTGTACTGGTACGAGCCGTGGAACCAGATCCGGTCGCGCATGATCGGGCCGGCCACGGTGGACGAGACGTACAGGCTCTCTTCGACCGTGTCGTACTCGCTGGACTCGATCTCCTCGCCGTCGGGCTGGTAGACCGCGTCGCGCCGCGGGCTCATGTTGCCGTTGGAGTAGTTGACGCCGGTGTGCATCTCGAAGTCGTTGGACCCCGAGTCGGTGACCACGTTGATGATGCCGCCGAGGGCCTGACCGTACTCGGCCTTGTACAGGCCGGTGAGGATCTGCACCTCCTCGATGGAGTCGTAGTTGAAGTTCATCGAGAACGTGCCCGTGACCGGGTCGGAGATGTTGACCCCGTCGAGCAGCCAGGCGTTCTCGTTGTCCGCGCCGCCCATCACGTTGGGATTGGAACCACCGGTCACGCCCGCGGTGAAGTGGGCGGTGTTCTGGTAGCTGCGCCCCGCGGGCACGTCCTCCAGGAACTCCTTGTCCAGGGTCTCGCCGGTGGACGCGGACTCCACGTCCAGGGTGGGCCGGGCGACCACGATCTCCATGGTCTCCTCGGCCGCCACGAACGGCTTGAGCACCACGTCCACGGGGGTCATGCCGCCGATGCTGATCCGCACCTGCTCCACGAGCAGGGTCTTGTACCCGGTGAGCTCGACGCGCACGCTGTACACGCCGGGCGGCAGGTTGGGGAGCCAGGCCTCCCCCTTGTAGTTGGTGGTCGACGAGCGGGTGCCCATCAGCTCCGGGCTGGCCACGGTGACGCGCGCGCCCAGCAGGGCCACGTCGTCCACGTCCACGGCGATCACCTTGAGCTGACCGGTGGTCTCGACCGCGAGGGCCGTCCACGGCAGCAGCAACGTCAGCAGCAGCGGGAGCAGCCCGCGTGTGCGTCTCGGCATCTTCTTCGTTCCCAACGCCCGGCCGCTGCCCGCGCGCACTGTCCGCGCGCGGGCGCACGTCACCAGGATCCGGCGGATCCGGTCCACTGTGGTGGACGGGCACGGGCCAAGTCAAGGTGGGAGCCTTATGCTAGAGTCCACACGGATCGCTGACCGGGAGGACGGATGACCTCGAGGATGTCGACCCTGCTGCTCGTCACGCTGGCAGCGCTGATCGCCGATTCCCCCGCCCGCGCCACCTCGTCGCACCCGTTCACGCTCGGGGAGCTGACCTGGACCGCGGACCGGGTGATCGCGGGGACCGTGCTGGACCAGCAGGCCTCGTTCACGCCGGACGGCTCGCTGATCGTGACCCACGTGCAGCTGCAGGTGGACGAGGAGCTCAAGGGCGCCACCGGCGAGTCCACGGTGTGGCTGTGGGTGCTGGGAGGCACCGCGCCCGACGGCACCACGCTGCAGGTGGAGGGCACGCCCCGCTTCACCACCGGCGAGCAGGTGCTGCTGTTCCTCGAGCACAGCCCCCATGGCCTGGCCGTGGTCGGCTGGACCCAGGGCCGCTTCGGCCTGCGCTTCTCCGACGCCCGCGGCGAGATCACGGCCACGGGCGGCCCCCACGAGCTGCGCCAGTGGGGTACGCAGGCGGACCACGACCACGCGGTCGGCTACGCCGAGATCCGTCAGGCCGTCTTCGACCAGGTGGCCTCCGGCGCCATGCCCGAGCGGGATGTCCCGGGCCTGCCGCCGCACAAGCGCGCGGCCCTGCGCGCCCACCTGGAGGTGCCCCGATGAGGCACCTCCTGCTGACCACGACCCTGGCCACGCTGATCCTCGGCACGCTGCCAGCCCACGCCTGGCGCACCATCGACCCGGCGCGCATCTGGGCCATGGAGGACATGCCGGTGCTGTGGTACGCGCCGTCGCCGGAGACCGCGGACGTTGTCTCCATGCCCGAGGGCGAGGCCCTGGAGCTGCTCGACGACGCCATGCGCCACTGGTGGGAGGACGTGCCCTGCTCGCCCGTACGCGCCGAGTACGGCGGCGAGATCCCCAACGAGGGCCAGTACGTGCAGGACAACCGCACGAGCATCTACTTCGAGGACCCGGAGAGCCGGCTGGGCTCCGGGATCCTGGGCGCCTGCCTGACGTGGTGGAGCAACGACACGCTGCACTACAACGGCATGGACTTCTTCCAGGTCACGGACTTCGACATCATCTTCAACGACGGGGTCAACTACGGCACGCCCGACGACATCTACGGCGGCGGCTGCACCGCGCAGACCAGCTTCGAGGGTGTGGCCACCCACGAGATCGGCCACGGCTTCGGCCTCGGCCACTCGTGCGAGGACGAGGAGGCCTGCCCGGACCCGACCCTGCGCAACGCGGTCATGTACTGGGCCATCGGCTCGTGCGAGACCGGCCGCGAGACCCCCAACGAGGACGACATCGCCGGCATGAACGCGCTGTACGGCGTGTACACCGACTTCGAGGCCACGGCCGACACGTCCGGCGGAGTGCCGCTGGAGGTCTCGTTCGACGTACCCGAGGAGCTGTCCGGGGACATCGAGACCTACTACTGGAATTTCGGCGACGGCGGCGACCCCAGCACCGACGCCAGCCCGACCCACACCTACGCCGACGAGGGCCAGTACACGGTCACCCTGACCGTGACCGGCACCAACGACGAGTGCGGCGAGTTCGAGGACTCGGCGCGCAAGGTGGGCTACGTGCTCGCCTGCGGGCTGCCGCAGCCGGAGTTCGACGTCACGTCCCTGGGCGACGGCGTGGTGCAGTTCAACAACAACACGCCCACGGCCACCTTCGGCTGCATCCACGAGTACACCTGGGACCTGGGCGACGGCACCGAGGTCTCCGGGTACGAGCCGCAGCACGACTATGGCCTCGACGGCAGCTGGACCGTCACCCTGACCGCGACCGGCCCGGGCGGGTCGGACGCGGTCAAGCACGAGATCGAGGTCAGGCTGCGCGCCGATCCCCGCGACGACGAGCCCAGCCTGTGCGCCGTGACCGCGGAACCGACCCGCGCGGGCGCCGGATCCGTGCTGTTCGCCACCATCGCCCTGCTCGGGCTGGCATTCCTGCGACGACAGCGGTAAAAACGCGTCATACCTCGACACCGAACGCGAGCCCCCCGAGGCATGGAAGAGACCGCCCACACACAGACACGCGAGTACCTCGAGCAGCGCGTCGCCGACGCGGACCTGTTCAAGCCCTACCGCCCCCGCTGCCACGACGTCGGACAGGTGATCCGCCTGCACGCCACCGGCGTGTTCCCGGACACCGAGGCCGACGTGGAGCTGGAGATCCTGCGCCAGATCGGCGGCGGTTTCGCCGGCCAGGTCTACCAGGTGCGCCTGGTGGCCCAGCACGGCGATGACCGCATCTCGGTGCTCGAGGACGGCGAGACCTACGCCCTGAAGATCCTGATCCCGCCGTCCAGCTTCTCGCGCATGTTCCGCGACGCGCTGTACGCGATCGCCTACCAGGGCAACTTCTCGGCCCAGGTGAACCCCGACGCGATCCGCGCGGGCGCCCTGTGGCAGAAGGTGATCCGCCACGGCGCGGGCCTGTCGCTCGGCACCGAACGCTGCATCGTGGACGTGCACGCCACGGTGTTCGATCCGGAGCTGATGAGCTACGGCGAGATCAGCGAGTGGGTCCCGGGCCGCACCTGGCGCTTCGAGACCGACCCCCACCTGCTGCGTCGCTGGCGCCTGGACATCGACGACGGAGAGATCCCGGCACAGGAGGCGTCGCAGGAGTACCTGCACAAGAAGGTGTTCATGCGCCGCATCGTGCAGCACTTCCACGCCATGGGCGCGCCCGAACTGGCCCGACAATACGAGTGGTGGACGGCCAAGAGCCAGCCCAACGCGCTCAAGCGCCTCGACGGGGACGGCCTGCCCAACGATGGGCTGTGCGCCATCGACTTCCGCGCCGGCCTGGCCCTGCTGCCGTTCCTGCCGATGAGCCCCGGTGATCCGATCCTGATCCTGCGCGGCCTGCTACGCGGCAGGCTCGTGCAGTTCGACCGCGGGAACCTCGACACCCTCGACGAGTACCTGCTGCAGTACGAGGAGCACTTCGCGCCCCTGCGGCCGGCCGTGGCCGAGCTGGTGGAGAAGGACGCGGCCTATCGCGCGTCCCTGCCCGACGTCACCCACCACCACGTGAAGCTGCTGAAGCCCGCCCTGCGCGCCAGCGTACGCGAGGGGTACATCACCGCCTGGCAGACCAAGCAGCTGGTGGACGACGAGCACGCGGCGAAGCTGCGCAGCTCCACCGGGGCGTTCGTGGCGTTCCTCGCGCTGGGCCTGCTACCGATCATCTCGCGGCCCTTCCGCCGGGTGTGGGGTAACGCGCAGTACGCCCAGCACGTGCACCACACGCTGACGAGCTGGGACTACTTCAAGCGGCGGTTCGTGGCCTCGCAGCACGTCACACTGATCGACGCGCACCGGGACGAGAAGGTCACCGACGAGCGCGCCCACGAGCTGGCCGACCGGCCCCTGCGCACGGCCTGGCTGTTCACCCTCGGCTGCTGGCTGCCGGGCAAGCTGTTCCGCTTCACCACGGACTGGGCCTACTGCAAGGACCGGCTGTGGCACGGCGTGACCTACCCGATCAAGCTGTACACCAACGCCCAGTTCCGCGAGGACTGGCTGCGCGACCAGATCGAGGAGGGTCGCGACAGCGGCATGCTGGCCGAGGAGGAAGCGGAACAGATCCTGGCGCGGATCGAGGATCCCTTCATCCAGAAGTACCTCAAGAGCGTGGCCGTGCACGCCTGCACCGTGCCCATCACCCAGGTGGTGGCCGCTGCCGTGGCTGTCTACGCGATGATCGCCTACGGCGACACCTGGGCCGAGGGCATGGTGCTGGCCGGCGTGATCTTCGCGTTCTTCCAGGGCACGCCCATCTCGCCGGGGTCGATCGTGCGCGGGTCGTACGTGGCCTTCATGATGATCAAGGACCGCAACATCCGGAACTACTGGGTGGCGGCGCTGATCTCGTTCTGGCACTACATCGGCTACCTCGCCTTCCCCATCCAGATGGTGGCCAAGTACCCGGACCTGGCCCGCTTCATGGCTGGCAACTGGGCCACCAAGATGGTGCGCATCATCCCGGTGTTCGGCGAGGCGGGCGCCCTGTTCGAGCACTGGATCTTCGACATGTTCTTCAACGCCCCGGTCACCCTCCGCCGCTGGGCGCTCGGCGTGTTCCGCCGCGACAGCGGTGAGAGCAACTCCTCGCAAGATTGAGAGCGAGTACGACAGCCCCTGACGCCACCCATCGATCCGCCAAGCTCCGCCGACAGCCTCTGTCGCTAGTGAACTCAATCCTGGCAAGCAACGAGTTCAGAGGAAATCGAAGGGAGCCAGGAAATGGTATCTGCCGCACAGAAGACCAATACGGTAGGGTTGCGTGAAACGTTCGATTTCTGGGAAACGATGAAACCTGCCGTGCTCCCTGACAAGCTGACGAAACCTCGGCGACGACGTTTTCCGGTGCCCCATCCGTTCGTCAAGTGGGTGGGTGGGAAGCGATTCCTGGTCCCGGAGATCTCGGCGCACATCGCCAAGCATGTTCCCGACGGATCTTGGACGTACCACGAACCCTTCGTAGGCGGCGGCGCGTTGTTCTTCCATCTGAAGCCGAAACAGGCCGTCATCTCGGACAACAACGAGCGGCTGGTGCGCACCTATCGCGGGATCCGCAATCAGGTTGAAGAGGTGATCCTCAAACTCGACGGACTCGACAACACCAAGGAGACGTTCCTGAGACTCAGAGCCCAACACGTCGACGAATTCGAAAACGACGCCGACGTGGCTGCGTGGTTCATCTACCTCAACAAGACGGGATTCAACGGTCTGTACCGCGTCAACCGCAAGAACATCTTCAACGTCCCGTACGGCAAGAACCCCGGGGCGACCGTGTGCGATCCGGAGAATCTCCGCGCGTGCTCGGCGGTGCTCGCCGATACCGCGCTCGCGTTCGAGGACTTCGCCGCCGTGGGGGAACGAGCGCAATCCGGCGACTTCGTCTACTTCGATCCGCCGTACGCGCCCCTGACCGAGACGTCGAATTTCACCTCCTATACGCGGGACAAGTTCGACGAGGGGAACCAGGAACGATTGAGAGACGTCGCGCTCGACTTGAAGCGGCGCGGCGTACACGTGCTGCTCTCCAATTCGGCTGCTCCACTGGTCTTCGAACTGTACACGGATGACTTCGACTACCGAGAGGTGGAGGTCCCCCGCAAGGTGAACTCCGTGGCATCGAAGCGCGGCAAGGTCCGCGAGTTGCTCATCTGGTAGGACGCGAGGCAACCATGGCTGGTGGCAAGAACGCGGTAGCGAGCGGCGCCGCACTCGAAGAGGAAGTCGAAGAACGAGCTCGCTCTCTCGGTCTGGATGTCCGCCGCCAGTACCAGCTGGGCCGGAGGATTTGGGGCTCTCAACGCCATATCGATGTCATCCTCACGCACCCCGAGGACCGCCGACGACTGGGAGTTGAATGCAAATTCCAGCGCGTTGCTGGCTCGGCTGAGGAGAAGGTGCCACTGGTCATTCAGGATCTGGAGACGTGGCCCATCCCTGGAATCATCGTGTTCGCCGGCGGGGGATTCACCCCGCACATGCAGACCTACCTCCGCGCATCGGGCAAGGCCATTCACCTGGACGAACTCGAGTCCTGGCTGCGGCTCTTTTTCGGGCTCGAGCTACCGGACTGATACGAAGGCCACCGGGCACCGCTGTTCACCGCGTGAGGGGCGGGGGGGGGGCTGAATTCCACTGAAAGCCCCGATGCAGCACGTGCAGATCTCGGTCCGCAACGGCCATCTACTCGCCCCGGAGATCGGGGATCCCGCACTGGAATCGGTGCTCTGGAACTGCCGCTAGCATGGGAGACCGCGGCAGCGTTACGTCGTACACCGAGAGGTGGGGCTTCGAGCACGGCGAGGTGCTGGTCCCGCGGGCCATCAACAGCAAGGCCAGCGGCCGCGGCAAGGTGACCGAGCTGGTCATCTGGTAGCCCACCCCGAATTGCCAGCTGACGCCTCGACGTTCTCGGGCTATCCTGAGTATGTGGGTCGGATTATTTGGAGAATTCGGCTTTTTGTGGTTTACACCCTGGCGACAGGGGGGGAAGTGAACGAGGAGCCTCGACTGTATTCGACCGACCCATCCTTGGACAGCCGCCCTTCGGGCGCTGTCCCCAAGGACGAGCCGTCCACCGATGTGGACCTGGACGAGACCCTCGCCTCCGAGGGGGACGCGGTCACCGGCGCGGCCCTGATCACGATCAAGGGGCCCGAGGCCGGACGCATCGACCTGGTCAGCGGCTACGGCTGCGTGCTGGGCCGTGGCGAGGACGTGGACGTGTCCTTCGACGACCTGTCCATCTCCCGCCAACACGCCCGCTTCGAGCGTTCGGACACGGGCTACCGGCTGCGCGACCTCGGCAGCGGCAACGGCACCTTCGTCGACGGCCGGCGGGTGTACTCGACCCAGGACCTGCCGGGCAGCTGCAACATCCGCGTGGGCCGCTCCACCGAGTTCCACTACACGGTGGTGGACGAGGTGGGCATCGGCGCCATCGAACAGCTGCAGCGATCGCTGCTGATCGATCCCCTGACCCGCGTGGGCCGGCGGCTGTACCTCGAGCGCCGCCTCAACGAGGAGCTGGCCTACGGCCAGCGCCACGCCACGACCGTGGGCCTGATGATGCTCGACGTGGACTCGTTCAAGCAGATCAACGACCAGCACGGCCACCCCGCCGGGGACCTCACCCTGCGGAGGTTCGCCGACAAGCTGGTGGAGGTGGTGCGGGTGGAGGACGCGGTGTTTCGCTACGGCGGTGACGAGTTCTCCATCCTGGTACGAGACCAGTCCCGCGACGGGCTGCTGGCCATGGCCGAGCGGTTGCGCAGCGCCGTGGAGGCGATGGTCGTCGATTTCGAGGGGACGCGCATCCCGGTGACCACGAGTATCGGCGTGGCCGGGTTCCAGCCGGGCTGGGCCACGCTCAGCAGGACCGCGGAGATGGACTCCAGCATCGCGCTGAGTCCGGAGGCGGCCTATCTCGTGGAGATCGCCGACCACGCGCTGATGATGGCCAAGCAGCAGGGAAAGAACCGCTACATCGCCCTGTGGGAGGGGCCGGAGCGGCATCCGGTCCCCCCCAGCGAACAGCCCTGAGCGCCCCGTCGGGTACCCGTGCTCAACCTCGTGCTCGGGACCACTGGCGCGAACGGGGCGTTGAAGCTGTGGCGGCCGTGAGCGGGGCTACTCGCCGACCTCGTGGTCGCGGCAGCGGTCCGCAAAGGGGGGCGGGCAGGGCGGATCGTAGGTCTCGCTCCGGTAGGGATCCTGGTCGATCGAGCCCCGCTCCTCCATGGCGATCCGGTTCCCGGCCTCGTCGTACGTGTACAGGGTCACCCCGCCGTGGGCCACGTCCTCGACCATCATCAGCAGACCCTGCTCGTAATGCGTCCGCGTGTACAGCTTCCCGGCCGCACTCCAGATCTCCTCGGACGCGAGCTGTTCACCGTCCCAGGTGTTGACGATACGCAACACCCCGTCCTCCTCCACCAGGCGGCCCTGCTCGTCGTAGGTCCAGGTGGTGCGGCTGTCGACGTCGCCGTCCCCGCCGCGGTCGATCTCCTCGGCGACCTTGTGTTCCCCCTCCCAGGTCCACGTGCCGAGCTGCCGCTCGTCGAAGTCCCACCACCCGACGCGACGGCCGTCCGCGTCGCAGGTACACACGTCGACCGGGCATTCGGCCGGCTCGGGGCAGGGCTGGCCGGGCAGCTCCCGCGGCGGCTGCAGCGCCCTCCGCTCGTCCGCGCTCAGCTCGGTCCGCACGGGCCAGTGCTGGTCGGCCAGGGCCGCGTCGAGCCGCTGGAATCCCTGCAGGCCGAGCCACAGGCCGTCGGCCGTGGTCACGCCCGCGGCCATGAACGTGCCCAGGCCGGTGCCCGGCGCCGGGTCGACCGTGGGTGGTCCGCCCTCGGGGTCGAGCGGCGGAGCAAAACTCAGCACCATCGGGGCCGGTGTGCGGGACCACCCCAACCCGTCCTCGGCGGTCACAATCTCGGTGGGCGGCGCGACAAACGTGGCCCACAGGCCGTCGACGCTCCTGAACCGTCGGTATTCGAACCGGAGATCCTCCGGCGGCGTCTGCAGCTCGGCGCGTACCCGGAAGGCGTAGTAGTAGCCGTACTCGAAGCTGCCGGCGTGGGCCACGTCCGCCACGACCACGTAGCCGGCGTTCGGGTCGATGGGATCGACGCCGTCGGGGAGCCTCGCCTGCCGCCCGGCCGAGGCACACCCCACCCCAGCAACGAGGATCAGGATGACGAGACAGGGGTATGTGCGCATTCCGGGGGCTCCGTTCGAGCGAGAGGAGGATGGGGAATGTCCATGCAATCTACCCCACCGCCACCCGAGTTGCATGCCGCCGCGGAAGCCGCCATACTCATACGTAAGGAACATGTCCTGGAGTAAGGAATGGCTACAGCCAAGGTCACGTCCAAGGGGCAGATCACCATCCCCAAGCCGGTGCGTGAGGCGCTCGGCGTACGCACCGGTGATCGAGTCGTGTTCCTGGTGCGAGAGGACGGCGTGGTCGAGATGAGGCCTCGCACGGGAGACCTGCTCTCCCTCGCCGGCATGCTGGTCGCCGAGAATGCGGGCGTGACCGTGGAGGACATGGACACGGCCATCGCCGAGGCGGTCACGGCCGAGTTCGAGGACTCGGTCCGATGATTGCGCTGGACACGAACGTGCTGGTGAGGTTCCTCGTCAAAGATGACGAGGATCAGCATCGCAGGGCCGTGGCCCTGCTGCGCGAGGGACTCGCCGACGGCGAGACGTTCTTCGTACCCGACGTGGTCCTGGCCGAGGTGGTGTGGGTGCTGTCGGCGCGCTACCGGTTCATCCGCACCGAGATATCGGTGGCCATGGGTTCGCTGTTGTCGGCCGAGGGGCTCGATTTCGAGTCCGCCGAGCGCTGCTACCGGGCGCTGGCCCGGTTCGATGCGGGCAGGGGTGGCTTCGCCGACTACCTGATCTCGGAACGCGCGACGGACGCGGGCTGCGAGGTCACCGCCACGTTCGACCGGATGCTGCTACGCGAGCCCGGGTTCCTCGCCCCCTGAACCGCCGCCACCGCCATCGGGCTGATCGGGCCTGGGTGCCAACCACAGGTGGTACAGCACGAACAGCCCCGCGCCCACACAGATCAGGATGTCGGCCACGTTGAAGATGGGCCAGTGGTGCAGGTGGATGAAGTCCACGACCACGCCGCGCAAGGCCCGGTCGAGGCCGTTGCCGAGCGCACCGGCGAGGTACAGCAGCAGCCCGGCCCGCTCCACGGGGTGGCGACTGCGCAACAGCAGGCCACCGATCAGCAGCACCCCCAGCGCGGCCGCCACCAGCAGCACGGCCCGGCGGGTCTCGGGCTGGATCCAGCGAAGCGTGCCGAACGCCGAGTCGTTGTTCTCGGCGTAGCGCAGGTCGAGCACGCCGCCGACCAGCACGATGGCCGGCGCGTGGTCGAGGTGTTGCTTGGCCAGGGCCTTGGTCGCGTGGTCGCAGCCCACCAGTCCCGCCAGCACGGCCATGGCCGCGAGCACCTGTATCGCCCGTCGCATTCGTCCTCCGATGTGCCCGAGGTCCAACACTGGAGGGTAACCGGTTCGTCCCCCGATTCGCCGTGCGGCGAATCGGGGGACGTGAAAATGAAGAAGGCGGTCCCGGATTCGGGACCGCCTTCGGGATGTCAGTGGCGGGGTGGACGGGACTCGAACCCGCGGCCTCCGGCGTGACAGGCCGGCGTTATAACCATCTTAACTACCACCCCGCTTGGTGGTGGGCGGGACAGGGTTCGAACCTGCGACCCTCGGCGTGTAAAGCCGATGCTCTCCCGGCTGAGCTACCCGCCCGCCATCGAGCTGGACCGCGTAGCGACCCTTCCTGCCTCCAGCAGGCACGGATATCTACACCACCTCTTCCGATTCGTCCAGCCCGTTTTTCGTGGGATTCTCCTGCTTTTTCGTCCGCGGTTCACGAGGTCTGGATCACCTCGCCGGGTGTGCCCTCGTCGTCGTCCTCGGCGGTCGCCTCGGGCGACGGGATGGCCCGGGTGAACAGAGGACCGGGCTCGTGCGCCTGGAACAGGCGATCCGGGTCGTCCAGGGCCAGCGCGTGGCGCAGTACCTGGTCCATATGGTCCACGGTGACGATCTCCACGGCGCGGCGGATCTTGCGCGGGATCTCCTTGACGTCCTTCTCGTTCTCCCTGGGGATCAGCAGCTTGTTCACCAGGCCACGGTGGGCGGCGAGCGACTTCTCCTTGAGCCCGCCGATGGCCCGCACCTGGCCCCGCAGCGTGACCTCGCCGGTCATGGCCACGGTGTGCCGCACCGGGATCTGCAGCAGGGCCGAAACCATGGCCGTTGTGATCGAGATGCCCGCGGACGGGCCGTCCGTGCCGCGGAACCCGGGCAGGTGCACGTGGATGTCGAGGTGCTGGTAGAAGTCCTCGGGCAGGCCAAAGGCCTGGGTCCGCGTGCGGATGTAGCTCAGCGCACCCTGGGCCGACTCCTGGAACACCTTGCCCAGCTGGCCGGTCAGCAGCAACTTGCCCTTGCCGGGCATGACCGTGGCCTCGATGCCCAGCATCTCACCGCCGAACTGCGTCCAGGCCAGGCCGTTGACCAGGCCCACCTGGTCGATCTGCTCGGCCTCGCCCACGAGGAACCGCGGCACGCCCAGGAACTTCTTGACCTTGCCGGGGCCGACCACCACCCGGTGGTCCCTGCCCTGGGCCACCACCGCCTTGGCCACCTTGCGGCAGATGGTCGCGATGTCCCGCTCCAGGCCGCGCACCCCCGCCTCCTTGGTGTAGCGGCGGATGATCAGCCGGATGGCGTCGGAGCGGATCTGGATGTTGTCCTCGACCAGGCCGTTCTCGGTGCGTTGCTTGGGCACCAGGAACCGCCGCGCGATGGCGTGCTTCTCGTCCTCGGTGTAGCCGTGCAGCTCGATGATCTCCATGCGGTCGCGCAACGGCCAGGGGATCCCGTCGAGGGTGTTGGCGGTGGTGATGAACATCACCCGGCTGAGGTCGTAGTCCAGGTCCAGGTAGTGATCGCCGAACCCGCTGTTCTGCTCGGGATCCAGCACCTCCAGCAGCGCCGCGGAGGGGTCGCCGCGGAAGTCCATCGACATCTTGTCGACCTCGTCGAGCAGGAACACCGGGTTGTTGGACTCCGACCGCTTCAGGCTCTGGATGATCTTGCCGGGGAGGGCGCCGATGTAGGTGCGGCGGTGGCCCCGGATCTCGGCCTCGTCGCGCACGCCGCCGAGGGACAGGCGCACGTAGTTGCGGCCGGTGGCCCGGGCGATGGAGCGGCCCAGGGAGGTCTTGCCCACACCCGGGGGGCCCACGAAGCACAGGATCGGCCCGCGCATCTTCTCGACCAGGGAGCTGACCGCCAGGTACTCCAGGATCCGCTCCTTGGGCTTGCGCAGCCCGTAGTGGTCCTCGTCCAGGATCTCGCCCGCTCGCTCGATGTCCAGGGTCTCGTCGGTGTAGATCGCCCACGGCAACGACAGGACCCAGTCGATGTAGTTGCGCACCACGGTCGCCTCGGCGCTCATGGCGTTCATCATCTTGAGCTTCTTGAACTCGCGCGTGGTGCGGTCCTTGACGTTCTCGGGCATCTCCTTGGCGTTGATCTGCTCCTCGAGCTCGCCCATCTCGTTGCGGAACTCGTCCTTCTCGCCGAGTTCCCGCTGAATGGCCTGCATCTGCTCGTTGAGGTAGTACTCCCGCTGCGTCTTCTCCATCTGCTTCTTGACCCGGGAGCGGATCTTCTTCTGCACCTCCAGGATCTCGATCTCGGACTGCACGTACGAGTACAGGCTCTCCAGGCGGGCCTTGATGTCCGAGGTCTCCAGCAGCTTCTGCTTGTCCTCGAGCTTGAGGTTGAGCTGGGCGGCGAGCACGTCGCTGAGCTTGCCCGGGTCCTCGATCTCGGAGACCGTGACCGTCATCTCCGGCGGGATCTTCTTCTCCAGGCCGGCGTACTTCTCGAACCCTGCCTTGATGCTGCGGATCAGCGCCTCGATCTCCAGCGCGTCCGGCTCCTCGTCGACCAGCTCGGCGAGCAGCACCTGGTAGTGGTCGGCATCGTCCACGAAGCGCGCCACGCGGGCACGCTTGCGCCCCTCCACCAGCACCTTCACCGTGCCGTCGGGCAGGCGCAACAGCTGCATGATGTGGCTGACCGTGCCCACCTCGTGGATGTCGCCCTCGCCCGGCTCGTCGGTCTTGGCGTCGGTCTGCGCGGCGAGGAAGATCTCGCGGCCGTTGGCCATGGCGTGGTCCAGCGCCCGGATCGAGCGCTCCCGACCCACGAACAGTGGGATGACCATGTGGGGGAACACGACGATGTCGCGGAGCGGCAGCAGCGCGAGCTGCTGCCAGTCGCTCTCGCGACGCCGGCTGTCTTCGGTTTTCTTGAAGATCATGGCTGCCTCGGGCGCCCGGAGGGCGGGCGCCTCACGCCAGTTCGGATTCGCTCTCGTACACCAGGATCGGCTTCTTGTTGTTCTCCACCACCTCTTCGGTGATCCGACACTCCGAGACGTTGGAGACCGACGGGATCTCGAACATCACGTCGAGCATCAGATCCTCGATGATGGCGCGCAGGCCGCGGGCGCCGCTCTTGCGCTCCATGGCCTTGCGGGCGATGGCGCGCAGCGCGCCCTCGGTGAAGTCCAGGTGCACGTCCTCGAAATCGAACAGCTTGCGGTACTGCTTGGTCAGGGCGTTCTTGGGCCGGGTGAGGATCTCGCACAGGGCGTCCTCGTCCAGCTCGGTCAGCGCGGCCGTGATCGGAACGCGGCCGATGAACTCCGGGATCATGCCGAACTTGAGCAGGTCCTCGGGCTGGGCCTGGGCCAGCACCTCCCCCAGGGACATGTCCCTTGCGCCCCGGACCTCGGCACCGAACCCCAGCATCTTCTTGCCTACCCGGCGCTCGATGATCTTGTCGAGGCCGACGAAGGCGCCACCGCAGATGAACAGGATGTTGGTGGTGTCGATCTGCAGGAAGTCCTGCTGGGGGTGCTTGCGCCCGCCCTTGGGGGGCACGTTGGCGACGGTGCCCTCGACGATCTTCAGCAGAGCCTGCTGCACGCCCTCGCCGCTGACGTCACGGGTGATCGACGGGTTCTCGCTCTTACGGCTGATCTTGTCGATCTCGTCGATGTAGATGATGCCCTTCTGGGTGCGTTCGACGTTGTACTCGGCCGCCTGGTAGAGGCTGAGCACGATGTTCTCCACGTCCTCACCCACGTACCCGGCCTCGGTGAGGCTGGTGGCGTCGGCGATGGCGAAGGGCACGTTGAGGAAGCGGGCCAGGGTCTGGGCCAGCAGGGTCTTGCCCGACCCGGTGGGACCGACCAGCAGCACGTTGGCCTTCTGCAGCTCCACGTCATCGCCGCGCGTCGCCTTGGCGTCGATCCGCTTGTAGTGGTTGTACACGGCCACGGACATCACCTTCTTGGCGTGCTCCTGGCCGATCACGTACTCGTCGAGGAATGCCTTGATCTCCTGGGGCTTGGGCACCAGGCCCTTGGACGAGTAGTAGTCCTCCCGCTCGTACTCCTCGGCGATGATGTCGTTGCACAGCTCGATGCACTCGTCGCAGATGTAGACCGTCGGCCCCGCGATGAGCTTGCGGACCTCTTTCTGGCTCTTGCCGCAGAAGCTGCAGCAGAGATCCCCCGTATCGTCCCTGCCCTTACGCGCCATCGCTGTCCTCGGTTCGTTGCATGATCACCTGGTCGATCAAGCCGTACGCCCTGGCCTCTTCCGCACTCATGTAGTAGTCACGCTCCGTATCCCGGGCAAGCTGCTCCATGGATTGCCCCGTGTGCTCGCTCAGCAGGCGGTTGAGCGCCTCCTTCTTTCGCAGGATTTCCTTGGCGTGGATCTCGATGTCCGTGGCCTGGCCGCGGAACCCGCCCATGGGCTGGTGGATCAGGATCGTGGAGTGCGGCAGCGCGTGCCGCTTGCCCGCAGCCCCCGCGGCGAGCAACACCGCCCCCATGGACGCGGCCTGCCCCAGGCAGATCGTACACACGTCCGGCTTGATGTACTGCATGGTGTCGTACACCGCCAGGCCGGCCATCACGTCCCCACCCGGGGAGTTGACATACATGAAGATGTCCTTGTCCGGATCCTCGCTCTCGAGCACCAGCAGCTGGCCGATCAGCAGGTTGGCCACGTCCATGGTCACGGGCGTGCCAAGGAAGATGATGCGGTCCTTCAGCAGCCGCGAGTAGACGTCGTAGATCCGCTCCCCGCGATGGGTCTGTTCGATGATCCGGGGATCGGGAATGATGAACCGTTCCTGGTCGATCGTGGAACTCATGGTCGTATTCTATCCTCCACCCCCTCGGCGAGGGGCAACACAATAGCCTGCGCTCTGCAGCGATCCCGAGCAACCATCGCACCGGAGAACCCCCGCTGTTCACGAGAACGCCCTGCGGCGCCGGCCGATTCCCTCGGCCCGCGCCGCAGCTGCGATGAGCGTTCGCCTCGAAAGGCGAGCGCGCTCAGTCCTCGGTGTCCTCGGAGTCCTCGGAATCCTCCGAATCCTCCGAATCCTCCGAATCCTCCGAGTCCTCCGAATCCACGGAGTCCTCGTCGTCCGACGACAGGGACTCGGCCGGGGCCTCGTCCGGGGTGTCGGCCGGGGCCTCGTCCGCGGCGTCGTCCGCGGCCGCAGCGGGCTCGTCGGCCGGAGCCTCGGGCTCGGGGTCGGGATCCTCGTCCTCCACCGACTCCACGACCTCGGCGCGCTCCAGCAGCAGGTCCACGGCCCGCTCCTGCAACATGCGGTCCTTGAGCTCGTCCATGCCCCCCTGCTTGAGCAGGTAGCCGCGCACGGTCTCGGGCCGCTGTCCGGACTCGGCGGCCAGGGCCTCCACCTTGGCGTCGAGCTCGTCGTCGGAGACCTTCAGCTCCTCGGTCGAGGCGATGGCCTCGAGGATCAGCTCACGGCGTACGGAGTACTCGGCCTCCTCCAGCACGTTGCCGCGGCGCTCGTCGTCCATGTCGTCCAGGGAGAACTGCGCGGCCTGGTCCATCCCGGGCATCATCTGCGCGGCGATGCTGGCCACCAGCGACTGACCGCGGGCCTCGATCAGCTTGGGCGGCACCTCGAACAGGTTGCGGGCGGCGACCTTGCTGATCAGCCGGCGGGACGCCTCGTCCCGGGTCCGCTTGTCCTTGGCCTCCTGGATGCGGAACTGGATGGAAGCGCGCATGGCATCCACGCTGTCGTGACCCATGTCCTTGGCGAACTGCTCGTCGAGCTCGCGATACTCCAGCTTCTTCATCTCCGTGACCTTGACCTGGGCGTTGCAGGTCTTGCCGGCCCACTCCTCGACGAAGAAGTCCGCGCCCACCGTGACCTCGCCCTCCTTGGGCTCGTCCACCGCGGCCCCGCTGACCAGTGGCGCGAGGAAGCCGTGGTACGGGTCGTCCGGCACGCTGATCATCACGCCCTCGCGTTCGTAGTCCTCGTTGCCCTCGGCGCTGAGGGTGAAGTCCAGGGTGACCACATCGCCGTCCGCCACGGGCCGGGGCTCCTCAACGGCCACGAGGTTGCCGGTCTGCTTCTGCATCGACTCGATCTGCTCGTCGACCTCCTCGGCCGTCGCCTCCTCGCGCGGCCAGGCGACCTTGATGCCGCTGTAGTCGGTGAGCTCCACGGTCGGCTTGACCTCCACGGTGATGGTGAAGGTGTAGGCCTGCCCCGGCGCCAGCTCGCCCTGGTCGATGTCCGGGGTGCTCACGGGCTCGAGGTCGTGGTCCTCGACCGCCTTGTCGAACGCGTCGCTGATCAGCTTGGTGGTCACCTCGCCGTTGATCTGCGTGCCGAAGCGCTGCTCGAGCAGCTTGCGCGGTACGCGGCCGGGGCGGAAGCCCGGGAGGAACACCTCCCGCTTGAGGGTGCGGTAGGCGTCGGTGATCTCCTCGTCGACCGTCTCGGCGGGGACGGAGAACGAGAGCTTCTTGCTGACGCTGCTGAGGTCTTCGATCTGGAGGTCCATCGGGTCACTCCCTGAAAGGTGCCCCGGGCAGCGGGGCTGGGAACTGGTACAGCAACAGGCACATGGGGTCAAGGTCGTGCGAGAAGGGGGATTCGAACCCCCACGTCCGTAGGACACTGGATCCTAAGTCCAGCGCGTCTGCCAGTTCCGCCATTCTCGCAACAAAAAGGCCGCTGGCGTTTCCGCCGGCGGCCCGTGTTTCGTCTTGGTGAGCCCAGAAGGAATCGAACCTTCAACACGCGGATTAAGAGTCCGCTGCTCTGCCAGTTGAGCTATGGGCCCGCGCGGCTGGGTAGGTACCCCAAGCCTGCGCCGGTCGTCAAGTCGAATGTGCGTGGATCACGGCTCCGCGAGCATTCGCCGCAGCCCGATCGCCTGGTCACCGGCCGGCAGGGTGGCCGGCGCGGAGCAGTCCGCCGGGCAGTCGTCGCCGCAGGACGTGAAGGCTGCCTCGACGAAGGCGGGCTCCCCGGCGATCGCCACGGGAGCGGCGTCGATCGCCGCGTGCGCCAGCACCCGGGGGGAGGCGCCGGGCTCGATGTCGTCGGGCTCGGCGTCCAGTCCCTGCACCACGAGGTCGTAGTCCGTATCCCCCGGGATCCCGGTGATCAGGTAGCTGCCCGGATCGCGGGGGAAAAGGTAGAACGCGTCGCCGACGTCCGCGGACAGGCAGATGCGCACGCCCGCGATCGCGTCGAACGGATCGTCGTGTTCGGTCACCTGCAGGTCCACCTGCAGGCCGACATCGGTGTACGCGGGGAGGCCGCAGCCACAGGCCAGCAGACCCAGCAGCGCCGAGGCGATCCCCGCACGCGTCAATTGATCACTTTCGGGTCAGGGGGCGTCACCGCGGTCCGCACCGGGATCTCGCCGAACCGCTCCTCGTAGGCCCGCACCCGCTCGACCAGCGTGCGCATCAGCCCCTTGGCGTGCCGGGGGCTGAGGATCAGCCGCGAGTGGATCGTGCCCTTGGGCTCCTGGGGCTGCACGAACCCGAAGTCGAGGATGAACTCGGTCTCGCTCATGGCCACGACCTGCAGGTTGGTGTACCGCCCGCCGGCGATGCCGTCCTCCAGCGAGAGCTTGAGCTGGGGACGCTTGCGGGGCTGCTGTGGATCGGTCATGGGGGCCTCGTTCGACTGCGGTCGGTGGGGCGGGGCAGGCGGAGTCAGAAGATGATCTTCTTGAGCGTCCAGATGTCGTCGGGGTGCTGCGCGACCTGGAACTGGACGATGCCGGTCTGCCGGGCCAGCCAGTAGTCACCGCTGAACGGCGAGGCGTCGTTGGCCTCGGTGAACCGGAGGTGCATCACGTTGTCGTACGTGCCCGCGTCCGTGGTCAGCGACTCCACCGACTCCACGTACTCGGTGGTCCAGGTCTCGGCGTTGCTGCCGGTCTCGTCCATGTCCCCGGCGTAGATGTTCACGCCCACGAACAGCAGGGGGTTGTCGTACACGGTCTCGGACCAGGGGGTGTCGTCGTGACCGGTGCCGTCGTCCGCCACCGAGCCATGGAACTGCACGCCCTCGTCGTCCTTGGACCACAGGGTCTGCATGTAGAACAGGCCCGGCTCGGCCTCGTTCTCGTCCAGGGCCAGCGCCTGGGTATCGGCGAACTTCCAGCGGTAGACCGAGAAGGTCTCGCCATCCACGTCCAGGTCACCGGCGGACCACACCTCGTAGACGTCGCCGTAGTCGGCGTTGGTGTACTGCCAGACGAATCCCTCCTCCAGCGGCACGAACTCCTTGCCGTTGGCACCGGAGGTGGTGACGCCGCCGCCGCACGCCACGGCGAGCAGGCAGGGGATCAGGATCAGGGCGTGCAGGGTGACACGGGTGGGGCTGGTCATCGTTCCCTCCATCGGCGACCGCGCCGCTGGGGCGGCCGGCGGCCTGCTGTGTTTCCTACCAGCAGGGGACCAGGGGAATCAAGGACGGTGCCAGCACACCGGGCACGTTGGTAGACTGGGCGACCCCACGGGAGGTGATTCCATGTCCGACGTCGTCCTCGCCATCGATCAGGGCACCACCGGGACCACGGCGCTGCTGCTGGACTCCGAGCTCAACACCCTGGCCAAGGTCAACCGGGAGTTCCGCCAGATCTTCCCCCAGCCCGGCTGGGTGGAGCACGCGCCCGAGGACATCTGGGCCTCGGTGGAGGCCACCATCGGACTGGTGCTGCGCGAGGCAGGCATCACCCCGGACCGCATCGCGGCCATCGGCATCACCAACCAGCGCGAGACGACCGTGGTGTGGGACCGCGCCACCAACCAGGCCGTGCACAACGCCATCGTCTGGCAGTGTCGCCGCACCGCAGACCGCTGCGCGGTGTTGCGCGAGGCGGGCCACGCCGACCGGGTGCGCAGGGCGACCGGCCTGGTGCTCGACCCCTACTTCTCCGGCACCAAGCTGGCCTGGCTGCTCGACGAGGTCGACGGGGTGCGGGCGCGGGCGGAGCGCGGCGAGCTGGCCTTCGGTACCATCGATACCTTCCTGGCGTGGCGTCTCACCGGTGGAGCCGCGCACGTCACCGACCAGTCCAACGCATCGCGCACGATGCTGATGGACATCCGGTCCCTGGACTGGGATCCGGACATGCTCGACCTGCTGCGCATCCCCCGGCAGGTGCTGCCCGCGATCCGCGGCTGCTCCGAGATCTACGGGACCACCCGCGGCCTGGACGTGTTGCCCGACGGGATCCCGGTGGCGGGCATGGCCGGCGACCAGCAGGCGGCGCTGTTCGGTCAGGCCGGGTTCGCGCCGGGCGAGGCCAAGTGCACCTATGGCACGGGCGCCTTCCTGGTGCTCAACACCGGCGACCAGCCGGTGTTCTCCGACAACGGCATGCTGACCACGGTCGGCTGGCGGATCGGCGACGAGGTCGTCTACGCCCTCGAGGGCTCGGTGTTCATCGCGGGCGCGGCCGTGCAGTGGCTGCGTGACGGTCTGCAGATCCTGGACGCGGCCCCGGAGATCGAGGCGCTCGCCGCGGCGGCCCCGGACTCGGGGGGGGTGGTCTTCGTGCCCGCCCTGGCCGGCCTCGGCGCCCCGCACTGGCGCGCGGACGCGCGCGGCGCCATCCTCGGCATCGACCGCGGCACCACCCGCGCCCACCTGGCCCGGGCCACGCTCGAGGGCATCGCGCTGCAGATCGTGGACATCCTGCAGGCCATGGAGGCGGACCTCGCCTCCACCCTGACCGGGCTGCGCGTGGACGGCGGCGCGGCCGCCAACGACCTGCTGATGCAGCTCCAGGCCGACCTGCTCGGCGTACGCATCGTGCGGCCCAAGATGCTGGAGACCACGGCCGCGGGCGCGGCCATGCTCGCGGGCCTGGCGACGGGCGTGTGGTCCGGGCTGGACGAGGTGGCCAGCGCCTGGCGCGAGGAGCGGGCCTTCGAGCCGACCATGCCCGCGGACGAGGTCGAGGCGATGCTGGCGCGCTGGCGGGCGGCGGTGGAGAAGGCCTGACCCGGAGGCTCAGTCGACCTGGTAGACCCGCACACCGGTGGCCGAGCCCTCCACGGTGCCCCCGGTGAAGGTGCTGGTGGGCTCCACCTCCACGAAGAAGTCGATGGCGACCTCCTGGCCCCAGTCCTCGTCCTCGACCGCCACCCAGTCGGTGATCTCCATCCAGCAATCGTCCACCGGGGCGACCGACACCGACGCGGCGTGGTAGTTGCCCTCCAGGGTGTAGTCCCCCTCGTCGCCGAAGCGGTTGCCCGGGCCCAGGGTGACGATGTTGAACATGGTCAGGTCCACCTGACCGTCGACCTCGTCGGGCAGGGTCAGGGTCAGCACGTCCCCGCTGCCGAGGAACTCGGCGGCGTCGCAATCCAGGGAGAAGTCGGACAGCCCCCCGGCGCCGGTGGTCGAACACGGCGCAGGGCAGCCGACGAGCAGGGTGAACGTGCAAACGGAGACGAAGGAGGCGCAGATACGGGTCTTCACGTCGGGTCTACCAGCTGGCTTCGGAGTACTTGGTCGCGATGCCGGCAGCGTCCACACAGACCTGCTGACGGCTGAGATCGCTGTTGGCCTTGTTGCGGAACGACACCACCGCGATGCAGGCGCCGATGGAGTCGAAGTTGTCGCTGATGCCGGTGTCGATGATGCCGCGGGTGCTGAACACCAGCGCGTCGCCCGCGTCCACGTTGTGAGTGTTCTGCATCGAGATGTACGGCACACGCAGGGGGCTGTCGGTGCGGCCGTAGTCGAAGTAGCCCGCCTGGGAGTAGTTGTATCCTGCGCGGCCCTGGACCCCGTCCAGCGGGATCGTCTCCCAGTTGTTGCCCGTGTCGCGGGTCTGCACGTCCCACGCGCACTCGCTGGCGTGCGCCCGATTGTCGTATGACGAGTCAGGGTAGTGGGAGATGCGCATCGCCTTGTTCCAGGTGATGGCCTGCACCCGCGTCAGGTTGACGGTCTGCACGTAGTCGTTGACCACCCGCGTCAGGCGGTACTTGTCGCGGAACTGTCCCATGTAGGGCCCGGCGACCAGGGCGAGGATGCCGATGATCGCGATCACGATCATTATCTCCAGCATCGTGACACCGGAACGGTTGCGCAGCGAACCCACGTCGGCCTCCCTGGGTTTCTTCCTCGACTCAGATTAGCCGCCTCGTGCCCGCTGGGCAACCAATTGACGGAGGCACGCGCGCGAGGGAACATCACCCGTGCCGTGATGCCCCTCCGTGCCCGGGTCCTGGCGTCGACCGCCGCCGCGCTGCTGCCGCTGCTGGCCGGCCTGGGCTGCGCCCACCGCCAGCCGCTGCCGATCCCGGATACCCCACAGGTACGCAAGGTCGCGGTCAACGGCAACGACCAGATCCGGCGCAAGCCGATCCTGGACGCTCTGGGGACCCAGCGCACCGCCTGGTGGGCCCGAGGCGTACCCCTGCGGCGCTACTGGGTCGCGCTCGACCGCGACCTCGTCGAGCAGGATCAGCAGCGCCTGCTGCGCTTCTACGAGGACCACGGGTTCTTCGACGCGCGCGCTCCGGGCGTCTACACCGAGTACGTCGGCCGCAAGCACAAGGGGCACCCGGACGACGCCCCGCAACGGTGGGTCGATGTCACCTTCAGCGTGGAGGAGGGGGAGCGTTCCATCGTCCGGGACGTCACCTTCGCGGGCCACGAGCGGCTACCGCCCAACCTGCTGTCCAACCTCGCTCGACGCCGGGGCCTCGCGGCCGGGGACGCCTTCGAGCTCGCCGCCCAGGAGGCCGAGCGCGAGGCCATGGAGCGCGTCCTGCAGCACAACGGCTACGCCTATGCCGCCGTGCGGCGCCGCGCCGAGGCCTGGCCCCACGACCTCGCCGTGGATCTCTCCTACACCTTCGCTCCCGGGATCCCGGCCCGCTTCGGTGCGGTGACCATCGTCGGCCTCGACCGGATCCCCGAGAAGCGGGTCCGCCGGGAGATCCGCATCGACGAGGGAGAGCGCTACTCGATCTCCCGCCTGCAGCGCCTGCAGGGCGACGTGTTCGGCATGGGCGTGTTCTCGATGGTCACCGTCACCCCCGATCTCTCCGATCCCACCGCCGAGGTGGTGCCGGTCGAGGTGACGGTCCGCGAGTCCAAGCCCGCGTCGTTCAAGCTCGGCGTGGGCGTGGGCCTCGAGCGGGGGCGGGACGACGCGCACGTCAGCTTCGACTTCGCGCACAAGAACGTGTTCGGCCAGCTGATCCAGCTGCGCAGCTACAACCGCTTCGGCTGGGCCGTGGTGCCCGACGCGCTCAGCCCCGTGTCCAACGGGCCCATCGTAGAGGGCAACCTCGAGCTGACCGAGCCCACGCCCCTGCGGGCGCTGAGCCTGTGGCAGCACGCCGGCTTCGAGGTGGACCTGGAGTCCGGCTACAAGTACCTGTCGCCGTCGGTCGCCATCGGCCTCGACGTGCGCCTGCACCGCACCCTGTCAGCCGGGCTGTCGTACAATTACGAGTTCTTCTGGCTGTACTGGACCGACGCGACGCTGTTCGATCCGGACAACGTCGAGGACGTGCCCGAGGTCGACACGGACGGCACCTACAACCTCAGCTACCTCGAGCAGACCCTGACCTGGGACGCCCGGGACGACCCCCTCAACACCAGCCGCGGGGCGTTCGCCCGCTTCGCCATCGCCGAGGCGGGCGGCTTCCTCGGCGGCGGCTTCGACTACGTGAAGCTGGCCTGGGAGGTGCGCGGCTACATCGACCCCGTGCCGCGCAAGCTGGTGCTGGGCATACGGGCGCAGGCGGGATGGATCATCCCCTGGGGCGACACCGAGTCCGCGCCCCTGACGCAGCGGTTCACGGCCGGCGGCTCCGGATCGGTGCGCGGCTGGGGCCGCGACCAGCTCGGCCCGCGCGTGGAGCCCGAGACCTGCGACGGAGGCGGATCGTGCTTCCCCGAAGATCTCGAGCCGCTCGACGAGGATGCGGAGGCGTGTGCGCGCCGCGGCTGCCGGCCGATCGCCACCGGCGGACACCTGTACCTCGTTGGCGGCCCGGAGATCCGCGCCTACATCATCCCCCTGGGCAAGATGCAGATCGGCTTCGCCGCGTTCCTCGACATCGGCCAGGTGTGGCAGGACGAGACCGCTTTCTCCCTGGGCGACCTGATGTACAGCACCGGGATCGGCCCGCGGCTGCGCACCAGCTTCGGCACCTTCCGCTTCGACGTGGCCTTCCGTCTCAACCGCACCGATGCATACCAGGCTGGTACCACCGGGATCTACACCGATCCCATGGTGCTGGCCCACTTCGGTTTCAGCGAGGCGTTCTGAGATGGCCGACGCGCCAGCGACGAGACCACCCCTTCGGCCGAAGCGCTGGCTGGTGTGGCTGCGGCGCATGGTCGGTCTCGGGGCCCTCGGAACGCTGGCCCTGGCCTCGGTGCTGGTCGCCGCCCTGCTGTGGCTCAACAGCAGCGCCGGGCTGCGGCGGGTGCTGGATCGCGGCGTGGAGGCGGCCAATGGGGCCCTGCTGGGCACCCTCGTCGTGGGACCGGCCGACGGCCACATCCTGTCGGAATTCACCGTCCGCCACGTCGTCCTGCTCGGCCCGGACGGGGAGGAGCTGCTGGCTGCGGACTCCCTGACCGTGCTGTGGCAGCCCCTGGCCCTGCTGGACCGGCAGGCCCGCGTCGACCGCGTGGCCCTGCACGGTGTACGGGGCGACCTCGTGAACGGCCCCGACGGACTGAACATCCTCTCCATCTTCCCGCCTTCCGATCCCGACAAGGAGCCCTCGGAGCTGCCCGTCTCGATCCTCGTGGAGCGTATCGAGCTGACCGGCGACCTCACCTACGACCCGGACGGCCCGGGCGAGTCCGAACCGTTCGCCGTGGCCGACCTCGAGACCGCCGCGGCGTTCGAGATGCGTGGCCGCTGGATGGAGGTGGCGGTCGAGAGGCTGCTGGCGGACGTGCGCGAGCCCGCCCTGGGCCCCATCGACCTGCAGGGCGGCGTGGAGATGGACGACGGCGCGATCCCCGCCTTCTCCCTGATCCTGCACGCCCTGGGCGCCGAGATCGGCGCCGGCGGCCGCCTGGGACCGACCTCTGCGCCCGATCTGGACGTACACGCCGTGCTCGCAGACCTCGACCTCGACCGGCTCGACGCCCTCGTCGAGGCCCCGGTCACCGGCACCGCCGGCTTCGATCTGACCGTGGACGGCACCCTGGACGACCTTCACGTCGCCGGGCACCTCGATGTGGAGGAGTCGGCCGCGGACGTGGACCTGCACGCGGACCTGCGGGCCGCTCCGATCACCTGGCACGGCACCGTCGACCTCGAGCAGCTCGACCTCGCCTCGTTCCTCACCGTGGGGCCGGGCATGCCCGGTGGGCCGGTCCAGGGCATCCCCAGCCGCGTCAACGGCCGCATCACGCTGCGTGGCCAGGGCCGCACCCCGGACGAGCTGTCCGGCGAGGTCCAGGCCGACATCGACGACAGCGTCCTGCTCGGCTGGCACGCCGACCGCCTCGCCCTGGATGTGGGCATCGCGCCCGAGCTGGCGCTGACCATCCGCAGCCTGGCCCTGGACGCCCCCCTGGGCTCAGCGCGGCTCGCGGGCTGGTCCCGCGTCCCGGACGGCCGCTTCGGCGTGGAGGGCACCCTGGCCGGCATCCACCTGGGCCGCCTCGGCCGCCGCCTGGGCGTCGATGGCCTCGACGGGCAGGCGGGCGGCTCCATGGCCGTGAGTGGCGGCTGGGGCAGTGCGTCCGGGTTCTGGGTCGACGGCGAAGGCGAGATCGCCGTGGACGCGCTGCAGGCACCGGCCACCACCATCGCCCGGGTCACCACGACCTTCGACGCCCGCTACGGGGCCACCGGCCTCGATGGCACGGTCCGCGGCGACGCCTGGGAGGTCCAGGGGGGCGGAATCCCGCTGGAGCAGCTGTCCTACCGCCTCAACCTTGCGCGCACCCACGTCGACGGCGAGTTCGAGCTGCGCTTCGACGAGAAGATCACCACCCAGGTACGGGGCCGGTTCGACTGGTCGGGCCCCCACCCGACCGTGCGCGCGGACCGGTTGGCGTTCGCCACCTGGGGTTCCCGCTGGGACACCACCGCGCCGTGCACCATTACCCTGCTCGGCGACGGCGCGGTGCACGTGGACGAGCTCGACGTGCTCGGCGAGGCCGGCCACCTCAACATCACCGGCACGGTCGCCCCCCGCGGCCTGTCCGACCTGACCCTCGCGGGCAAGGGCTTCCGCCTCGACGCCCTGGAGCCCCTGCTGGCCGAGAGCGACACCCTGCTCGACGGCACCATCGACATCGACCTGGCGTTCTCCGGCCCGCCCGAGCTGCCGGACGTCAACCTGCAGGTGAACGGCAGCGGCGTGCGGGCCAACGAGTACGGCCCGTTCGAGCTGTCCCTCGGACTGGTGGTCGGCGGCGGCATGACCTCCGTGGTGGCGTCGGCCGGCGCCGACGCGATCGAGCCGCTGCAGCTGCAGGGGATCCTGCCCTACACGGTGGCGCTCCGCGGCGGCGGCTTCGACCCCGAGGGCCTGCTGCACCTGTACGCCGACATCCCGCTGCAGGACACGTCCAACCTCTCCACCGTGATCCCGCAGGTGGCCTCCCTGCCGCCCTCCCGGTTCGGCATCACGCTGACCGCGTCGGGAGTCGGCTCCCACCCCGAGGCACGCGCCGAGGTCCGCCTGCGCGACGTGCGCGCGGTCGACCTGCCCACCATGTACCTCGACCTCGAGGGGAGCGTGGGCGAGGACAGCTACCAGGCTACGGCCGAGCTGAGGAACGCCCGGGACGACCTGGCCGCGGCCACGGTGTCCGGCCGGTTCGACCTGGCGCGGCTGATCGCCGAACGGGTGGGCGGGGCCACTCCCCAGGCCACCCCCTACCTAGGCAGCGCCGAGGCACACATCGACCTGATCGCGCTGCCCGTGGAGACGCTGCGGCTCTACACCGACGCGGTCGAACCACTGCACGGCAGGCTCAAGGGGGACGTCCGCGTGGGCGGCTCCAGCCGCGACCCCCGCGTCACCGTCGATCTCCGCCTGGTCGGCGGTGCCCGGGTCGACGACGAGTACTTCGACCACTGCGACCTCGACGCCACCGTGGAGGGCGGCGCCCTCGCGCTGACCCTGGACGCGGCGGGTCGCAACGGCTGGACCCTGGGCGCGAACGCCACGTCGCCCCTCGACCTGTCCTTTGCCGAGCCGCGCACCACCGACGAGCGTCTCGGCCAGCCCGAACTGGTCGGCACGCTGCAGGGCCGCGAGCTGCCGCTGTCGATGCTGACCGCGTTCGCCGACGCCGTGCACGCCAGCCAGGGGCAGGTGGAGCTGGACGGTTCGATCCGCGGCACGCTGCTCGACCCCGAGCCCGTGGTGTCGGTCGGCCTCGCCGACGGCGAGATCTGCGTCGAGGACCTCGGCGTGTGCTACCAGGACATGGCGCTGCGGGCGCGCGCCACCCCCGAGGACCTGCTGCTGCAGCGCCTGGAGCTGACCTCCATCCCGGCCCAGGACATAGGGGCCGACGCCCCGGACCGCAGGACTCCCGGTGAGGCGCGCATCGGCACACTCACGGCCAGCGGCGAGATGGACCTGTCCGGCGGCCTGGGTCAGACCACCCTCGACGTGGAGGCCAGCGACTTCTGGCTGACGTACAACCGCCAGGTCAAGGCCCGCGCCGACCTGGGCATCCGGGTACGCGGCCACTACCCCGATCTGCGCGTGCGGGGCCGCGTGGACGTGAGCCTGCTCAAGATCGAGATCGGCGACGAGATGTCCCGCAGCGCCTGGCCCATGGAGCGCGATCCAGACCTCGTGGTGCACCGGGGCGGACAGGAAGCCGAACCCGAAGAGGAGGGCCGCCGCCTGGCGATCACCGATCACCTGGACGTGGACATCCAGGTCGCGCTGGCGCGCAACAGCTGGCTCTACCTCGAGCGCAGCATTCCCATGGGCAAGATCAAGCCGGACATCCAGTTCGAAGGCGACCTCGGCCTGACCATGCAGGACGGTTCCTTCTGGGGCCGCGGCGAGGTCCGCACCGTGCGCGGCAACCTCAACGTGCTGGGCAAGCAGTTCAAGGTCGACGAGGGGCTTGTGACCCTCACCGGCGCCACCCCGCCCGATCCCCAGCTCGACGTGACCGCCTCCTACAAGAGCCGCCACGGCGACATCCTGCTGCGGGTCGAGGGGCGAGCATCATCGCCACAGCTCACCTTCTCCAGCGACGAGATCGCCGACGAGGCCGACATCCTGTCCGTGCTGCTGTTCGGCGCGCCCATGGACGAGGCCGTGGGGGGGATGACCGGCGGGGGCGGCGGTGACGAGAGCGCCCAGTTCGCGGCCATCGGCATGATGGTCGGCAAGCAGCTCGGCAACGCCATGGCCACGCTGGTCGGCCACAACGCCGTGGACATGGTCAACCTCGAGACCGGCACGGCCGGACCGGGCACCTTCGGCGTGGAGATCGGCAAGGCCCTCGGCGAGCGGGTGTTCCTGATCACGCGCTACCGCTACGGCGTGGACGAGGACGAGAACATGTTCGAGGGCCAGCTCGAGTTCTCCGTCACCCGCCGGCTGTACATCGAACTGCGCTACGGCGACGCCAACAACGGCGGCGTCGAGGTGTACGTCAAGTGGAAACTGTGACCGGCCTGCTAGGATCGATCTGGACCCGGACGCGACCATGAGCACCGACCGATCCCGACGTGGCCTGTCCCTGCGCGCCAAGGTGGTGGGCAGCTACCTCGGGGTGCTGCTGATCTTCGGCACGGTGCTGGGCTTCGCCCTGCTGCAGATGGCCCGCACGCGGGCCAACCTCTCCAGCGTGACGTCGGGCTACCTGGCCATGTCCCGCGAGGTCGACCACCTCACCGGCTACCCACTGGGCTACGCCTTCGCCCCCGAGGAGGTGGACTGGGGCCGCTACAGCCCCGGGGTCGACCGGCTGTACCTCGACCTGATGGAGGGCCACCGCCAGGCCGCCACCCTGCACGGCCAGGAGCAGCTCTCGCGGCTGGAGAGTCCGGTGGAGATCGCCGCGCTGATGGAGACCATCACGCAGCTCGACGAGATGGGCAACCTGTTGCGGGGCTATCGGGAGAGCCACGACCGGCTCCAGGTGTGTCTGGAGCGCGAGCAGGACCACCCGGACTGTGCGGAGGGGGCCGTCTCCGACCTCCGGGAGATCCGCGCGGACCTCAGCGACCAGATCGGCCTGCTCGGCACCAAGATCGAGATCCGGGTACAGAACGTGCTCGAGACCGCGGGAGCCTCCCAGATCCGCGCCAGCCAGCGCCTGCTGTGGCTGTCCTCCACCGCCATCGTGCTGGCCGGCGTGATGCTGCTGCTGGTGCACCTGTCGCTGCGGCCGATCGAGCGGCTCATCCGCGGCACCCAGCAGATCGGCGAGGGCCGCTACGATCCGGTGGAGGTCGAGACCCACGACGAGATCGGCAAGCTGGCCGAGGCCTTCAACCAGATGGCCGGCTCCCTGGCCCAGCGCGAGAAGCGCATCCTGCAGATGGAGCGCCTGGCCACGGTGGGTCGCATGGCTGCCCAGGTGGCCCACGAGGTCCGCAACCCGCTGAATGCCCTGGGCCTCAACGCCGAGATGCTCGGCGACGAGATCGACCACCTGCCCGACCCGCAACGCGCCGAGGCCCGCAAGCTGCTGGCCGAGCTGCAGCAGGAGATCGACCGGCTCGCCGGCGTGACCGAGACCTACCTGTCGCTGGCCCGCCTGCCCCGGCCCGACCGCGAGCCCGCCGACCTGCGCGTGGAGGTGGAGGCCACCCTGGCGTTCCTCGCCGACGAGCTGGCCGGGGCAGGGATCACGGTCACCACCGCCTTCGATCCCGACCTGCCCACCCTCCCCCTGGACGGCCGCCAGCTGCGCCAGGCGCTGCTCAACCTGTTGCGCAACGCCCGCGAGGCCCAGCCCGACGGCGGGCGCGTACACGTGGAGATCGCCGCCGAGCGCGACCTCGTGGTGCTGGTGGTGGAGGATCACGGCCCGGGCGTGCCCGCCGAGCGCGCCGAGGCCATCTTCGACCCCTTCCTGTCGACCAAGGCCGACGGCACCGGCCTGGGACTGGCCATCACCCGCCAGATCGTGGAGGGCCACGGCGGCACCATCCGCTGCGTGCCCGCGACCGGAGGCGGCGCCGCGTTCCGCGTGGAGCTGCCCCTGCCCGACGCCGACACCTGAGGGAATTGGATCGCACGACGTGTTTTGTAGTAGGGCAGACCGATGACCACCCCCGCCACCATCCTGGTCGTGGACGACGACCGCTCCAACCGCGAGACCCTGCAGCGGACCCTGGCCCGCGCGGGCTACGAGGTGGACTGTGCCTCGTCCGGCAAGGAGGCGCTGGAGGCGCTGCGCACCCGCGCCACCACCCTGATGATGACCGACCTGCGCATGCCCGGCATGGACGGCGTGGAGCTGCTGCGCGCTGCGCGCATGGTCTCCCCGGACACCGAGGTGGTGCTGGTCACCGCCTTCGGCACCGTCGAGACCGCGGTCGAGGCCATGAAGGAGGGGGCCTACGACTTCCTGACCAAGCCGCTCAAGCGCCACGAGGTGCTCAAGACCGTGCGCAAGGCCCTGGAGAAGCGCTCCCTGATCGACGAGAACCTCGCGCTGCGGGCCCAGCTGCAGCACCAGCAGGCCGTGGGCCCGCTGGGTCGCATCATCGGCCACTCCGCGGCCCTGCGCAGCTCCCTGGAGGTGGTCAAGCAGGTCGCACCGACCAACGCCACCGTGCTGATCACCGGCGAGAGCGGCACGGGCAAGGAACTGGTCGCCCGCGCCATCCACGGCCTCAGCCCCCGCGCCGAGCGCCCCCTGGTCAGCCTCGCCTGCGCGGCCCTGCCCGAGACCCTGCTGGAGAGCGAGCTGTTCGGTCACGAGGCCGGCGCGTTCACCGGCGCTGCCGGCCAGCGCAAGGGCCGCTTCGAGGCCGCCGACGGCGGCACCCTGCTGCTGGACGAGGTCAGCGAGACCTCCCCGGCCACCCAGGTCAAGCTGCTGCGCGTGCTGCAGGAGGGGGAGTTCGAGCGGGTCGGCGGCAGCAGGACCGTCCGCGTGGACGTACGCATCGTGGCTGCCACCAACCGCGACCTCGCCGAGATGGTCGAGGACAAGGCCTTCCGCGAGGACCTGTACTATCGGCTCAACGTGATCCGCGTGGACCTACCCCCCCTGCGGCAGCGCGCCGGCGACGTGCCCCTGCTGGCGGACCACTTCGTGCGCCAGTACGCCGAGCGGCACGCCAAAGCCATCTCCGGCGTGGACGCCGAGGCCATGGACCTGCTGGACGGCCACCGCTGGCCCGGCAACGTGCGGGAGTTGCAGAACACCATCGAGCGCGCGGTGGTGCTCACCCAGACCGACCGCATCGGCGTGGCTGCCCTGCCTCCCGGCCTGCAGGGCGGCGAGCGCCGCACCGAGCAGCTGTCGTTCCCCATCGGCACGCCCCTGCGCGAGGTGGAGCGCCGCATGATCCAGGAGACCCTGCGCCTCACCGGCGGCGACAAGAAGTTCGCCGCCAACCTGCTGGGCATCCACAGCCGCACCATCTACCGCCGCATGGAGGACGAGCGCCAGGCCCGCAGCCAGGCTGCGGACTCCACCGACGACGAGTCCTGATGCCGATCCTGATCGGCCTCGGCGCCAACCTCGGCGACCGCCGCGCGACCCTGCGGCGGGCCTTGGCTCAGCTCGAAGCGCGGGGCATCGCCGTCATCGCCCGTTCGAGCCTGTACGAGACCGCCCCGGTAGGGATGGCCTCGGAGCGCCCGTTCCTCAACGCTGTGGTCGCCGTGGAGACCGAGCGGCCGCCCGCCGTCCTGCTCCGTTCGCTGCTGACCATCGAGGAGGAGCTGGGGCGCGAACGGAGGACGGGCGGCCCCGATGACCGCCCCTGCGACCTCGACCTGCTGCTGTACGACGACCTGTGCTGCGACGAACCGGACCTGGTCCTGCCCCACCCCCGCATCCGACAGCGACGCTTCGTGCTGATACCCCTGCTGGAGGTCGACGCGGACCTCCGGGATCCGGTCACGGGCGACGCCTACTGCGCCGACGCAGACCGGCTGGCGGACGACGAGACGCAGCCCTGTGAGCAGGTGGCGACGCCCGAGAAGTGGTAGGCCGCGTGGTGGTCGGTCGGACCTCTAGCAGTCTTCGGGGAAAGGCGCCTCGACGCAGTCTGAGGACTGCGCTGGCC
>CAZXHG010000039.1:0-10601 GCA_964639985.1 uncultured Rickettsiales bacterium
CCTTGACCCCTCTCCTGCCCCCTCTCCTTCTTCCTTCTTCCCCCCCTCCTAATTCTCCTCCCCCTCCGTCGCAAACCGCGGATCCATGATGTCCGCCCGCGCCAGCTGGGCCATCATCTTCTCGCGCACGGCGGCGACCATGGCGCCCATGGTCTCGGGGGTGACCCCGTCGGGGTCGGCGTTGATCGTCGCGGCCACGGCCTTCATCGCGCCGCCGTGGTCCTCCCCTATCGAGTCCACGCCCTCCTCGGCGGCCGCGGCCAGCAGCCCGCGTTCGTCGTCGCCGAGGTCGTAGCCGGCCAGCGCGGCGGCCGCGTCCTTGCCGACCTCGGTGACCAGGTCGGTGTCGTTGAGCATGGCGGTGAATGCCTTGGCCAGGGCTTCGGTGGTCATGGGGGCCTCCAAGAGAAAGAGAAAGAGAAAGGGTCAAGTTGCGATTTGAGGAAGGGGTCAAGTCGCGACTTGTGTACTTTTCAGGGCCAAAGTACACAAATCGCGACTTGACCCCGCTGCTTCGTTCTACACCGATCGGCGGTGGGCGCGGGCGCCGAAGATTGCCGTGCCCACGCGCACGTGGGTGGCGCCCTCGGCGATGGCGGCTTCGAAGTCGCCGCTCATGCCCATGCTCAGCATGGGCAGGGGCAGCGCCAGTGAGCCGGCGAGCCGGTCGCGAAGCTCGCGCAGCTGCACGAAGTACGGCCGCACCTCCTCGGGATCGAGGAACGGCGGCACGGCCATCAGGCCCTCCAGCGCGATGCCGTCGAGCTCGGCGAGCTGCCCGATCCGTTCCTCCGCCTCGTCAGGCTCGAATCCCCCCTTGCTCAGCTCCTCGCCCACGTTGACCTGGGCCAGGACGCGCGTGGTGAAACCGGACGCGGCCGATCGCTTCGCGATCTCCCGGCCCAGCTTGAACCGGTCGACGGAGTGGATGGCGTGCACGTTGCCCACCAGGTACTTGACCTTGTTGGTCTGCAGCCCGCCGATGAAGTGCCATCGCAGGCCCGCCTCCGCGAACCGCTCGACCTTGCCGCGGAACTCCTGCACGTAGTTCTCGCCGAAGTCCACGTGGCCCGTGGCCGCCGCTGCAGCCAGCTTCTCTGGATCCTGGGCCTTGCTGACCGCGATCAGCGTGACCTCGGACGGATCCCGGCCGGCGGCCGTGGCCGCCTCGGCCACCTGGTCGGCCACGCGGGCCAGGCTGTCCGCCACCATCGCGCGCAGGTCGCTCATCCACTCCTCCAGGCGAACGCGGTCGGTCCGCCGACGCGCCGCAGCGCCTCCAGCACCTGGCCCAGGGGCAGCCCCACGACGTTGGTGTAGCTGCCCTCGACCCGGGCGATCAGGAAGGCCCCGATCCCCTGGCAGGCGTAGGCGCCGGCCTTGTCCATGGGCTCGCCGGTGGCCACGTAGCCCTCGATCTCCTCGTCGGTCAGCGCGCGGAACCACACGCGCGTCTCCGCCACGGCGCCGTGGAACGTGCCGCGGGCCTGGTCGAGCAGCCCGAACCCGGTCATGACCACGTGCTCGCGGCCGGAGAGGCGGCGCAGGGTGGCCGCGGCGTCGGACTCGTCCCGCGGCTTGCCGAGCGCCTCGCCATCGATGACCACCGCGGTGTCCGCGGCCAGCACCAGCCCCTTGTCGCGCGGGCGCCGCGCGTGCACCGCGCGCGCCTTCGCCTCGGCGAGGCGCCGGGTGAGGTCGCGGGCCGACTCGCCGGGGTGCGGGGACTCGTCCACGTCCGGGACCTCGATCTCGAAAGGGATCCGGACCGAGGCCAGCAGATCTCGCCGGCGGGGGGAGGCCGAGGCCAGCAGGATGGAGGTCATTCCGCGACCAGCGCGCGCAGCAGATCCGTGCCCGCGCCCAGCATGAGCACGTCGAGCATCTCTGCCACGCGGGCCGGCCCGCGGGCGGGCGTATCCTCGCGGATCAGCTCGTCGGCGAGGTTCTCCTTGAATGCTCCGATCAGCGAGCAGGCCCCCATGCTGGGATCGAAATCGTGCAGCAGGCCCATCTCCTGGCCGCGCCTGATCGAGCGCACGATCATCGACTTCACCGTGGCCTCGAGCGCGCCCACCTGGGCGTCGAACTCGGGATCCACACCGTGCAACCCACCCAGCACGATGCGGGTCGTCTGCGGGTTGGAGGCGAACACGGCCCACACCCGCTCGAGGTTGGCCAGCAGCTGCACGCGCGGTGGATCCGGGTGGTCGAGCTCGATGCGGCTGACCGAGCCGCCGATGCCGGACAGGGTCTGCTGTAGCAGCGCCTCGAGCACTGCCCGCTTGGCCTCGAAGTACAGGTAGAAGGTGCCCCGGGCGATGCCCGCGGACTGGATGATGTCGTCCACCGAGGTGCGGTGGTAGCCCTGCTGGGCGAAGCGCGCACTGGCTGCGGCCAGGATGCGGGCCTGGGTCTCGGCGCGCATTCGCTCTGCGCGCGCGGACCGCCCATCCGGCTTGGGAGCAGCTGCGTCGGCCTTCTGCGTCGGCATTGAGGAGCCGAGGGTAGCAGAAAATGGGGACTCTCATAAGTTCCTAGGTCCTCTCGGCTTGAGTGCTATCCTCGCGCTGGAGGGAGCCCGTTGACATGCACGGCGGCTACGACTGTGTGAACGATCGAACCGTCTTCCGCATCGGTTTCCCCCTGGTGCTGAAGGGATGGCGGACGATGGGGAGAATCGCAAGTAGTTTGGCGTTGGCCGCCCAGGGCGGCCTTTTCTTGAACTGCCTGCTTTCCGCCTCGCTGCTCTACGGCTGCCTCCCAGCCAGGTTCCCGGAGAGTTGGGATATCGATGGGGATGGGTATGGTGGCGGCGGGGACTGCGACGACGCTGATCCCCTCGTCAATCCGGGTGCCAGGGAGGCGTGCGACGGGATCGACAACGACTGCAACGGCCTGGTCGACGACAGCTGGCCCTGTGATCCGGGCAACTGCGGCGATGGGACGTGGGGCGTCCTCCCTCTGGCAGCCGATACCGTGTTCGTGGATGTCCAGGCCAATGATGGCGGGAACGGGTCGGAGCAGGCGCCCTTCCAGTCCATACAGACGGGTCTGGACGCAGCGGCTGGTGCCGGTGGCGGGATGGTGGCTGTGGCGGGGGGCGTCTATTCGGAGAACCTGGTGCTGACCGAAGAGCACGCCCAGGTCCAGCTCGCCGGGCGCTGCGCGGACAGGGTGTTTCTGGATGGCGCTGCGGGTGGGGAGGACGATGCGACCGTTCTGGTGGAAGGATCGTTCAGCAGCGGAGACGGAGTGCAGATCGCCGGCCTGACTGTTCTTGGTGGGCAATGGGGCGGGGTCGTCGTGGCAGCGGGCCATGTCGTGCTTGAGTACGCCGTCATCGAGCAGAATGTCGGCGCTGGTGTGGTCGTGTCGTACCCGGGCAGTCACCTGTCGTTGACGCAGGTCGTCATCCAGGACAACAACACCGGAGACAACGGGAGCGCCGGCATCGGCCTGATCGCGCAATTCGAGGCCTACGTCGAGGCCACGGATTGTCTCGTGGCGCGCAACGCCATGTACGGTATCTATGCCACGGGGCCGGGGACCCACGTGGCTCTTACCGACGTGGAGATCCGGGATACATCGAGTGATCCGTCCTTGGGATATGGCCGCGGGATTGAGGTCCGTTCCGGCGCGTACCTGCACGCTTGTCGGACCACAGTAGCGGACAACGCAGACATCGGGATTTCCGCGCAGCTCGCCAATACCAGCGTCCGTCTCGAAGATGTCGAGGTCCTGGATACACAGCCCGGTAGCCACGGGGAATCGGGCAAGGGGATCGTCGTCGCGGGGGGAGCGTTCCTTGACGCGACATCGTGCCTCGTCGAGAGAAGCACCGAAGCAGGCATCTTCGTTGAGGGAGCCAACACCGAGGCTGCCATCGGCGATGTGACCGTGAGTGGAACCTCGCGAGATCTGGCCGGGGCTGCCGCCAGGGGGATACACGTCAGGGAAGGCGCGACCATCGAAGTGCAGACGATATTCGTTGATGCCACGGAAGGCCCTGGGATCATGGTCGACGCGAGCGCCTCACTGGTGTGTGGGGACTGCGAACTACAAGACAGCAAAATCGCGGGAGCGGTGGTGGTTGGCAGTTCCGCAGAATTCACGTCCTGTTCGATTGCGGGGACGGCTGTCGATGACACGGACGGCGGTGGATTCGGTGTCTACTTCGCCGAAGGAGCCGACGTGACGTTGATGGATTCCGACGTCTCCGGCCAGGACCACGCCGCGGTGTTCCTCGACGGCGCAGGAGCCTACATTCTCTCCGGCAATCGCCTCATCGGGGGGAAGGTCGCGGGCTACGGCGACGTACTCGTCGCAACCAATGTCGCGGACGCGCAGTTGGAGGACAACGAGATCACCGCCGCCCCACGCATCGGGATCCTGCTGGATCGTTCCACGGCTACTTTGTCGGGGAACACCTACCAAGGCAACGGTCTGGATCTCGTGTGGCAGGATTGTGGCGGTGTGGACGAGCCTGTCGGGCACGAGGAAGCAGGCACCGTCGAGTGGTGTCCAGAAACGGACTACCCCTTGCCGCCGATCTCTGTCGAGTAGATAGCCGATCGAACATCGAGCGAGCGGTGTCGCTCTGGCTACACCGCTGGCCTCACCGCGACTGGTGCGGTATACGGTGCCCCACCCTCGAGGAGGCACTGAGATGACCGACTGTGGCCCCAGCGGCGAAGAGCGGATGAAGACCATCGTCTCGCTGTGCAAGCAGCGGGGCTTCGTGTTCCAGTCGAGCGAGATCTACGGCGGCCTGCGCAGTGCCTACGACTACGGCCCCCTGGGTGTGGAGCTGAAGCGCAACCTGATGGACGCCTGGTGGAGCGCGATGGTGCACTCCCGCGAGGACGTGGTCGGGCTCGACGCGTCCGTGGTGATGCACACCGACGTCTGGGAGGCCTCGGGCCACCTCGCCGGGTTCAAGGACCCGCTGGTGGACTGCCTCGTGTGCAAGGAGCGGTTCCGCGCCGACAAGGCCCCCAAGGTCGCCGCCGGGGACCCTGCCCCGATGGAGTTCGCGGACAAGGGCCGGGCCAAGGCCGCGCTGGCGCTGCTGACCGATGCGCACCCCGACCTGCAGCGCCGCGGCAAGAACGTGTTCGGCGCCGTGGGCAACGAGCGCGGCTACGTGTGCCCCAACTGTGGCAGCCCGTTCCTGTCGGATGAGCGGGCCTTCAACCTGATGTTCCGTACCAGCATCGGCTCGGTGGATCCCCTGGGGGAGATCGCCGAATTCATCGAGTCGGGCGAGGACCTGGGCGGCCGCGAGCTACGCTCGAAGCTCGAGGACATCCTCCGGCCCTCGGCCGTGTACCTGCGTCCGGAGACCGCGCAGGCGATGTTCGTGCAGTTCCAGAACATCCAGCAGTCCATGGGCATCAAGCTGCCGTTCGGCATCGCCCAGATGGGCAAGTCGTTCCGCAACGAGATCACGGTCGAGCACTTCATCTTCCGTTCGTGCGAGTTCGAGCAGATGGAGATGGAGTTCTTCTGCGCGCCGGGCACGGACGACGAGTGGATGGAGTACTGGTGCAACGCCCGCATGCGGTGGTGGCAGCAGTTCATGAACCACCCGGAGAACCTGCGCCTGCGGCCCCACGAGCCCGAGGAGCTGGCCCACTACGCCAAGTCCTGCTTCGACATCGAGTACCGCTACCCGTGGGGCTGGGACGAACTCGAGGGAGTGGCCAACCGCACGGACTACGACCTGGGCAAGCACCAGAAGCACTCCGGGGTCAAGCTGGGCTACTTCGACCCGCAGATGACCAACCCCGAGACCGGCAAGCAGGGCTACCGCTTCCTGCCGTACGTGATCGAGCCTGCGGCTGGGGCCACCCGTGGCGCCTTGATGTACCTGCTGGACGCCTATCACGAGGAGGAGGCGCTGTCGGCCAAGGGCAAGATGGAGAAGCGGGTGGTGCTGAAGCTGCACCCGCGGCTGGCACCCTACAAGTGTGCGGTGCTGCCCCTGGTGAAGAAGGACGGCATGCCCGATCTGGCGCGAGAGATCGTGTCGGACCTGCTGGCCGCGGGCATCAACTCCCGCATGGACGCCCAGCACGCCATCGGCCGCCGCTACCGCCGCCACGACGAGGCGGGCACCCCCTTCTGCCTCACGGTCGACGGCCAGACCCTCGAGGACCGCACGGTCACCATCCGCGACCGCGACACCATGGACCAGCAGCGAATCCCAATCGACGACATCGCCCCCCTGATCAAGCAGCGCGTCTGGGGCTAGAGCTTCAGCTCCAGGCTCAACACCTTCGCCGGCACGAACCCCATGTGGTCGAAGAACCGCAGCAGGGGCTCCTCGGTCCACTCGACCAGCGTGTGGATGCGCTTGACGCCGGCGGTACGGCAGTGGCGGACGAACTCGCCCAGCAGCATGCGGGCGATGCCCATGCCCTCCCGGTCCGGGTGCACGCCGATGGTGTCGATGGTGGCGGTGTCCGCGGGGATGCCGAACTCGCCGAGGTACACCTCGCCCATGATGAAGCCGACCACCACGCCGTCGAGGGTGGCCACGTAGGAGGTGCCGAGCTGGCCGGCGCTCTGGATCGCGTTCTCGAACTTGCGGCCGATGTAGTCATGGCGCGCGCGCCCCGCAGCGCGGGTGTCGATGTCGACGATCCCCTCGTAGTCGTCCTCGCGCAGGGGGCGGATCTCCAGGCGTTCCTTGTCCACGTGCATGCGCGCTCCCCATTCCTCGTGATCAGTGTACAACGGCGGAACGGCGCGGCGAAGCGCGCTTTGGAGCCGACCTCAGCCCGCGCCCCAGTCCAGGACCCGCCAGCCCTTCTTGCGGGCCAGCCGGCGTAGCCGGGGATCGGGGTTGACCACCCGGGGGTGGTCGACCTTCCTCAGCATGGCCCGGTCCGAGTACGAGTCGGTGTAGAAGTACGACGCGTCCACGTCCAGGCCGTGGCGGGACGCGATGCGCAGGGCGTGCTCGATCTTGCCCGGGCCATAGCAGATCGGCTCTACCACCTGGCCCGTGAATCGCCCCTCGGCGTCCACCTCGAACGCGGTGCAGCCGTAGTCGTGAAGGTGCAGATCCTCCACGACCGCGCGGCTGAGGTACGGCGAGGAGGTGGTCAGCAGCACCAGCGCGTGGCCCTGCTCGCGGTGGTGCTCGAGCGCCTCGAGGGCCGGGGGCAGCAGGTGGGGGCGGACCTGGTCGTGGTACCACTGCCGGGTGCGGTCGGCCAGGTCCTGCTCGGGCTCGCCCGCGACCGTGCTGATCGCCTTGCTCATGGCCTCGGCCATGTCGATCATCGACAGGTGGTAGCGCAGGAACATGGCGCTGGCGAGCATCAGCTGCCAGCGGCTGATCCGGCCGGCGCGGCGCTCGGACTGGACCCACAGGCGACCGGAGTTGATCCCGATCAGGGTGCGGTCGAAGTCGAAGAAGGCGGCGATCCGCCCGCTGGCCAGGCCGTCGGTCATGCCGTGTCCTCGTGCGACGGCTGAATCTACCCGTTTCCTGCCCGGATGGCACGGGCGTTCTCGGTGGTACAGTCCCAGCGCATGCGTCAGTCCGTGCCATGGCTGGAGCGAGTCGCGATCGCGGCGGTGGGGGTCACCGCCAGCGTGGTGCTCGTCATGGCGCTGGCGGGCACGGATCCCGCCGGGCCGAAGCGTGACGTGGCCAGGGGCGGCGATCTGGTGGCGTTCTGGGCCGGTGGAGCCGTGCTGGCCGAGGACGGTCACGGCCGCGACCTGTACAAGGCGTCACGGTACCGCGAGGAGATGGCCCACCTGTTCCCGCGGCGGCCGCCCCGCTACCAGCTCGCCTACCCGCCCCCGATCTACCAGGCCTGCGCGCTGGCGCATGGGCTGGGATATGCGGTCGGGTCACGGGCGTTCGTCCTGGGCATGTCGGCGCTGTTCGCGCTGGGCGTCCTGCTGCTGGTCGAAACCCGGGCGGAGCTCGGTCCACGCAGGTGGCTGGTCGGCGCGCTCGCGCTGGCCAGCCCGTCCATGTGGATGATGGTGCTGACCGGTCAGTTCTCCGGGGCCTGGCTGCTGCTGGTGGCGCTGGGCTTCGGCGCGGTACGACGGGTGCCGGGGGGCCGATGGTGGTGGCTGGCGGCGGGGCTCCCGCTGGGGGTGCTGTGCGTGAAGCCGACCCTGGCGGTGGCCGCGCTCGCGGCGGTGGTGGTGGTCGGGAGCGGCCGCGCGCTGGTCGGATTCCTCCTCGGCGGCGGCGCCGTGCTGGCGGCGTCCCTGACCCTGCATGGCGCGGCCCCGTGGCGGGGGTACCTCGCGATGGTGGCGGACAACCCGGACCTGACGCAGCAGATGTGGCTGATGCCAGAACGGCAGCTCACGGCGCGCACCCTGCTGGGGCTGCCGGCGGAGCCGTTCGGGGCCGAGGTGGTCGCGGGCTGGGCCGGGACCGCGCTGGCTGCGGTGCTCCTCGCGTGGGTGGCGCCGGTGTGCTGGCGGGGCGCCCGCCAGCACGACACCCGCGTGCTGGCCGTGGGCCTCGCGCTGTCCGTGGCCCTGCTGGGCACACCGCACCTGTTCGACTACGACCAGTGCCTCCACTTCCCGGCGGCGGTGGCGAGCGTGGGCCTGGTGCTGTCCGGTCGAGCGCGCCGTGGCCGGGCAGGCCGGCTGTTGATCGTGGCGGCGTGGCTGGCGCCCGTCGGATACCTCACGGCGCTGTGGCTGGATCTCTCCCTGGGCGTGATCGCTCTGATCGCGTGGGTGCTGTGGATGCGGGGCGAGCTGGCCGCGGTGCTCGTTACTCCCGGGGTGGCAGCGGGTGGATCCGGACCGCGGCCGCGCGGCGACCCTGGTGAGGGCACAGGGCGATGACCGACAGCCCGTCGCTGGCCATGTCCAGCGCGTCGAACTCCTCCACCACGGTGGCGACCTGCTCGGTGTAGCGGCCGTCGGTGTCCCAGATCTCGAGGGCCTCGGCCGCGCCGGTGCGGACCACGGCGTAGCGTGAGCCCGTGGCGGAGAGGAACACCTCGCCCAGGGGCTGGAACGCGCCGGAGCGGTTGAGCACCTTGCGGTTGTTGATGTCCGCGGTGAACACGCCCATGGCGCCGCCGAAGCGGGACACGAATGCCACCACGTCACCGTGCTGGGACACGTCCACCGACGAGGTGGTGCCGTCGCTGTCGGAGATGTTGAACCGCACCTTGCGGTCCACGTCCACCAGGTAGAAGTCCTCCTTCTCCTCGACCTCACCCTGGTACACGACGCGGCGGCCGTTGGCCGAGATGGCGCCGGTGACCACCTCGGTGTGCCCCGAGGACAGGACGCGGGCCAGGGAGTCTTCGAGGTCGATCACGACCACGTGGCGAGCGTCCTCGACCCGGGCCGTACACGCGATGGCCATGCCCGCCCCCGCCAGCGCAGGATCGTCCGGTCGGTCCAGGCCCAGCACCACGATGTCCCGCGTCCGGTGCAGGTCCAGCAGGTGCAGGGCGGCCCCGCCCTCCTCCTGCATCACGGCCGCGACCCGCACGCCGTCGTCGCTGAGGCCGATGGAGGAGCCGGGCACGAGGGTGCGATCGAAGCGCAGGACGACGCCCTGGTAGACCACGACCAATCGCTCCGCGCCTGCGCCATCGGGACACACCATCGCCACGGTCAGGGCGCGCCCGTCGGCGCGCACGTCGCGGCAGGGGGGGGCCACGTCGGGCAGAGCGGCGAGGTCGAGGTCGCCGGCGATGTCCTCCCACACCCCGATCTGGGTGCCCCCCAGCTCGAGGTTGCGGTCGCGCAGCTCCACGCCGAACTCGGCGGGCCGGTATCGCTCGGGGTCGGGCAGGTTGGCCACCGGCGCGGCCTCGTCGACCTCGGCGTGGGCGGGGGGAGGCGCGACCGCGAGGAGCGCCGACAGCAGTACGGAGCAGGTGAGCGTACGCACGAGCGGATGATACCCTAGCGCGATGCCGCGCTGGGAACCGTTGCTGCTGTGCGTGGTCGTCGGTGCCACGGCCAGCTGTGCCGAGGACGGCGACGGGGACGGATTCCCGCCGGAGGTCGACTGCGCGGACGACGATCCCGCGACCCACCCCGGCGCACCCGAGTACTGGGACGGCAAGGACAACGACTGTGACGGCGCCGTGGACACGTCACAGCAGTATCGCTGGTTCAGCGAGACCGAACCCAACGACGCGCTGTTCGAGCAGTGCTACGGGCGGGAGGGGCAGTGGCTGGGCACGCTGGCACCCACGGGCATGGTGAGCCGCATCGATGGCCGCATCGACACGGTGGTGCCGCTGGACTACGACCTCGGTGACCTGGACTGCTTCGCCTTTCGCCTGGCCGAGCCCGGCGTGCTGCACCTGCAGATCGAGTGGCCCGAACCCTCGGCCGACCTCGACTTCGCGGTCTGGTCGACCTGGGAGGACGGCTCGCAACAGGCGTTCCTCGGCAGCCAGGACCCGGGTCCGTTCGTCACGGGGGGCAGCTCGAACGGCTCGCTGTCCGCGGACCACACCCTGTACCTGTGGCTCAGCGCGTACGAGGGCGAGCCCACCTCCTACCGCGTCACCCTGTGGACGTGGTGGGAGAGCGCGGGGCAGGAGGAGGGGGCATGAAGCGTGGTGTGCCGCCGC
>CAZXHG010000039.1:10611-46714 GCA_964639985.1 uncultured Rickettsiales bacterium
GGCGATCGTCGGCGGGGGTCCCGGGGGCATGGCCGCCGGCATCTGGGCCGTCCGCCTGGGGCTGCGGCCGTGCCTGTTCGAGGCCGGGGAGGCGCTGGGCGGGCAGCTGCTGCGCGTGCACAGCCCGATCACCGACTACCCGGGCATCCCGACCACCGACGGTCCGGGCCTCGCCCGCAGGTTTGCGGCCCACTGCGAGCACGCTGGCGTTTCGGTGGAGCTGGCGTGTGCGGTGACCGGGCTGCGCCGCGATCCGCTGCAGCTGCACACCGCCACGACCGGCTCGATGCCCGTCGACGCGGTGATCCTGGCGACTGGCGTGTCGAGGCGCGTGCTGGGGCTGGCATCGGAGCGGCGTCTGCGCGGCCGGGGCGTGAGCTACACGGTCACGCGCGACCGGGGCACCGTGGAGGGGGAGGTCGCGGTCATCGTGGGCGGCGGAGACGCGGCCTTCGAGGGGGCGGCGCTGCTGGCCGAGGTCTGTGGCGAGGTCCATCTCGTCCACCGGGGGACGGTCGTGGCGCGACCCGACTTCCGCGCCGAGGTCGAGCGGGACCCGCGCATCGATGTGCACGCCGGCCGGTCGGTGGTCGAGGTGCTCGGGGACCCGGACGTGCGCGGCGTGAGGCTCGACGACGGCCGCGAGATACCGTGTGCGGGCCTGTTCGTGCGGATCGGCGTGGAGCCCGCCACGGGAACGCTGTGCGGCGACCTGACGGTGGACGAGCGCGGGTACCTGGTGGTCGACCGCGACAACCGCTGCGCGCCCGGTATCTACGCGGTGGGGGACCTGTGCTCACCGGACGTGATGTCGGTGTCCGTGGCCGTGGGCCAGGCCATGATCGCATGCAAGCACATCCAGCGAAGCTGGTTGTGAGGTAGAATCGGGCCTCTCGAACGAAGGAACGACGAGGAGCGTTGGATCATGCGCCACGCAGGTTGGTTGGGATTCGTCTGGCTCGTGCTGGTGAGCGGTTGCTGGCTCGGCGAACCGTACGAGCCGTTCCAGTTCTGCATCGACTCGGACATCGACAGCTACACCAGTGCGGACGGCCACCGCGTCATTCATCACACCGGCGAGCTGGTCTCCGATGCCTGGAACGACGAGGCCCAGGATCCGATCGGCGACTGCGGCGCCAAGGGATCGGACGAGGACCTGCCCGAGTGGATCTTCCGCATCGCCGACGAGGACGGCAACGAGACCCGGTTCGGATACACCGTGCCCGAGCTCGAGCGGCCGATCGACAAGGACGAGGACGAGATCGTCACGATCCACGCGGAGTTCGACCACGCCCGGGACACCTTCGGCTTCGTCGTCTACAACGGCCCCTGTGACGATCCCTCCACCCAGGAATGCGTGGTCGAGATGGTCGGGGACGCGGGCGAGGGCGGCCGCATCATCACCGACGAGCAGGTCTACCCCTTCGAGGTGACGCGTGCCGACAAGGTGGCTCGCCGCAACGGCGTGTGCGGCAAGGCGGAATTGCACTCCATCGACGTGCGGGGCGGCGGTATGACCATCGAGATCCAGCCGGGCGACTTCGATGTGCTGATCGCGGAGCACGCCATGGACCACTGGGACATGTACGCGCTCAACGTGGACAACTACACGTGGGATATCGACGACTGTGGTGACGCCCAGGAGCGGTTCTCCTACCTGCTGATGCGCGGGGACTGAGGCGGGCGTTGGTCACCTTCGTTCTGCGGAGGATCCTGGCCAGCGTGCCCACGCTGCTGGCCATCGTCGTCATCAGCTTCGCCATGATCCACGCGGCCCCCGGGGGGCCGTTCTCCCATGATCCGGGCGTGCCCGACGAGGTGCGCCGCAACCTCGAGCGCACCTACCACCTCGACTGGGAGGTGTTCCCCATCTACCAGGAGCTGGATCCGGTCAGCGGCGAGTACCGGGTGCGGGTGTACACGCGCTGGTCCGACATCCGTCGCACCCAGTTCGTGGACTACGTGTTGATGGTGTGCCGGGGAGACCTGGGCCCGTCCACGCGCTACCCCAACCTCACGGTGAACGAGCTGCTGTGGCGCGGCCTGCCCGCCTCGGCGACCCTCGGCGGCGTGGCCCTGCTGTTCGCGCTGGCCCTGGGGGTGGGGGCGGGCCTGACGGCCGGGCTCAACCGCAACACGGCCCTGGATCACGGGTCCATGTTCGTGGCCATCCTGGGCGTGAGCGTGCCGGACTTCGTGCTGGCACCCCTGCTGGTGCTGCTGTTCGCGGTGACCCTGGGCTGGCTGCCGGTGGCCGGGTTCAGCACCCCGGCCCACGTGGTCCTCCCGGCGATCTGCCTGGGCGCGATGTACGCCGCCCACATCGCGCGCCTCACCCGCGCCGGACTGCTGGAGGTGATGGAGGAGGACTACATCCGCACAGCGCGGGCCAAGGGACTGGCCGAGCGGGTGGTCGTGCTGCGCCACGCCCTGCGCGGCGCGCTGGGGCCGCTGGTGAGCTACCTGGGGCCCGCCACAGCGCGCATCCTGACCGGCTCGCTGGTCATCGAGCTGATCTTCAACATCCCGGGGCTGGGGAGACAGTTCGTGCAGGCGGCGCTCAACCGGGACTACACGCTGGTGATGGGCACGATCATCGTGTTCAGCGCCGTGCTGATCGCCATGAACCTCGTGGTGGACGTGCTGCACGCCTGGATGGACCCGAGGGTGCGTGATGAGTGACGTGATCAGCTCGTGGACCCAGCTGTCCGATCCGGCGCCCGGGGACGGGCCGCACCGGCGCGCGCCCGCGATCGGGCCGCTGGCCGAGGGGTGGCAGCGCTTCGTGCGCAACCGCGTGGCCGTGGCCGGCGGCGTGGTCGTGCTGGTGATGGCCCTGGGCGCAGTCACCGCGCCGCTGATCGCCGAGTACGTGGTCGGGATCGGTCCGAACGACCAGGACCTGGTGCTGGGACCCCAGCCCCCCCTCACCCGGTCGGTGGACAGCTCCCTCGCTCAGGACGGGTCGGGGAGGGCGAGGCTGCACCTGTTCGGGACCGACACGCTGGGGCGCGACCTGTTCGTACGGGTGCTGTACGGCGCGCGCATCTCCCTGTTCGTGGGCCTGCTGGCCACGCTGCTGAGCGTGCTGGTGGGGGTCACCTACGGGGCGGTCTCCGGGTACTACGGCGGCTGGGTGGACGGCCTGATGATGCGCTTCGTCGACATCCTGTTCTCCCTGCCCTACCTGCTGTTCGTGATCATGCTGATGGTCTTCCTCGGGCACCGACCCTGGGTACTGTTCATCGCCCTTGGCGCCGTGCAGTGGCTGACCATGAGTCGTGTCGTGCGTGGACAGATCATGACGTTGAAGAAGAGGCAGTTCGTCGAGGCCGCGCGCGCAACGGGCGTGCGCGAGTTCACCATCATCTTCCAGCACCTGGTGCCCAACACGATCGGACCGATCGTGGTCTACGCCACCCTGACCATGCCGGTGGTGATGCTGGCCGAGGCGTTCCTCAGCTTCATCGGCCTCGGTATCCAGCCCCCGGACGCGAGCTGGGGATCGCTGGCGGCCGAGGGCGCGGCGACCATGGATCTGTTCCCCTGGCTGATCACCTTCCCGGGGCTGGCCCTGGCCGCGACCCTGCTGAGCCTCAACTTCCTCGGCGACGGGCTGCGTGACGCGTTCGACCCGCACAGGGAGGGGCCGTGACCGAGCGAGCCGTGTCCATGCCCTCGGGTCCCCAGCCCGCGGTCGCCGCGCCGTTGCTCGAGGTCGATGACCTGCACGTGCAGTTCTTCACCCGAGAGGGCATCGCCCGCGCCGTCGACGGAGTCAGCTTCCACCTGCACGCCGGCGAGGTGCTGGGCCTGGTCGGCGAGAGCGGCTGTGGCAAGAGCGTGACCAGCCTCGGCGTGCTCGGACTGGTGCCCGATCCGCCGGGCCGGATCGTGCGGGGCCGGATCACCTTCCGTGGCCGCGACCTGCTGTCGCTGCCCGAGGGCGAGCTGCGCAAGGTGCGCGGCAACGACATCGCCATGGTGTTCCAGGATCCGATGGCGAGCCTGACGCCGTACATCACGGTGGGCAAGCAGATCGCAGAGGTGGTCCAGCTGCACCGCAACCTGTCCCGGGCGGCCGCGCACGACGAGGTGGTGCGCCTGCTCGGCATGGTGGGCATCGCCGACGGCCGCGACAGGTTCGACGCCTACCCGCACGAGTTCTCCGGCGGCATGCGTCAGCGCGTGATGATCGCCATGGCCCTGGCCTGCGATCCTGCGGTGCTGATCGCGGACGAACCCACGTCGTCGCTGGACGTGACCATCCAGGCGCAGATCCTGGATCTGATCGCGACCCTGAGGGCGAAGGTGGGCACGGCCGTGCTGCTCATCTCGCACGACATGGGCGTGGTCGCGGGACTGACCGACCGCGTGGCCGTGATGTACGCGGGCCGGATCGTGGAGGAGGCTCCCACGGCCCAGCTGTACGCCAACCCCCAGCACCCGTATACCCGTGGGCTGCTGCGGGCGGTCCCGCGGCTGGACCGGCGCGGCCCGGTCGAGCCGATCCCGGGGCGGCCGCCCCGGCCCCTGGCCGTGCCGGGGGGGTGTCCGTTCCGGCCCCGCTGCGGCCTGGCTCACGAGCCCTGCGCCGGCGCCTACCCCCCGTCGGTCCAACTGACGGACGGTCACCACGCCGCCTGCTGGGCGCTGGAGGGACGTCGTTGAGCGTTCATCCCGACATCAGCACGGCCTTCACGGCGGTCTCCCCCGACCCGCTTCTGGAGGTACGGGACCTGCGGGTGTGGTACCCGGTCAACCGGGGCTTCCTGCGGCGTCGCCGGACCGGTCACGCGCGCGCCGTGGACGGTGTGGACCTGCAGATCGGCGTGGGAGAGACGCTCGGCTTGGTCGGGGAGAGCGGGTGCGGCAAGAGCAGCTGCGGCCGAGCCATCCTGCGGCTCGTGCCCCTGACGTCGGGGGAGATCCTGTTGCGCGGCAGGGACCTCGCGCTCCTGGGCGGTGAGCCCCTGCGGCAGACGCGGCGGCGGATGCAGATGATCTTCCAGGATCCGTTCTCCTCCCTGGACCCCCGCATGCGGGTCGGTGACATCATCGCCGAGCCGCTGCGGACGTTCGGCATGGCGTCGGGCAGCGAGCTGCGGCAGCGGGTGCGGCGCCTGATGCACGAGTGTGGGCTGGAGCCGTCCCTCGCCTATCGTTTCCCGCGGGAGTTCAGCGGGGGCGAGCGGCAGCGCATCGGCATCGCGCGTGCCCTGGCGCTCAAGCCCGAGCTGGTCGTGGCCGACGAACCGGTGAGCGCGCTCGACATCTCCATCCGCGCCCAGATCCTGAACCTGCTGCGTTCCCTGCAGGAGCGCTACCAGGTCAGCTACCTGTTCATCACCCACGACCTGGCCGCGGTCGCCTCGGTGGCCCACCGGGTCGCCGTGATGTACGCCGGCCGGCTGGTGGAGGAGTCCACGGCCGAGGGGATCGTGGAGCAGCCGTTGCACCCCTACACGCGCGCCCTGGTCAGCGCGGTGCCGCTGCCCGATCCGCACCAGGAGCGCCGGCGTCAGCGGCTGGTGCTGCGCGGCGAGGTGCCCTCCCCGGTGTCACCGCCGGGCGGCTGCCGCTTCCACCCCCGCTGCCCGGCGGCCGAGGCGCTGTGTCGCGTGGAGGAACCGGCGATGCGGGACGTGGGGCCCGGACACCGCGTGGCCTGTCACCTGGTACATGCCGCGGACCCGAGCCAGGGGCGGGACGCGGCGCTGGTGTCGTCCACGGGCACCTTCCAGCGGCTGACCGAGTCGCAACCCGGACGGTACGGGTGAGGACCGTCAACGAGGATCGGATCGCGGTCACCCCAGGGCGGGTGGTCGAGCTGATGTGCTCGCCGGCATTCCTGGAACGGGCCCACGGCGCCCGAGACGACGTGGCCGAGGCGCGGTACGTCGACCTGGGAGCGCCCGAGGGGGAGCGGGTGTTCGAGGTCCTGTGTGACCAGTACGAGCGCCACCGCACGGGCGGTGTGGACCGCAGCCGGACGCGGCAGACGTCCCTGCGCTACCACCTGCAGGCCGACGGGCGCACGTTGACGTGGGTGTACGACGGGCCCGACGCGGACCGCGTACACATCCGGGGGGTGACCACCGTGACGGAGGACGGCGACGTCACCGTGGTGCGCGAGGTTGTGCACATCGACATGGACATCCCGCTGATCGGGGGGCTGATCGCCCGGCTGGTGGCGCGCGACATGGGCCGCACCTTCGACGCCAACCGGGCCGTGGTGCGGGAGATGCTGGCTCAGACCTCCTGACGGTTCTGGAGCGCCCGGGCGATCGTGCCGCCGTCGGTGTACTCCAGCTCCGCGCCGACGCTGATGCCCTGGGCGATGCGCGTCACCCGCACCCCCAGCGGCTTGAGCAGCCTCGCCAGGTACAGCGCGGTGGTCTCCCCCTCGACCGTCGGGTTCGTCGCCAGGATCACCTCGCCGACGTCTCCGTCACCCAGCCGCGCCAGCAGCTCCTTGACGTGGATGTCCTCCGGGCCGATCCCGTCCAGCGGATTGAGGGCCCCGTGCAGCACGTGGAACGTGCCCCGGAACTCACCGCTGGCGTCCACGGCGAGCAGGTCCTGGGGTTGCTCGACCACGCAGACCAGCGCCGCGTCACGGCGCGGGTCCTCGCACAGGGGGCACGGATCGCTCGCCGCCAGGTTGCAGCACCGCGAGCACAGGGTGACCTGCTGGGCCACGTCCACCAGCGCCGCTGCGAGGTCGCGGGCCAGGTCGTTGCGCGAGCGGAGGATGTGGAACGCCAGCCGGGTGGCGGTCTTCTCCCCGATAGCGGGCAGCCGGCTCAGCTGCCCGATCAGCTGCCGGATCGGGTCGCTCACAGCAGATCCGAGAGGCCGGGGATGGGGAGCCCTCCGGTCACCGAGGCCATCTCCGCTTTCATCAGCGCGCGCGCCTGGGCGAGGGCGTCGTTGGTGGCAGCCGCGATCAGGTCCTCCAGCATGGGCACGTCCCGGGGATCGACCGCCACCGGGTCGATGGTGACCCGGAGGATCTCCGACGCCCCGTTGGCCGTGACGGTGACGATGCCACCGCCGGCGCGGCCCTCGACGGTCTTCTCTCGCACCTTGCCGCGCATCTGCTGGAGGTTGCTCTGCATCTGCTGGACCTGGCCCATCAGGTCGCCCATCAGGTTGCCCAGCGAGCCGAGGTCAGAGGGATCGAACAGGGGCTTGTCGTCGTCGGACATCACAGCTCCGGACGGCGGCTGGAACGGCTCAGAAGCGGAAGCCGATGCCGCCGTGCAGCGTCACCCAGACCCGGTAGGCGTAGCCCACGTCGAGGTCGACGTTGATGTACAGGGCGTCGGTCAGGTGGGCGTCGAAGCCGCCGAACAGGACGCCACCCGGTGAGATCCGGGTGAACTCCACGGCCTCGTCACCCTCGCCCACGGTCTCGCCGCTCCAGAAGTTCATCATCAGCGCGCCGCCCACGTAGGGCTTGAATGCCCCGCGGCCGAAGCGACCGCGGGCGCCGACCCGCAGATAGGGCAGCACGGCCGCCCACGTCTCGCCGTCGGCGGTGTAGGTGGTGACGTTGGGGCCACCGCCGACCTCGAGTTCGAGGCTCTTGTACAGCTTGAGGTGCCCGCGCAATGCGAAGCTGGCGTACGGCGATCCGTGGGCGTAGGCGAACCCGCCGAGGCCCAGGGTCAGTCCTCCGGGGCTCCACACATCATCCCCGCCGGCGGTCCCGCCGGCGCTGACACCGCCACCACCGCTGGTCTGGGCCACCGCGCTCTCCTGCAGCGTGGTGTAGGTCTCGTCGTACTGGTAGATCCGGCCGCCCCCCTGTCCCTCTGCGCCCTCGAGCACGACCACGTAGGCCCGCTGGAGGTTGCGGCCCTGCACCAGGGCTCGCAGGCTCGCCCGGGCCGCGGGCAGCATGCCCTCGGTCTCGGGGCCGCCCAGCACGGCCGCGGTCAGGCCGCTGCGTGTGACCAGGGCCGCGTGGCCGTCCTTGCGGACCTCGACCAGGCGGGAGTAGGGCGTGCCGTCGACGGCGTACTGCACCAGGTGCATGCCGGGGATGACCTGCATGATGCCCGGCGCGGACGAGTCCAGGGGGATCCCGTCGAAGTTGAAGTCCGCGATGGCCAGCCCGGCGACGTCATGGCCGATGTCCACCCGGTCGAGGCCGATCGCGTCCTCCTTGGCCAGCAGGAAGATCTGCTGTGGTTCGGGCGGGTAGTTGGTGTCCCAGGTCTTCTCCCGGTCGATGGCCTGGGCGTACTGGAAGCTCTGCCGGGCCCCGTCGCGGTCGTCGAGGTGGTACGCGGCGATGCCGCGGAAGTAGTACAGGTCGATCAGCACGTCTCGTTCGACCGGCTGCGTGGCACACGGCAACGCCGTGATCGCCCGGTCGAGGGTGCGCTTGCCCTCCTCGTACGACAGCCCGTCGATGGACTCGATGGCCGAGTCCAGGAGGGCCGCGAGATCCTCGGACTCGAACGCCGGGTCGGAGCAGGGGACCACCCGGGCGTCACCCGCGATCCAGACCGGATCGGCGGAGGGGAAGGGCAGGTCGAGGATGTGGATCGACGATCCGGGAAGGGCCTCGTCGCCGATGGTAGCCGCCAGCAGCGCGGCAGCCTGCTGCTGCTCGCTCATGCCCGCGTCCTCGGGTCCGTAGATCAGGATCCCGTCGTCGGCTCGCGCGGTCATGGTCAGCGACAGGCACGCTGCACACAGCAGGGCGGTGATCGGTCGGCAGCTCGGTCGGCTCATGGTTCCCCTCAGCAGTCCACCGCCTGCCAGGAGACGGTTCGGCTCCGGCAACGATGGTCCCTCGTGGCGGGTTGTGCGGTTCGTCCGGTGGCTCTGCGGTCCGGTCAGAGGACGAACTTGACCACCACGACGAGGATGGCCAGGCCGAGAATGCCCAGGCCGGCCATCGCGATGACCACGATGGGCAGCAGCATGGAGGTCTTCTTCGGCTTGACGGCCTGGATCGTCAGGGTCTCCTCCCACTGCCCGGAAGAGGGAGTGAGATCATCGCCCGCTGGCTGTTCCGCAGACGGCTCCTGGTTGGGAGTCTCGGTCACGGAATCCTCCTTTGGTCTGGGCCGAGGCTTGATGTCGGCCGGGATCGACTCGGATCGCGCAGGTGACGCTTCGGGTCGGGGCGTCCCCGCTTGCGGGGACGTGGAAGGTTTGTTCGCCGGCCCGGCGGCGAGGTTGACCGTGGCCGGCTCGGCGGGCGGAGGGGCGTCCTCCTTGAGCACGGCGATGGCGTCGAACGTGGGCAGGTCACTGGCCGCTCGGCCGGTGGAGCTGCCCGGGTCCACGGTGTCGGGCGTGGCCAGGTTCGCGACCCCTCCACCGCCAGCTCCCCCCTGGCCACCGAGGCCCAGCTCCTTGAGCGCCTCCTTGGTGGCGTCGTCCGTGCCGTCGTCGCTCTTCAGCACGCTGATCGCGTCGAAGGTCGGGAGATCGCCCACGCCACGGCCGGTGGAGCTGCCCGGGTCCAGGGCGTCGACCACGTTGGGCGTGCCCTGCTCCTCGTCCATGGGCTTGCTGGCGTTGCTGGGGATCGCCACGCGGGTCGCCTGATCCTCGAGCTGCTGCTGGCGGGTGCTGGCCAGGGTCACGCGGTTGAGCGCGCCGCACGCGGCACACGGGGTGAGCGCACCCCCGCCCGCGAGCACGAGCCGCAGGCGCGTGCCGCAACGGGCGCACGCGGCCTCGTCGAGGGCGGGCGCGCTGACCACCAGCACGTCTTCCTCGCTGGGCACGTCCACCTTGAGCATCAGCTTGTAGCCACCGAGGCGCAGCACCGCCTTGCTGCCCACCTCGAGGTCGACGCCATGGGCGTCGCCGACCCGCTTGGCGTAGCCGCCGTCGACCAGGTCGTCGGTGGTCAGCACCTCGGCGCCGGACAGGACCTCGACCCGCACGTCGGCGGTGAAGCGCAGCAGGACGCCGTCGGAGTTGATGTTGAGGAACTCGAGGAAGTCGGGGATGCCGTCGCCCTCGAGGGTGATCGCCGTCATCGGGTTCGTGCCGACGGTCAGGATCGACGAGGGTCGGAATCGGACCTTGCAAACGAAGGCCTCGTCCTTGGCGACGGACAGCTCGACCTCGACTCCATTGCCCAGGGCCATCGAATCCCCCGATACAAAGCTATGACAAGATACCAGAGGCCAAGCGATATCTCACCACCGCGGCCCGAGTGCAAGCGCAATCACGCGTAATCGCGCGCGTACGACCACCCGCGCGGTGACCCGCGGCGTTGTATGCAGGGATGCCTCCGCGGTAGACTCGTGGACGGATCCTGGCGACAACCGTGCCGGGGATTCGTTGTCGAAGCCGGAAGGACCAGCATGCCCACCCTGGACGCGCGTTCGCGCGAGCTGCTCTGCAAGGTCGTCTTCGCCGGTGCACCCGGGGCGGGCGTGGGGACCACGTTCCGGGAGCTGTGGGCGCTGATCCCGGACGCGGCCAGCTCGGCCGTGATCCCGGGGCCGAAGGATCCCCCCGTGTACCGGCTGAGATTCCGGCCGCGGCCCGTGCTGCGGGTGCAGGGTCTGGACATCTCCTTCGACCTCCTGGGGTACGAGGGAGATCCCCAGGATCCCGAATTCCTGGCTGCGATCCGCGGGACGGACGCGATGGTCATCACGGTGGACAGCGGGCCGCGCGCCCTCGAGGCCAACCGGCGAGCCATCGACGCCATCCAGCGGGCGCTCACCGAGGTCGGCTCCGGCATCGATGCGATCACGGTGCTGCTGCAATACAACAAGCGCGATCTGTCCGACGCGCTGTCGATCCGCGATCTCGAGACCAAGGTCAACGAGGGCTCATGGCCCTTCGTGGCCACCTCCGCCAGCCGGTCCCAGGGGCTGCAGGAGCTGCTCGACCGGATCGCTGCGGAGGTCTCGTCCCGCGTCAGCCTGCCCGGCCCGACCCGGCGGGGCCCGGGTCCGACCGACTCCATGACCACGGCGTTCAGTCGGGTCGAGAAGCGGCTCTTCGGCCGTGTGGCAGACGAGGACGTCACCGAGGACGATGAGGATCGGACCGTGCTGGCCGACTCGGACAGCGGTCAGTTCCGCGCGGTCGGCTCGCCCACCTCGATGCCGCCGACGGCCGCGCCGCCCACGCCGCCGACGGCCGCGCCGCCCACGCCGCCGGCAGACGTACCTCCGGTCGCGTCGCCGCGGGCCACGCCGCCGCCGGCCACGCGCCCCGAGGGCGAGAAGCCAGCACCGGGCACCGAGGAGGTCGCCGTCCCTGCTCCGGCCGAACGGCCAGGGAGATTCGTCGCAGACCAGGCCGAGTCCACGCTCAAGACCCCCGACGTGGTCGATGTCGAGGTGCCGGATCTCGGGGGCTACCGGGTCAAGCGCCTGGGCAAGCCCGAGGTGGTCAATCCCCGCTGGATCAGCCTCCCGATCGTGGCCGAGGGCCCCGCTGCCGGAGGCGGCGCCGGCTCACGCGAGCGCGTGGAGGTCGACCTGCGGATCAAGCTCGGCGGCTCGCAGCAGGCCGCACGCACACCGAACCCACAGCGCGAGGATACCCCTCACCAGGCGCAGCCGGCATCGCAGGCCATGGTCCAGTCCCTGTCCGAGCCGGCCCCGGCGGCCGCCACCGCGCCCGCGGCGGATCGGGCCGCGCTCCAGTCGGCGTCGTCCTCACCCCGCCCCGGCGTGAAGACCGCCCGCAAGGAACCACCCAGGCGCATCCCCACGAGCTACTGGGTCTTCGGTGCGGTGCTGGTGGTGGTGGTCGTGATCGCCCTGATCGCCGGTTCGACGCTCAACTGACATCGGACCCGGCGCCGCCCGGACCGATCGGGATCAGGGCTGTCTGCCGAACAGCACCTCGATCGGTTCCGCGTCCAGCGGTGGTGTGGACAGATCGAAGAGGTCGTCGTCGAGGACGGGGGCCGTGTCGACCGAGCGGACCTCGACGCGAATCCCCTCCATGCGGCCCGGCGCCTCGAACTCGATCTCGCCGGGGAACCAGTACCCGTCGATCTCGCTCCACGTCTCCCAGCGGGCGGTGGCCAGCACCAGGCCGTCAGCCCCCCGCAGTTCCAGCGAGCGCAGGCGCGCTGGGCCGGAGAAGGTGTCGAGCCGTGCCCGTCGACCGTCCGGCAGGCCCAGCCCCAGCGGGCTGCGGCCCTCGCCGCGCTCCCAGCGAGCGTCGCCTTCCACGCCACCGGGCAGGCGGCCGGTGAACACGTCCAGCACCAGGGACGCCTGGGCCCACGGCCCCACGATCTCCCGCGCCAGGTCGTCGGCGTCCGGGCTGAAGTAGCTCCTCGAGTTGGCGCCGATCACACACAGCACACCGCCCTTGCGGTCGATGATCAGGGTCAGCGCGCGACCGCCGAAAGGCAGGTCCACGTCCATGCGGGCGTTGCCGTCCTGGGCGACGACCGAGAGGCCCATGTCGAGTTCGATGCCCGCGATGGCTGCGCGGAGGCGACCCTCGAGCGCGAAGGTCGAGGGGCGAGGCAGCGCACCGAGGGTGGCCAGTGCCTCACCGGGATCGCGTGGAAGCCCACGGGGCGGCACAGGACGGCACCCCTGGACCAGGATCAGCAGCGTCAGTGTCAGCAGTCCGGTCCGTCTCATGGGGACGCTCCCTGCAGCTCTTCCAGGAGTTCGGCGGCGCGCTCGGCTGCCTCCTCGGCTTCCGGGTCACCCGGATCCACGGTGTCCACGCACAGGCGCAGGCTCGCCAGGGCCTCGTCCCTTCGATCCATGGCCAGGTGGACCTCCCCCAGATGTTGCCAGATCACGGCCGACTCTGGCATTCGCAGGCTGGCCTGTGACAGGGCGTCGAGGGCGTCATCGTACCGACCGAGGCGGAACAGGGCCCACCCGAGGGAGTCGAGGATGGCCGGGTCGAGGGGCGACAGGGTCAGCGCCCGTCGCAGCATTCGTTCGGCCTCGAGCAGATCCCGTCCCTGCACGGCGAGGGTGTACCCGATGTAGTTCAGCGCCCGCACGTCGTCGGGATCGATCAGCAACACGGCGCGCATGGTGTCGAGGGACTGCTCGCGATCACCGACCAGGCCCTCGAGGAACGCCAGCGCCGTGAGCACCTCCTTGCGGTAGTCCTCGATCTGGCTGCGGCGTAGCGCCCGTGTCGGGTACCGGCCCGATCCGAGCTGCTCGGACGCTGCCGGGGATTCGAGGCGCTGCAGGGCGTGGCGCAGGACCTCGACCCCTTCGTCGTAGAGGGCCTCCTGCCGGTACAGCGAGGCGAGCACGAGGGCCGGGCCGGGCGCGACGCCGCTGTGGCTGATCTGCTCGTTGAGGATCAGCACCGCGCGGTCGAACTCGCCCATGGCGTGCCGTGCGCACGCGCTCTGGGTGGCGTACAGGTCCGGCGCGTAGACCTCCAGCGGTTCCAGGGCCTGCAGCGCCTCGGTGTGTCGATCCGCGGCGCTGAGCGCCGTGGTGAGCGCCACGATCAGCTCGATGTCACCCACGGCCCGCGACACCGAGCTCCGCTCCACGGCGGCGGCCAGCACCTCGATACCCTCCTGGGCGCGTCCGTCCTCGGCGAGCACGCGGGCCCGCTCTCGCGTGGCCACGCTCCACAGGGGTTGATCCTCGTCGATCGCGGACCACGCCGCGCAGGCGCCATCCATGTCGCCGGCTGATTCCCGGACCCAGCCCAGCTTGACCAGCAGCTGCGCGTTGCCCGGGTCGTCCTCCAGGGTCTGCTCGAGCAGCTCGGTGGCCTCGTCGTGGCGCAACAGCAGGTCCAGCCAGCGCGCGGCTCGCAGGGCGTGCAGGTCGCGATCGCGGGGATCCTGTTCGTACTCGGCCAGCAGCTGGTCGATCACCTCGTCGTAGCGGCCCACGGCCGCGTACTTGGCTGCCAGCTCCCCTCGCAGCTCGATCACCGAGGGAAACCGACGCACCAGGTCCTCCAGCACGACGATCACCTCGTCGGGCCGGTCCGCGTCATCGTGGGCCCGGACCATGGCCCGCAGGATGGCGACGTCCTCCGGCTCCGCCTCCACCGCCTCCACCAGGTCTGCGAGGGCCTCGTCGGCTCGACCCAGCTCCAGCAGGGCCATTGCCCGGTGGTGGAGTGCCCAGCTCTCGTCCGTGGCGTGGGGTCGGTAGTCGTCCAGCAGCAGCTGGTACTCCTCCCATCGCTGCTGGGTTCGAAGGACTGCGGCCAGCTCGTGCCACGCCTCCTCGACCGATGGGTCGCATTCGACGGCGCGGCGCAGGCTCGCCTCGGCCCGGCCGAGGTCCAGGTCCTGGTACGACGCGACCTGCCCCAGCAGCAGGTGTGCCTCGCAGGTGTCCGGGTCCAGCCTCAGTGCACGCTGGCAATGGCGGACGGCGTTCTCCGAGCGGCCCAGCAGGTGCTCCAGCTGCGCGGTCCGCACGGCCAGGGGGGCGGACGCGGGATCGAAGGCCGCCGCTCGCTGCAGCTGGTCCAGGGCACGATGCAGGTCGCCGAGCTGCACGGCCTGGCGCGATCGCAGGAACGCGAGCGCGGCGTCCCGCGGCAGGTCCGTGCTGCCGCGAACGACGCCATCCGTTGGCTCGGCGGTCGGGATTCGACTGGACCACGTGCGGCACCCCGACAGGCACAGCAGCGTCGCGAGCGCGGCCAGGCATGGGGCCACGACCGACGTGGGTGCCTTCGTTCGGGACGGGCAGGTCAAGGGTGCAAGTCTACGCTCATCGGATGCGCAGGGCACGGATCGGGGTTTCGTCGCGGGCCGCTCGCGACCACAATGGTGGGCGAATGCTGCGAACGAACCCCGCGCGACGTATCGGCCTGGTGCTGTGGATCGGCGTCCTGGTCGGGTGCGGTGCACCCGAGACGGGCTCGCCCGAGCCGGCGGTCGCCGCGCCGGTGACCGAGGTCTGGCTGGAGGCGTCGTGCGACGTCGAGCAGCGGCTCGGCGAGGAACGGCGACGGCTGCAGGAGGCGGGCGTCGTCGAGGTGCACGGCGGGCAACCGCTGCGCTGGTCGTTCGCCTGCGAGGGTACGACGCTGCGGATGCAGGTCGAGGCGCTGGGCCCACCCGTCGAGGGGGCAGCGGTGCTGTGGCTGGGCGCGGCGACCGACCCGGCCCGCCTCGTACCCGTGTACCTGGACGCGGGGCGGGGCGCCGAGGCGCTGGCGGACGCCGTGCGGGCGTGCGAGGCCGCGGTCGGCGCGCCGATTCACGTCAACCTCGACCTGGCCACCGGGGTCGCCTGGCGACCGGGCGGTGCCGGCTGACCCGGCGCGGGCTACAATGCGCCAACCCCGGAGTGTGTCATGGCCACAGCCCCACGCCCGTCCCTCCCCCTGCTGCTGACCGCGCTGCTGGCGTGGTCCCTGCCCGCCTGCGCTCCCCCCCAGCCGCTCGCGGACGACGACGACGCGGACGACGACGTGGGGGACGACGACGTGGGGGACGACGACGACGTGACCGACGACGATGACGTGACCGACGACGACGACACGGCGGATGACGACGACAGCGGTCCGCCACCGGACTGCGAGCTGGTGATCAGCGAGGTCCTGCCCACCGCGGCCTACGACGTCAACGGCGACGGTCCGGAGGACAACCACGACGGCTACGTGGAGATGGTCGCGCTCGGACCCGACGACTGCGAACTGGGCGGCATGGCGGTCGTGATCGGCACCCAGGAGTACCTGCGCCACGTGTTCGTCAACGGCACGGTCCTGCAACCCGGCCAGTTCCTGCTGCTGGTGGACGACGGCTACGGCGCCGCCTTCGAAGGGGCGTTGCCCGGGGGCGCGCAGGGCCTCGTGGTCGAGGCCAACCAGGGCGCAGACATCACATCCGGGCTGGGTGACGACTCGGGGCTGGTCAAGGTCACGGTCAGCGAGTCGGACGCCACCTTGGTGGCGTGGATGCAGTACGAGCGGGTCGACGAGGACTACGGCGACCACGCGTTCACACGGCTGCCCGAGCTCGACGGCGAGGGCGAGGTGGTGGGCCACCTCTACCACCCCTGCTCGGACGGCACCGGCTACTCGCTGGCGACGTGCGCCGACGGATCGGGCTTCGCCGGCGGGTGCACCTGCACCACGCCGCGGGCGACACCGGGGGACCTGGTGATCAACGAGGTGCTGGGCAACACGTCGTCGATGGTCGACTTCGTCGAGGTGGTCAACGTGTCGGGGCACGACGTGAGCCTCGGCGGGGTGGCTTTCTTCCGCAACGCGTCCCAGGAGAAGGGCACCTTCACGTCCGCGGTCGTGCTTGGCACCGGCGCCTCGGATCGCGGCGCGGTGATGGTCGGGCCGTCGGACGTGGTCACCATGCAGGGGCTGGTGCCGTATCCGGACGCCGTGGTCGGAGGGCGCACCTCGCTGCTGATCAGCGACGGGCCCGAGACGGTGCAGCTGCTGCTCGACCAGGCCGAGGTGCTCGATCAGGCCAGCTACGACGACTACGGCGACGACGTCTGCAACGAGGCGGACCCCGTCTGCGCATACGGGGGGTCCATGGTCGAGGCGAGCTGCACGCCGGGGGACTGGGGCTGCTGAGAGCGAGTCCCTCCCCCTCCGATCACCAGCTCTCGTCCCACAGCACCTGGGCACCGCGCCGCATCACCCAGCGCACGGCCATCAGGTTGAGTGCGGTGGCGGCGACCATGCCGGCGGCCGTGGCCGCGATCATGGGGGCGGTGAGCGGCAGCCCCTGGAACTGCGCGGCCAGGGACCACGACGCCGGGATACCCTCGATCAGGATGGTCGCGGCGATGAACAGCGACGTCACCACCATGTACAGGATGGCGCCCGGCCCCGAAGCGATGCGCGTGGCGCTGTCGGCCTTGAAGTTGGGGTAGATCGCGCCGATCCCGACCCCGAGGCCGGTCACGCCCACGGCCAGCACGGCCACGGTGAACACCGACAGCGCCATGAACGCCCAGCTGACGTCGAGCAGGAGGTTGGAGGTGATCACCAGCAGCTCGCCCATCACCAGCATCGGCACGATGCCCCAGAAGAACTTGGCGTACAGGAACCGCTCGGCCCCGATGGGCGAGGCCTTGAGGATCCAGAATGCGCGCCCCTCGGCGCTCACCGCGGGGTAGTTGAAGCGCACGGACAGGGCCGCGAGCACGAACCCGGTCACCCCCACGTTGAAGAACCCGACCAGGTTCTCCAGCCGGAAGGTGGGGAAGGGGTTCTGATCCAGGGGCAGGGCGTAGACGTTGTACAGGTAGATGAACACCAGCGCGGCGATCATCAGCACCTGGGTCCACTGGCCGGCGTCGCGCAGGAATGTGCGCACGTCCTTGATCATCATCGCCCGTAGCACGGGCGGGAAGGGACCCATCGCGGCGATCAGCGTGCGCTCGAGCAGGCGGCTGCGGGCGAAGCGCGGGGCCGCGGCCTCCTGGGAGCGGGTCCGGCCGCTGATGTACAGCGGGCCGATCAGCCAGCGGGCGGCGCCCATCGTGGCCAGGGTGCCGCTGATCAGCAGGCCCAGGAACAGCAACGGCTGGTCCACCGATTCGCCCAGGCCCCACAGCAGCACCTGGGTGGCCCAGGTGGAGGGCAGCAGGATGGTCTCGGGGGACCGGATCGCGCCGAAGAAGTCCGCGATGGTGGCGAACCGCTCGGCGTCCACCAGCAGTTCGGGGCGCGCGGAGCGCACGAGGAAGAACAGCACCACGGCCGCGCCCAGGCCGGCGATCATCAGGCCCTCGCGCACCCGGCGCGCCGGGAAAAGGTTGACCAGCACGGCGGCCGCGACCGCGCCCAGCGACGACGGCATGATGGTCAGGGCCAGCAGCACCACGAGCACCAGCCCGTAGTAGAGCGGGCCACCGCCCAGCACGACGCCATAGGCCAGCAGGATGGGCAGGCCGAAGATCAGCACCATCCACGAGCTCGCCAGGGTCGACTCGACGAGCCGGGCGTAGTGCAGTCGAGGCCAGCGGATGGGCAGGTGCAGCAGCAGGTCGAGGTCCTCGGCGAGGAAGAACGAGGCGATGCCCGAGATCAGGGAGGAGAAGGCGAGCATCACCAGCAGGCTCAGGGTGAGCATGGCCAGTAGCTTCTCGGCCAGCACAGGCCCGAATACCTCGACCTCGTAGATGCGGTACAGCAGGTAGATCGACACGCCGAACATGGCGATCCAGAACCCGAGCGTCAGCAGGGCGAAGAACCCGTAGGCCCAGCGCTGACGCCGTCCGGAGCGGGTCCAGGTGTTGCGCAGGCCGAGCAGCCTCGGGGCGAGCAGTGAGGTGCGGTTCACTCGGGCTCTTCCTGGTGCAGGCCCTCGGCCTCCTCGTTGGAGCGTATGGTCTGGCGCACGTAGGTCTTGAGGATCTTGTTGCGCTCGGCGCGGCCGAGCAGGGTCTGCAGGTCCTCGTACACGGTGGGGTCGGTCACGAGCGCGCCGAGGGTGCCCTCGCCGTCCACGATCATGCGGCTGACCTCGCGCAGGTTGGCCGACGCCTCGGTGAGGTTGATCAGCAGGTTCTTCTCGCCCTCGTCGTAGACGATCGTGTGCAGCAGGCCCTCGCGGGTCTTGATGTCCTCGACCAGGCCGTCGATCTCGTCGGCCGCGTCCGTGATCTCCTGGATCATCTCCGTGGCGTTGTCCTCGTAGATCAGGGCGTGCACCGTGCCGTCGCCGAGCTCGATCTCCTCGGCCATGCGATCGATGCGCGCGGTGGCGCTCTCGAGGTTGGACATCGCCGCGCGGTAGTTGGCGGCCGCGGTCTTGTCGTAGACGAGCTCGTGGATCAGACCCTGGCCCTGTTCCAGCTCCAGGATCACGTGGCGGATGGACTCCACGATCTCCAGCAGGGACTGGCCCGCGGTGGCGCCGTCGGGACCCTCGAGGATCACCTTGATGTCCTCGGTGGCGTCCTGCACGTTGTCCAGGATCACGTCCGCCTTGGCCATGTAGTCCTCCATGCCCTTGGGGTTGATCCGGTCGATCACGTCCCCGTCCTGCAGCACGGGGACCTCCTTGCCCTCCTCGTCGATCGGCGACCCCACCGAGATGGCGATGTACTTGTCGCCGAGCAGCCCCTCGGTGGCGATCTTGGCCACCGAGTCCTCGCGGATGCGCTCCTGGAAGCGGCGGTTGATCTGCATCACCACCACGATTTCCTTGGCCGCGAGGTTGTGGGGGAACTCCACGGACAGCACCTGCCCGGCGTGCATACCCGCCACGCGGACCGAGGCCCCGGCGCGGAGGCCGCTGACGTCGGCGAAGCTGGCGCCGAGGCGGTAGTTGCGTTCGAACACCGGGTTCTCGGCCCCCAGCAGGAAGAACGCCGCCACGAACAGCCCGATGCCCAGGACCACGAAGATGCCGACGATAAGCTCGGTGCGCGGCTCCCGCTCCATCCGTTCACTCCCCGATGTTGCCCTCGATGAAGGCCTTCACCGTCGCGTTGTGGGTGTACTCGGCTTCCTTCACCGACCCGGTCCACTCGATCCGATGATCCCACAACATGGCGAAGCGGTCGCTGATGTCGAAGGCGGAGTCCATGTCGTGGGTCACCACGATGGACGTCACCTCGAGCTTCTCCTGCAGGCTGCGGATCAGCCGGTTGATGCGGTGCACGTTGGTCGGATCCAGGCCGGTGGTCGGCTCGTCGTACAGGATGATCTCCGGCCGCACGGCGATGGCGCGAGCGAGACCCACGCGCTTCTGCATGCCGCCGCTGAGATCGGAGGGTGCCATCTTCTCGATGCCGGGCAGCCCCACCAGCTCCAGGGTCTCGGTCACACGGTCAGCGATCAACGTCTCGTCGCTCTCGCCCGCCTCCTTGAGCGGGAAGGCGATGTTCTGCTCCACGGTCAGCGAGTCGAACAGGGCCGCGCCCTGGAACAGCATGCCGATGCGTTTGCGCACGTCCGCCATCTTGCGTTCGCTGTGGCGGGTGATCTCCTCGCCAAAGGCATGGATCTCGCCGCGGTCGGTGCGCAGCAGGCCGATCAGGCACTTGAGCATCACGGACTTGCCCGTACCGCTGCCGCCGATGATCGTCAGCGTCTCACCTGCGTACACGTCGAGGTCCAGGCCGGTGTAGATCACCTTGGGCCCGAAGCGCTTCCAGATGTCGCGGAACGAGACGATCGGTTGCACGGTCAAGCCCTCACAGGATCGGCAGCAGCATCTTGGTCAGGAAGAAATCGGAGATCAGGATCGTGATCGCGATCACCACCACCGACTCGGTGGTGGAGCGCCCCACGCCCTCGGTGCCGCCCCAGGTCCGCATGCCGTAGTAACACCCCACGATCCCGATGATGAATCCGAAGATGCCGCTCTTGATCAGCCCGTGGCAGAGGTCGTCCACGCCCACGGTCGTCATCACCTGGTCCCAGTAGAACCGGGCGCTGACGCCGACCTGGGCCATGGTGATGAACATCGCGGCGATGGTGCCGATCAGGTCGGCCATCATCACCAGCACCGGGATGGCGAAGCTGCAGGCCAGCACACGCGGCATCACCAGCTTGTTGATCGGGCTGGCGCCCAGGGCGCGGATCGCGTCGATCTGCTCGGTGACCCGCATCGAGCCCAGCTCGGCGGTGATGCCGGCGCCGATGCGCGCACCGACCACCAGCGAGGTCAGCACCGGCCCGAGCTCCATGACGAAGGCGATCGACACGAGCTTGCCGGCGTACAGGGACGCGCCGAAGCGCTTGAGCCCCCAGCCGAACTGTACGGCGAAGATCATGCCGGTGGCCGCAGCCGTGAGGAACGCGATGGACACGGACTGCACGCCCAGCACGCGCAGCTGCTGCATCACCAGCGGGATCTCGCGGGGGCCGCGCAGGAACGCCACCAGCACGTCGAACGCCAGCAGTGCCATGCCGCCGAACGTCCCGAAGAAGTCCAGCACGGACCGCCCCAGGCCGCCGATGCCCGAGGCCACGGCCGAGCGGGATCCGGTCACGGGCAGCGCTCCACGGCGAAGCCCTCGAGCAGCTCCTCGTAGTCCGCGAACGCCTCCTCGAACTGGTCTCGCGGGGCGACCAGCACCAGGTCGAAGATGCAGGTGTTCTTCTTGACCACCGTGATGCCCAGCAGCACCAGCACGCCGTCGAGGCGCGCCCGGGCGACGCGACGCAGCGCCTCGCGGCCGTCGAGTTCGAAGAACTCCTGGGACCGGATGTCCACGTCCTCGAACCCGTAGAAGAGGTGGTTGGCCAGCGCGTTGAGGCCAGCGTCGGTGTACCGGCGGCACGAGTTGTCCACGTAGATCGACGCGGAGAGATCGCGGTTGTAGAACGCCACATCCGCGGTGCGCAGGTCGTCCACGCGCCACGTGGAGGGCAGCTCGCCCAGGCGGTAGCTCAGCTCGCGGCTCGTGTAGCGGCCGTCGGCAAACCGCCCGCCCTGGTGGGCGCACCCCCCGAGCACGGTCAGCGACAGCAGCAGCAGGACCGGCGTCCTCATCGGCATCGACGTCCCCTCTGGCCTGCGCTCACGAGCGCAGCACCCGGATGACCTCCTGCATCTCCTCGCCCCCGGTCAGGGAGAGGAAGATCGACTCCAGGTTGGCCTCGCCGTCCCGCTGGGCCTCCCGGAGTTCCTCCATTGTACCCAGCGCGACGATCCGGCCCTTGTGGATGATCGCGATCCGGTCGCAGACCTCCTCGGCCACCTCGAGGGTGTGCGTGGACAGGAACACGGTGTCCCCCTGATCGGCCTTGCGGCGGAACACCTCCTTGATCAGCTTCGCCCCGGACGGATCGAGACCGACCATGGGCTCGTCCACCACGAGCAGCGGGGGCCGCGGCAGCAGGGCCGAGGCCAGGGTCAGGCGCTGTTTCATGCCATGGCTGAATCCCTCGACCAGTTCGCCGCGGAAGTCCAGCAGGTCGAAGAACTCCAGCAGCTCCCCCGCCCGGCGGCTCCGCTCCGTGGCGTCGATCTCGTAGATCCCGCCGATGAAGGAGAGGAACTCGTCCGCGGTCAGCTTGTCGTACAGGTAGGGCCGGTCCGGGATGTACCCGGTGATGCGGCGGGCGCGGATCGGGTGGGCGAGCGCGTCGGAGCCGTCGATCCGGATCGATCCCGACGTGGGCTTCATCAACCCGCACACCATCTTGAACGTGGTCGTCTTGCCTGCCCCGTTGGGCCCCAGGAACCCGAACACCTCCCCCTTGCGCACGTGCAGGTCGATACCGGCCACGGCCGTGATCCTGCCGAACGACTTGGTCAACATCTCCAGCCGGATCATCGAACCTCCACCACCTCCGCGGACAGCGAGCCGATCACCCCCACCAGTTCCACCTGTCGATCGAGGCCGCCCTCCACCAGCTTCACGTGGGTCGCGTCGGCCGGGAACTGGCCGAAGGTCGGGTCGACCGCCACCCACTGACCCAGCCAGACCTCCGGCCAGGCGTGGTAGTAGAAGCTGCCCTTGGAGAACAGCGCCTCGGTGTACACGATGCCCGCGGACACTCGCGTGGGGATTCCTGCCGCTCGGGCCAGTGCGGTGTACAGCGCCGTGTGCTCGTTGCAGTCCCCCCGCCGCGTCTCCAGCACCTGGACCGCCGAGGGCACGGCCACCACCGGCGTCTTCTCCAGCTCGTGGTAGACCCAGTCCACCAGCCGCTTCGCCGCACTCTCCGCGTCCGTGATCTCGTCCACGACCGCGTTGACCGCGTCCTGGATCGTCGGGTCGTCCACCTCGATCAGCGGCTCCGACGCCAGGTACGGCTCGAATGCCTCGTCCACCATGGGCAGGTGATAGCTGGTCAGCTCGTCGAATTCGGGGACCCGGATGCCCACGTTCGTCCCGTCCCACCGTTCCCCGTGCGCCGCGGCGAGCATGTCGGGCAGCGTATCCGGCCCGGTCAGCCGCAACACCAGCACCCGCGATTCCCGTGCGCCGTCGATCGGTCGGTCCACAGGAACCGCCGACAGCGCGACCACATCGGGCGGCCCTCCGACCGACCATCCCCGGGTGAGCGCCACCTCCCGCGGTTCCCGCAGCACCACCATCCCCAGCAGCCCCTCCTCGCGCAGGGTCCGCCCCTCGCCGTCCAGCCACACGGCGACGTCCGCCCCCTGGAGCTGGTAGCGCACATGGCGACCGCTCACTCCCTCCAGCCCCGGCACGGGCACCATGCGGCCCACGTGATACGTGATCTCGTCGCGTGTCATGGTCGCCGGATCGAGGTAGGGCAGTTCCAGGGTCGACCCCTCGTCGGCCGCGGCAAGCAGTCGCGGATGGCTGGCCGCCAGCAAGGGCGTGTCCGGGAGCTCGATCACCTCCTCGCGTCCACCACCGATGGAGTAGCGGACCGTGTTGCGGTCACCGCTCGCCCGGAACACCGTATCCCCGGTCTGCATCTCGAAATCGAACGCGACCGCACGCTGTCCTGCGTCGAGGTCGGCCGTCGCGTGGGTATGGATCTCCCGCTGCTCCCCCATCGATCCGAGCCTGAGGAACGTGCGCTCCACCGTCCGCCACCCCTCGTTCCTCGGTACGACCCGGCTGGACGAGTACCCGATCTTGTCGTCCCCCATGTAGATACCCGACCAGTGCGTCTCGTCCCCGGCCATGTCCTCCCACGCCACGGTCTCCGCGGGACCCGACACAGGAGGCGGGGTTGTCACCGCCACCGCGAGCAGAGCCACGAAGGCGACGACGCCCAGGGCCTCCAGGACGAGCATCCAGCGGGTGGTGAGCCAGTGCATCGAATGAGGAGTGTAACGTTCCCGTGCTTTCTTTGCGTCTCGGTCGTGGAAGGTGGTTAGGTTCTGGTGAGGAGGGTCGAGATGACGGCGTTCATCCCACAGGAACTGTATGACCGGATCCTGGAGAACATGCCGATCGCGTGCGTGGACATCGCGATCGTGGCGGACGGGGCGGTGCTGCTGGTGAAGCGGCACGACGCGCCGGCGCTGGGGGAGTGGTGGGTCCCGGGGGGGCGCGTGCTCAAGGGGGAGATGATGCGGGACACGGCGATGCGCAAGGCGCGGGACGAGGTCGGTATCGAGTGTCACGTGGGGCCGATCATCCATACGGCGGAGACGATCTTCCCGGATGGTCCGGGGGGGATCCCGGTGCACAGCATCAACAGCTGCTTCTTCATGTACCCCGTGAGCAAGGGCTTCCGGGTCGACCTGGACGACCACCACCTGGACAGCCGCTGGGTGGATCACGTCCCCGAAGGGCTGCACCCCTATGTGGAGCGGTGCCTGCAGGGGGCGGGGCTCCAGCGCCGACCCGCGTCCGGGTAGCCGCTATTCGAGCGTCAGCAGGCTGTCCATCGTGCCGAGGCTGAAGGTCTCGTCGCCCATCTCCTCGGTCGTGCTCAGCTCGTACACGTTCCCGCTCTCCACGGCCGTGCCCAGCAGCCGCCAATCGGTCTCGCCCGGGGACCAGATCTCGATCTCGCCCCCGGCGGGCATGGCCAGGCCGTAGGTGAAGCTGTCGTCGATGTCGACGCTGCTGCAGTTGGTGAAGTTGGACGTGACCGGCCCGGCGTAGGTGGCGTCGCAGTCGGGGCAGGTGGGGGCTTCGGCCGCCTCGGTCAGGGTGCCGGTGAGCGTGATCGAGCACGGACTCAAACCCAAGGTCTGGCCCGTCTCGTTGGGTTCGATGTCGTACACGGCGGTGTGCTGGTACGAGGCGGCCAGGGTCAGGTCGACGGACGTGTCGTCGTCGTCGGCCGGGCCGGCACCCTCCGTGTCGCAGGCGGGCCAGGCACCGAGGGTGAGCAGCAGGGCGAGGAGGCACGGGCGGGAGAGGGGCGACATGAGGCGATCCTACAGCCCCAGCAGGGTTCGCAGGTGCCGAGGCGCTGGTGAACCGTGCGCGAGCACCTCGTCGTTGTAGGCCTTGAGGTCGAACGACTCGCCGGCCCGCGCCTCGTAGTCGTGGCGCAGGTCCATCACCTCGAGGTATCCCACGAGGTACGTGGACAGCTGCGCGGAGGTCAGGCAGGCGCGCTTCCACTTGCCCTCGGCCTCACCCTCCTCCTGGAAGCCACGGTCCATCATCAGGGCGAGGGCCTCGTCGTGGTCCATGGAGCCGGCGTGTATGCCGTGGTCGATGATCGCGTTGATGCACAGGCGCAGGACCATCTTGAGGCGCTGCATCCTGACCTCGGGGCCGCCGAAGTCGTGCTGGGCCATCATCCACTCGCTGTACACCGCCCACCCCTCGACGAACGTCCCGCTACCGAACACGGCGCGTACCGGGGAGTCGAAGCGGGCGGCGTGCGCGAGCTGGAGGTAGTGGCCGGGCATGGCCTCGTGGATGGACAGCTCCACGAGCATCGCCCGGTTGTACTCGCGATAGAAGGACGCGCGTCGCTCCTCGGGCCAGTCCGCCGGCGGTGGCGCGATGGCGTAGAAGGTCTGGCGCACCTCCTCCAGCGGGCCGGGAGCATCGCAGTATGCGATGGAGACGCCGCGGCGGAACTCGGGCATCTCGATCACGCGCACGGGCTCGACGGGGAGGGAGACGAGGTCGTGTTCGGCCACGAAGGCCGTGGCAGCCTCGGTCGTGGCCTGGGCCTCGGCCACGATGGTCTCGTCCGTGGGGCAGTCGTCCGCGACGCGGTCGAGCACCGCGCGGATGACCGCGGCCCGCTCGTCTCCGCTCGCCTCCGGCAAGGGCCTGTCCGGGAACAGGGTGGGGTAGAGGTCGTCGGCGACCTCGGCCATCTCGCCTGTCGTCTGCTCCAGCAGGTCCCACGCGCGGGCCACGACGGTGTCCGGGTCCATGTCCGTGTCCAGGGTGTAGCGCAGCTTGCGGGCGTACAGCTCCGGTCCGAGCCGGAAGTCCTCGGCCGACGCGGGCAACACCTCCTGTTCGAGGAAGGCGAGGTGAACCCTGAGCGACTCGGCAGCCACGTCCGCGGCCGCCTCGAGTGCCGGGCGCTGGTCCGGGACCTGGTCGAAGTCGCGGCGCATGTCACCCTCGACGTAGCCGATCAGGCCCCGTGTCTGGTCGATGGCGGTCTCTGTGTGGATCCGCGCTGGCGTGCCCAGCACGACCTGGCTCTGCTCCAGGAAGGCTGGCAGCCCGTCCAGCCGTGAACGGAGGCTGGCCATGCGATCGAGGAGGGGCGCGAACTCGCGCGAGACCAGCACGTCGAGGCCGGTGCCTGCCGTCCCCACCGCGGATCGGGGATTGGTCTCCCACCCCCGGATCTCCTCCAGCAGGAACAGCGAGGACTCCAGCCGCTGGGCCAGGATCGCGGCGTCGATGCGGTTCTCGGTGTCGAGCTCCCCCACCGGGATGCGCTCGAGCTGGCTGCGAGTCGAGCGGAACCAGGCCGCGCGCCGTTGCCGGGCCTCCAGTGACACGTCCGGCCACAACCCGTCGCGTCGATGGTCGCCCAGCGCGCTGGCGTGGACCGGGTATTCGGTGAGGTAGCGCTCGAGGAACGCCGCGGCCAGTGCGTCGAAGCCGTCGTCCGCGTCCTCGGCCTCTGCGGCCCCGCTCGGGGCCAGCAACGCGATCAGGGCCAGCGCGCAGGTCGTCCGGGTCGTCATCTCGCCTCCGGGCCCCCACCTGGGGGGCATCTTTTCGGGTCGGTTGATAGTCTAGGGATCATGGAGCATCCAAGCCACGAGCCACGCGATTCGATGTCCGAGGAAGAGGAGATCCGCAGCTTCAACGCGCTGCAGAAGAACCTCGGGGTCTACTACCGGCACTTCATCGAGGACAATCGCCGCGAGCACACCCTGGTGGTCATCCCGTCGCTGACGCTGCACCCCGGGGAGCTGGCCAAGATCCCGGGCGTGGAGCACTACGAGCAGCGGCTGCTGACCCAGACGATGGTGCTGCGCTACCCGCGGACCCGGGTGGTCTTCGTCACCTCGGGCGCGGTGGACCCGGTGATCATCGACTACTACCTGCACCTGCTTCAGGGCGTGCCCGTGTCCCACGCGCGCAAGCGCCTGTTGCTGCTGGACACCCACGACACGTCACCCAAGCCGCTGACCCAGAAGATCCTGGAGCGGCCACGCCTGCTCGAGCGTATCCGGGCGGCCATCCCACCGCCCTACATGGGGCACATCGCCTGTTTCAACGCCACCCACCTGGAACGGAAGCTCGCCCTGCGGATCGGGCTGCCGCTGTACGCGTGCGATCCGGAGCTGTCCGGGCTTGGCTCCAAGTCGGGGTCACGACACGTGTTCCGCGAGGCTGGCGTGCTGATGCCCGACGGCCGCGAGGACCTGCGCGATCCGCGGGACCTGGCCGAGGCCGTGGCCGAGCTGTGGACCGAGCATCCCCAGACGCGGAAGATGGTGGTCAAGCTCAACGAGGGGTTCAGCGGCGAGGGCAACGCCATCCTCGACTGCAAGTACCTCGGCGACCTGCCGTCCTCCCTGACCGAGCGCAAGAAGCGCGCAGCGGCCGCGCTGCCCCGGCTGAGGTTCGAGGCTGCGGGGGAGACCTGGGAACGGTTCGGTTCGGCCTTCGAGGAGATGCAGGGCATCGTGGAGATGTGGGTCGATGGCGAGGACAAGCAGAGCCCCTCGGTGCAGGCGCGGATCAACCCGGACGGGCAGGCCGCGATCATCTCCACGCACGACCAGATCCTCGGGGGGCCGAGCGGCCAGATCTTCCTGGGCTGTCGCTTCCCGGCTGCGCAGGAGTACCGCATCCAGGTCCAGGAGGCGGGCGAGCGCATCGCCGAGGTGCTCGCCGATCGCGGCGCCCTGGGCCGGTTCGGCGTGGACTTCGTGGTGACCCGCGAGGGCTCGCACTGGAAGGCCTACGCCATCGAGATCAACCTGCGCAAGGGGGGCACGACCCACCCGTACCAGATGCTGCGGTTCCTCACCTGGGGCCAGTACGACATGGGCCACGGGCTGTTCCGCTCGCGGTCCGGCCGGCTGAAGTACTACCGGGCCACGGACAACCTGATCTCACCGCGCTACAAGGGATTGCTGCCGGACGACCTGATCGACATCACGGTGTTCAACGGCATCCACTTCAATCCGCTGGAGGAGGAGGGGGTGACGTTCCACCTCATCGGCACGTTGTCGCAGTTCGGCAAGGTGGGCATGACATGCATCGCCAACTCGTACGAACGTGCCGACGAGCTGTACGCGCGCACCTGCCGGATTCTCGAGGGGGAGACCAAACGCGCGCTGAACGCGCCGTACTGAGGGAGGGGCCCCGGGGCACGCCGGGTTCGTGGAGACGCTCCGCGCGATCCCCGCTACTTGAGCATCTTCAGCTCGACACCGTCCATCCAGGCGTCGCCCGCCTTGAGGACGTCCAGCAGCCACTCCTCCTCGAAGTCGGGCTCGTCGTCGTCTCGTTCGAATGCGACGATCAGGAGGCCGTCGAAGCGCTGCCGCAGGTCCACGGAGAAGCCGTTGTGGGAGAGCACCATCGCGGTCTGGCTCTGCCAGCGGGCGGTGGCCTGGGGGGGGGGGCAGATCACGACTCCATTGCGCATGGCACACCTCGCGATGCCGGACCGTGACCGGGCCAGCGGAGCGTTCTCTAGCACCTCCGGGGCGAGGCGTCGAGCCCGCTTGACACCGCTGCAGCACCTCCGGGGCGAGGCATCGAGCTCGCTTGACACCGCGGCGTCGGAACCCCTAAGACGCGGCCATGGCCGACGACCGACTGCATGACCTGTTCGATTTCGCCGAGCGCGTACAGCAGCCGCTGCAGGCGCTGTTCCCCAGGGCCCGGGCCGAGCTGCGCCAGCCCGGCCGGGGAGACGACGGCAACCTGCTGCTGGACGCCATCGAGGACCTGACCCTGCGCGGGGGCAAACGGCTGCGGCCCTACCTGGCCTGGCGCGCCGCGCTGTGCATACGAGACGAGGCCGAGGTGTCGGGACTGTTGCCGGCCTGCGCCGCGCTGGAGCTGCTGCAGAGCTACCTGCTGATCCACGACGACATCATGGACGGCGACGATGTCCGGCGAGGAGGCCCCACCGTGCACCGGCTGCTGGCCGGGGGTGAGCCGCGGCGCGGCGAGATGCTGGCCATCCTCGCCGGCGACCTCGCCGCCACCTTGGCGCGCAAGGCCCTGCAGTTCGCGGGCGTGCCCGACGAGCGTCGGCTGCGCGCCCTCGACGAGCTGACCCTGATGGAGTGGGAGGTCATCCAGGGGCAGACCCTCGACCTGACCGGCTCGCCGGACGTGCAGACCATGCACGACCTCAAGACCGGCAGCTACACGACCCGCGGCCCGGTGCGCTTCGGCGCGGCCCTGGCCGGCGCCGGCGAGGCCCAGGTCGAGACCCTGGTGGCCTTTGCCACACCGCTGGGCCTGGCGTTCCAGCTGCGGGACGACCTGCTGGACATGACCGGCGACCCGGACCGGACCGGCAAGGCCGTGGGCATCGACCTGCGCGAGGGCCGTGTCTCGGCCGTGATCGACGAGGCGCTGGGGCGCGCGGACGCGGCGCTCGATGCGCGCATCCGGGCGGCCTGGGGACGTCTGGACGTGACCGACGCGACGCTGGCGGACGCCGTGCACGCCGTCGTTCAGAGCGGGGCGGTGGACGCGTGCGGTGCCCGGATCCGTGCCCTCACGGACGAGGCGATCGTCGCGCTCGACCGCAGGACCCTGCGCGACGAGGGCCGCCAGGGGCTGGTCCAGATCGCCCGCGCGCTGGCCGCGCGCGCCGGTTGACCGCGAAGGTGCTCGGGCGATGGGCCCGGGCACTGGACAACCGAACGTCTCTTCTTTACTCTTTCTTGACGCGTCGTATGGCGACGTACACCTCGTCCGGGGGGGCGAGGGCCGAGGGTTGGGACCCAGAAGACAGTTGACGCCGAGGAAGTGGCGGAGCGCTTTCTGTGCGCGCTTGGGGCACGAGCAGTCAGCGGATGCGTCCGGGATGGGCAAAGGAGGAGCCGTGGCCGAGAACGAACTGAGCGAAACCCGCGTGGCGGAGATCCTGGTGCAGATCCGCCAGGAACGGACGCGCGCGATGTACGCACGCATCGCCGCGACGGTGTGTGTACTGATCATCCTCGTCGCGTTCGCGTCGAGGACCTACGACCGCGTGAAGGACTTCGACGTCGACAGCTTCTTCACGCACCTGCAGGTCGAGGGCGCGAAGCGGGTCTGGCCCGTGGTCGCCGACGAGCTCGACCGGGTCGCGACCGCGGCTGCGCCCGCGCTGACCGATGCATTCTCCAAGGAGATGATGGAGCTGTCGCCTCGGCTGCAGACCGCGCTGGCCACGGAGTCCGAGGTGCTGGTAGCCAACCTGCAGGAGAGGCTGGCTGCGTCCCTGGACGAGGCGCTGACCAAGAAGGACGTGGTCGGCAGCTCGGGGATCGCCGAGCGGTTCCCGCGGTTCCAGAACGATGCCGAGGCGATGCAGGAGCTCAACGAGCAGCTGCTGCGCGCCACGCGTGAGTGGGCGAACGTGCAGCTGGACACCACGTTCCACGATCACTTCCGCATCCTCGATTCGATCAACGAGACGTTCTTCGCCCTGGAAGGCGAGGCGCGCGACGATCTCGAGGAGGGCGCGACGCCGGCCAACCTCGAGGACGTGCTGACGCTGTTCCTCGAGATCATCGACACCCGACTGAACGTCGAAGAGTAGGAAAGGAGAACCGAGATGACCACGAACAACGCTGGAATCGAGGGACTCCTTCTCCAGGAGCTCCAGAAGGAACAGAAGGCCACGCGGCTGAGCTACATCGTCTCGGCGGTGCTGGTGATATTCGTGCTGCTGTACACCGCCTGGCTGGGCAGCCGCATCACCCTGCTGCTCGATCCCGAGGGCCTGGCCCTCAGCGCATCGGGGCTGGTCCTCGAGGCGACGCCCGACGTGGGCGCCGATCTCGAGGCCACGCTGGTCGACGGTGCGCCCGAGCTCGCGCGCTCCGTGTCCCAGAGCATCGTCGACGCGATCCCGACCTTCCGGGTCTACGTCGAGGAGCAGCTCGGGCCCGTGATCGACACCACCGCCGAGGAGATGGCGGCCGCAGCCGTGGCCAAGCTGTCGGAGAGGGTGGCCAACCACGAGATGGTGGAGGGGCAGGAGACCGCCGAACTGGCCAACGCCATCGTCGAGGAGTTCGAGGCCGGGCTGGACATGGCCCTGGACGAGCCGGACGAGGAAGGCGAGACCCCGCGCCAGCGCATCGAGGCGTCGCTGGAGTCGCTGGAGAAGATCGACCGCGAGCTGAAGATCATCGCCCGCGGGCGAAGCCTGTCCGGCACCCAGCAGCAGGAGCGTGATCTGCTGATGGCGTGGCTGCAGATGATCGTCTCCACGGAGACGAGCATGCCGTCGCCGGCCGCCGAGGAGGCCGCGCCGATCGACCCCGCCGCCGAGCCTGCCGAGCAGCCCATGTCCGAAGAGGACCAGGCGCAGGACTAGCCCACGGGGCACGCCTCAGCGTCGGTCTGCAGCCAGCAGCTCCGACGCGAACACCAGCCGATAGCCCTCATCCCGCCGCTCGTCGAGGAACGACGTGAGCAGCTCTGCGCCCGGGTCGCCGAGGTGCACGGTCACGATCGCCTGCCCCCGGAGTGCGGCCAGGTTGCGCAGCCGCAGCTCGGCGTAGGCGCGGTGCTCCTCGGCGGTGCCCCCGTCCAGCCGCTCGGTGCAGTTGGCGGCCGGGAGCCCGTGTCGGTGGGCCACCTGCAGCGCCAGGCCCCGGTGCACCGGCAGGTCGTCCAGCAAGAACAGACCGCGGTCTGCCGCCAGCCGCGCGAGCTGGTCCATGACGGCGTGTTCCCCGGCGGGGTTCTCGGACGAGGCCAGGACCACGCCAGACGCGTAGGGCACGGCCTCGATGTCGTCGGGCAGCTGTCGAGGAGCCATCTGCCCGGGCTCCAGCTGGATCGCCACCTCCATGGCCGCGCGGGCCGCGTCCGTGGCGTAGCGCAGCGAGTGGCTTCGGTAGGGCTGGATGGCCACGGTCAGTGGCACCTGCAGGCCCAGCACCCGTTCGACCTGCTCGGATCGGTCGCCCACGTCCATCAGCACCACGGCGAGTCGGGGCGGCGAGGCCGGATCGAAGGCGGGATCCGGATCGAGGGGCTGGCGGAGGACGAGCTGGTGCACGGGGTAGCTGCCGGTGTAGATGCGCGCCGACCAGGTCAGCTCGTCGACCGCGGTGAGGAACGCCTCGGTGTGGAGCGGCCAGCTGGCGAGCGCCCGCTGGAGGTCGGCCTCGGCCCGCGCCGCGGGCAGATCCACGGTGGTGCGGGTCCAGGTCCACTCCACCCCCTCCCGTTGCCGTCGTTCCTCGTGGGTGTGCACGATGTGCGTCGCGGATACGCCGAGGGCGGCGAGCGCGTCGGCCAGGGCGGTGTTGACCGCGTCCAGCGTCGGGCCGTCGAGTTGGACGGTTGTCCCGCCCTCGGGGAGAGATGCCGGGGCCGGGAACACGCGATCCCAGGCCCAGGGGAGGACCAGCGCTGCGGCGGTGGCAAGCGCGGCCAGCACGACCAGGGTTCGGATGAACGGGCGCACCGCCGGACTACTCGTCCATGACCTGCATCAGTGTGGTCACGGCCGCGCACATCTGCGGGTCCTCGAGCACCCAGTCGGCGAACGGCGACAGGTCCAGATCCTGCACGTAGACCGACTGGCCCTGCTCGTCCACCCACGGCGCCTCGTCCTCCTCCACCGCTACGTCGGGTTCGACCCCGGTGCCCTGGATGGTGCGGTCGTCGGGTGTGTAGAGCCGGGCGATCGTCAGCTTGAGCGCCGAGCCGTCGGCGAACTCGTACGTGGTCTGCACCGAGCCCTTGCCGTAGCTGGTCGTGCCCAGGATCTCGGCGCGCTCGTGGTCCTGGAGGGCGCCGGACACGATCTCGGCGGCGCTGGCCGATCCCTTGTTCTGCAGCACCACCAGCGGCAGGTCCGCCCGCGTGCCCGGAGCCCGCGCCACGTGGGTGCGCTCCTCCACGCGGCGGCCACGCGTCGTCAGGATCGTGCCGCCGCCGAGGAACACGTCGGCCACCTCCACGGCCTCGTCGAGGAAGCCGCCCGGATTGTTGCGCAGATCCAGCACCAGCCCGAGGAGCGGCTCGTTGCGTCGATCGAGACCCGCCAGCGCCCGGCGCAGCTCGCGGCCGGTGTTCTCCTGGAACTGCAGGATGCGGACCCAGGCGATGCCGTCGCCGAGCCGCTCGGTCTCCACGCTGGGCGTGCGGATGCGGTCCCGAGCGACCTGGAAGTCGAGGTACTCCTCGCTGTCGTCGCGCTGGACGCGCAGTGCCACCATGGAGCCCCGAGGCCCCTTGATCGCGTTGACGATCTCGCCGACGTTCTCGGAGGTCACCCACTCCTCGTCGATGGCCACGATGCGGTCGCCGGCCAGCAGCCCGGCGCGGCGCGCGGGCGAGTCGTCGAACACCTTCTCGATGGTGATGGAGGCGTCTCCGAGCACGGTGAGGATGCCCACGCCGTAGTAGCGACCGATGGTGTCGTCGCGGAAGCGCTGGTACTCCTCGGGGCTCATGTAGACCGTGGGCGTGTCCAGCGATCCGGTCATGCCCTGGATGGCGTCGTAGATCAGCTCTGCGGACGACACCTCGTCGACGTAGTGTTCCTGGATGAAGAAGATCGCGTCGGAGAACGACTCCAGAGGCGCGTACGGGTCCTTGTTGCGCGCGACGGCCTGCGTCGCGCCTGCGACGCAGGTGCCCAGGACCAGCAGCGTGATCAGCCTCGTGTACATCGCCTGTCTCCCGCGCGAAGACGGGATTGTAGCACTTCCATTATCCTGGACCGGGAGGTGCCATGGTCGATTTCACACTCGACGACCTGCTCGGTGAGCTGATCGAGCGCAAGGGCTCGGACCTGCACGTGAAGGTGGGCAGCCCGCCCACGTTCCGGGTCGACGGCGAGCTCGTGGGCCGGGATTGCCCCGCGCTGATGCCCGACGATGTGCGGGAGCTGCTCAAGGTCGGCATGTCCGACGAGCAGCGCAAGGAGCTGGCCCGCAACCGCGACATCGACTTCGCCATCAGCGTGCCCGGCGTCTCCCGCTTCCGCGCCAGCGTGTTCGTGCAGAGGGGCACCGTGGTCGGCGTGTTCCGCGCGATCCCCTTCGAGATCCCGCGCATGGAGAGACTGGGCCTGCCCCAGGCCTGCTCCGAGCTGGCCCAGCGGCATTCGGGCCTGGTGCTCGTCACCGGGGCCACCGGGTCGGGCAAGAGCACCACCCTCGCGGCGATGATCGACCACATCAACCGCAACCGCCGGGTGCACGTGCTCACCCTCGAGGACCCCATCGAGTTCATCCACCGCGACCGCGAGGCGATCGTCAACCAGCGCCAGGTGGGGCTGGACTGCGCGTCGTTCCACGGCGGGGTGATCCGGGCGCTGCGTCAGGACCCCGACGTGCTGTTGATCGGCGAGATGCGAGACCTCGAGACCATCGAGGCCGCGCTCACCGCCGCGGAGACCGGCCACCTGGTGCTGGCCACGCTGCACACCAGCGGCGCGGTGCAGACCGCGGATCGGATCCTGGACGTGTTCCCGGCCGAGAAGCAACCCCAGGTCCGGCTCCAGCTCGCCAGCTGCCTCGAGGGGATCCTGAGCCAGCACCTGCTGCCCTCGCCCCAGGGGGGGCGCACGGCCGTCGTCGAGGTGCTGATCGCCAACCAGGCGGTGCGCTCTCAGGTCCGCGAGGGCAAGACCCACATGCTCACCTCGTCCATGCAGGCCGGCCGCCGCCTGGGCATGCAGACCCTGGACATGGCGCTGGACGACGCGGTGCACTTCAACAGGCTGGGCCCGGACGTCGCGCAGGACTTCAAGACCGCGCTGGCGGAGTCGGGCAAGAAGGTGTGACCGGGGAGGGTCCGTAGCGGCCTAGTAGTCGGACTGCATCGCCATCCAGTTGGCGACCTCGGGCTTGCCGTAGTTGGCCAGCGACAGCGACTCCAGCACGATGCCGATGATGTTGATGCAGCAGATCGCCGAGATCAGTCCCAGGATGGACACGGTCTTGGCGTTGGGCTTGAACTGCCCGTTCATCACGGCCACGCCGATCACGATCTCGAAGATGGCCGCCACCAGCGGCAGGATCCAGATCACGCCGATACAGAGCCAGATCCACATGAGGATCCAGATCACCGAGCTCATGCAGGTGGTGATGCCCGCGATGAGCATGAAGATGCCGATGGTCTTGTAGTCCTGTGGTGCGTCCATGTCGATTCCCTCGTTGCTGTGGAAGGGTCCCCCTTCTTAGCAGCCTCGTCCGGGCCGAGGCAACCTGATCAGCCTCCGCTGATCAAGTGGACCACCTTCACGATCGCGCCCTCGGGCACGCTCGCCCGCGGGTAGTCCTTGCGAGCGATCTGCCTTCCGTCCACCTCGACTACGACCATGGGGAACACATAATTGCATGCGGCCAGCACTTCGCTGACGGTCATCCCCTCGGACCACGGGATCGTGTTGCCGTTGACCTCGATCGTGGCGTCGCTCATGGACCGACTCTAGCCCTTCAGCAGTGGCTCGACCACATCCACCACGTAGGGGAAGTCGATCTCCAGGCGCTCCAGCGTCTCCAGGGTCGGCACGGCGTCGTCGGTCCAGCCGCGGCGCTTGTACACCGCATCCTTGAGCTTCTCGTACTCGCTCTCGCGGAACGCGCGCATGGCCGCCACCTTGTCCTCGGAGCTCATGCCCGCGGGATCGATGCCGACCTTCTCGACCAGCTGGCCGTCGTAACGGTCCGCGCGGGACTCGTACTCCTCGACCGTGACCGGCCCCACCGAGCGGTAGGGGATGGCGTCGTTGGCTCGATCGCCCCGGCCCATGCGGTGGTTGAACACCCGCTGGAAGTTGTAGATGCGCTCGGACATCAGGATCAGGGAGTCGGGGTCGAGCTCGCGGCCGGTCATGCCGGCGAAGTAGTTGCAGTAGCCCTCCACGTGACCCGGCACCTTGGCCGGCTCGCTGGTGGAGGCGTTGTCCGCCGGCTCCACGTCGTTCCACGGCAGCTTGCACAGCCCGACGAGGCCGAACCAGGTGCGGAACATCGGGAAGTAGTGCAGCGCCTCGGCCTTGTCCTCGAACGTGGGGATCTGGTTGTTGACCATGTCCATGAAGATCAGCCACGCCTCGTCGTGCTGCGGCCCCTTGTTGGTCAGGCCGTAGCCGCCCTGCATGGCCAGCGACTCCTTGGTCACGTACTCGGAGTACTCCAGCCCCTTGGCCTCCATGCCGATGT
>CAZXHG010000040.1:0-46590 GCA_964639985.1 uncultured Rickettsiales bacterium
CAGGCTCTCCACAGCCTCAGGCCCGTGGAGAGCCTGGCCCGTAGGCCGTTCATGGCACCCCCTCGGTGCCGCCCGCGTCCAGCACCGTGGTCACCAGGTCGGCCAGCGCCACGGGTAGGGCGAACAGCAGCAGCACGCCGGCGAACAGCAACACGTCGGTGCCGCCGCGGTCCGTGACGATGTCCTTGAACGTCTCGCCCAGGCCGTTGATGCCCAGGGCCGGCTCGACCACCACCAGGCCGCCGAGGAACAGCAGCAGCGTGCCGCGCAGGCGCGCACCGAGCACGGGAAGCAGGTTGGGCAGGACCGCGGCGAGGGGGGGCTCCCCTCGAAGACGGGCAGCGAGCACGTAGGGTCGCCCCAGTCCGCGGCGGGTCTCGTCCCCCGCCTCGTTCCACAGGGTGGTGACCATGGCGTCACCCAGGGCGAGCGCGAGTCCGGCCCACAGCACCATGGCGGGATCGCTCTCCGCCCACCCGTCCCGTGGCGCGAGGCGTACCACGAGCACGAACGCCACCATGGCCACGAAGGGCAGGGGCAGCCCCTCGAGCAGACCGACGAGCGCGCCGCCGGGCCAGCGGGCGATTCGCGCCGCCCTGGACCGCGGACGGGCCCTCGCACCGATCGCCACCCCCGCGGCCGTGAACAGCATGGCGACCGTCGTGGCCACGACGAGCACGGACAGGCTGGGGCGCGCGCGCTGCAGCAGCAGGCGGGTGAGGGGGCGATCGGCTGCCTCGCGGCTGCGACCGGGGTTGCCCCGCAGGACGCCGACCACGAATCGGCCGTAGAAGCCGGTGAGCTCGGTCACGCCGGGGCGGTCCCGCTCCCCGGGAGGAGGCATCGCCGGTTCGAAGCCTTCGGTGAGGGAGTACTCGTAGCGGTCGAGGTGGAACTCGGGGGCGAACAGACCGACGCCCACGAAGGCGATCGCGGGCAGCGCCAGGGACAGCACCATCAATCGCCCGATCGCTCGCAGCGCGACGCGGGCCCACTCCCTGGCCCGGCTGCCCGACGTCATGGCGTCGACGGCGTCTCCCTCCAGCGCCAGTCGTCGATGGTCGTGTAGTAGTAGAAGCGCGCGGCGCGCACGCCCTTGAGCCGATCCTTGCGGTACACCGAGTTGATCCGCAGCGACCACAGGAACAGGTAGGGCCGGTCGTCGTGCAGCTTGGAATGCAGGCTGCGCATGACCGCCTCGCGTTCCGGGCCCGAGGACTCGTCGTAGAACGCCTGCACGGTGCTGGTCACATCCGCGTTGTCGTACGCCATGATGTTGACCGTGCGGCTGCCGTCCTCCGCAGGAGTGAACAGGTGCAGCGCCCCCTCCTCCCGGTCCACGTTCCAGCGACCCAGGACCATGTCGAACTGGTCGGGGGCCCGGCCGCTCTCCACCACCTCACGCCAGTCCGAGGGCCGGATGGCGCGCACCTTGATGCGGATGCCCGCGCTCTCCCAGGCGTCGGCCAGCCCGTAGACCACGTCGTAGTAGTCGTCGACGATGTCGCTCTGAACGCCGAGCACGAGGGAGAGCTGCTCGCTGCCGTTCATCCACATCGAGCCCTGGCGCGTGTAGCCAGCCTGCTGCAGCAGCCGCGCCGCGGCGTCCGCGTTCTCGCCAGTCGGCTGGGTGTCCGGTGCGCACCAGGCCGAGCCGGGCATGAACGGCCCGGAGATGGCGGTGGCCGACGTGCCGCCGAACTTCTCCATCAGCTGCTGTCGCGGTACCAGGTGGTCGAGGGCCTGACGCAGCTTGGGGTCGGACAGCTCGGAGTCGTGGGTGTCGATGGCCACGAACCACCACTGGTTCAGCTCGTAGCCCGTGACCTTGAACACGTCGGTCTGGGTGGAGAATTCGGGGATCACCGAGGGCGGCGGGGCGACCCACAGATCGGCCTTGTGCCCCAGCATCAGCTCCTTCTGACGGGCCGCGTCCTGGTCGTACAGCAGTCGCAGGTTGCCCACCACGCCCTCGCGCGCGGGCCGGTGGGGGTTGCGGCGCAAGCGGATGTCGTCGAACGACTCGATGGTGCGGTCGGCCCAGAACGGCCCGGTGCCCACCGGGTCGCGCAGGCTCCCCACGACGTCCGCGTCCGCGCTGCCCGTCCCCTGCGGGTCGAGGGAGCGGCGGGAGTACAGCGTGGTGGTGGTCAGGTATTGCTCCGGCTCCTCCTCGGGCATCGACACCTGGAAGGAGATCTCGCCGATGCGGTCCGTGATCTGCCGGGCTTCGCCGAACACGAGGCCGAACCACCCACAGGCGTCGGGCGCGACGCGGCAGGAACGGTACACGCTGTTCATGGAGTAGGCCGCGTCCGAGAACGTCGCGGCCGTGCCGTTGGCGAACTTGAGCTCCGGATCCACCTCGAGCTGGAGCCGCGGCGCGTTGGCCTTGGCATTGCCGAACACGTTGGACTCGTAGTACCCGCTCGCCGAGTAGTGGAAGAAGCGGTCGAACAGCAGCTCCGCGAGCCGTTGCTCGCTCATGTAGCGGGCCTGGAACGGGTACGGCGTCTGCGGCTCGTCCTCCTCGAGCACGACCAGGGTCTCGTCGTCCCGGTCGGCGCCCGCGGGGTGCAACAGGGCCGCGCAGGCGCCCAGCGCCAGCATCAGGCTGATCCATCGTGCTCGTCGTCGGAGAGGGCCGGGGATTCGATGATCGGCGGTCAACGCATGACTCCCACGCTGTCGGCACCGGGGAGGGTCTCCACGCGCGCGACCGTGCGTGCCAGCGCGGCCGCGACCTCCCATCCCGGGCCCTCGCCCACCTCGTCGAGGGAGACCACCGCGGGGCGGTGGTGCCCTGCTCGGAAGCGGGCCAGCGCGAGAGAGCATATCATCTCGGGGTCGTTCGCGCCTCGGGGCGCGGTGCCCGCCGTGTCGCCAGCGGCCATCGCCAGGGACCACAGCGCGACCTCGTTGTCGCCCGCGCGCAGGGCGGCCAGCCCGAGCGCGCGGTACACGGCCCTGCGCGCGAAGTCCCGGATCGTGGGCAACGCCTCCGGGAGCAGCGTGCCCGCGCCCACGGCCTCGGCCTCCACCGCCTGGAGGTACCCGTCGAGCCAGGCTTCGGCAGCGCCGTCGAGGTCGGAGATGGCCGCGTCCCCGGTCGCCGGGTAGCCCGGCGCCGCCGGGGTCCCGTCGTGGCACACGTGTGCCGCGGCCAGGGGCAGCCCACCCACGAGCAGGGGCAGCAGGCTACCGGGTTCGCCGCAGGCCGCGGAGTCGGCGGTGGCGGTGCCGTCGACCCAGGCGCGGGCGTCGGCCGGGCAACCGTCACAGGCATCCCAGGCGGCCTCGGCGCTCGCCTCCAGCCAGCGCGCCACCCGCCACAGGTCCCCGGGCAGTACGAAGGCGTACTCCACGTCCTGATCCCGGCTGCTGTAGACCGCCGTGAACGCGGGCGAGGGGGGACCGCTGCGGGTATCCCCATCGGCCCAGCCGCCGTGGGGCAGCGACCGCCCGGCCAGCTCGGCGCGCGTGGGAATCCCGACCGGGGGCTCGGGCCAGGCGATCTCCTGACGCTGCGGCGCGAACGTCCGGTGGTGGGACCACGCCAGCGTGGCTCCCTCGGCGTCGCCAGCCCACAGGCAGCCCTCCACGCCGTACAGGTACCCCACGGGCACGTCGCGGCCGTAGGCGCTCTCCGACCTGCCCAGCCGGCACAGGGCCTCGGCGTCCAGGTCGGCCAGCGCGTCCCAGGCGGCCGCGTGCATGTCCAGAGCGCGGGCCCGACCGGCTCCGGCTGACGGACCGTCGCCCGGGAACGATTCCCCGAGCGCCCAGGAACTCGGCCAGCCCGGCGCGTTGCCACGCTCGGGCGCGAGCAGCCACGTCGCCGACCAGGCATCCAGCGGCTCCAGGCGAACGGCCAGCTGCGGATCGGAGAGCACCTCGACCGGCCACGATCCCTGCCAGCCCACCTGCGGCAGGTCTCGCGTGGGCGGAGCCTGCTCTCGCCGGCAGCCGGGCACCGCCGCCAGCACGCCCGCCAGCATCAGCGCAGCGAGGCAGGAGGGGAGGGACCGGGGGGTGGCTGGCGGCGCAGCCATGATCACTCGACCTGTTCGAGCAGGCTCCTGGCCTCGGACGCGTCCGACCCCTCGTGCTCGAGGCGGTCGACCCAGATGCTGCACCAGCGCTCCGGGTCGTCCGAGGTCTGGCCCTGCAGGTGGAGCTGCACGCCAGCACGACAGGCGAATTCGGAGACGAACGTGCGGTCCGCGGCCGTCAGCCGCAGCCCCTTGTCCAGGTTGGTCCACACGGTGTTGGCCCGGCGGACCACCGTGCCGTAACGGCCCTGGTCGTAGGCCGGCTTGAGGCCCGCGAAGTTGAGTCGGGGCGAGTACTGCAGCTCCGAGTACGACAGGGCGCGCTCGACCGCGGATTGCCACTGGGGATCCCGGGCGTTGTACAGCCCCAGCACGGCCACCTGGATGGCTGTGAAGTCCGACACCGCGAGGGGCTCGTACTTGAGTGCCATGTCGCGTAGGCAGGTCGTCTCCGAGCCGCTGAGCTGCCCCTTCTGAGCGACCACCTCGAGGTTCAGTCCGGCGCAGGAGGTCGGCCGGTCGTTGCTCACCGGATCGGGGGGTTGCACGTTGACCGGGGTGGTGGCGTCGTCGTCGTCACGCCGGGCTGTGATCGGTTCGCCCTGGCCCTGGTCGTCGTCCCCGGGCCCGGCCTGCGTGATGTCCTCGCCCGGATCGGTGTGGGCGGGATCGGCCGCATCGATCCCGGACGTGGTGGCGTCGTCGTCGTCGCCCGTGGTCAGCGCCACGCCGTCGCAGTCCAGGGACGAGCCACAGGCGCCGCCCTTCAACAGGGCGTCGTGGTCGCCGTCAGCCATGCCCAGCCGGGCCGCCCTCGGGGCCATGCGCGCCGCACAGTCCTCGGCCTGGCTCCCCCAGCATTCCGCGGCATGGGTCGCGGAGGGGTCACCGTGGGCGATGCAGCCCGCCAGCAGCCCGAGCGCGGCGATCGCAGCGCAGGCGGTCGGGCGTCGGCGCAGCAGAGGGCTCACGAGCCGGTCCTCACGCCCTCGGTGGGCAATCGCTCCAGCACGTCGAGGCGGATGCGTTCGGGTACCCGGTCGTCCTCCACCTCGGTCTTGCGCAGCTGCACGGTCACGAGGTTCTCGCCCTTCTTGAGCCGCAACGGGACCGTGGTCAGCTCGTGCTCCGGGGACCACGCCACGAACGTGACGTCCTGGTTGCCGGTGAACTGCACGGCGTAGCCCTCGCCGGTCTTGCCAAAGCCCTCGAAGCGGACCGCGTCACCATCACCGCCCATCAGGGTCTCGAAGTCATCCTGGTGACCCTCGATCCAGACGTACGCCATCAGGGGGTTGCCCGAGCCCTTCTCCGACACGTCGAAGGAGACCCATACCGCGCCCGTGTCACCGCTGGTGTTGCTGGATCGTCGCGGGCAGCCCACGACCAGCACCAGCAGCAGCCCCAGCCACAGCAGGAGGATCGGTCGACGCCTCAAGTCCATCCGTCGGCTCCTCAAATCCCGTTTCCCTACTTCCCCACTCCCCGTCCGGTCCTCGTCATCGGGGCTGGCCGGTCACGGCCGGTCCCCGGAAGGTGTTGCAGTCCTCGGCCGTCCGCGCAGCCGACCGCCCCGCGCCCTGCACGGTGCGTTCGAGCTCCGAGCCCGCCTGCAACGCGCCGCTGGCCATCCAGTCACGGAGGGCCTCCATGCCGCCGCAACCGAGCGCCGTCTCCGTGGCCATCGAATCGAGCCCCGCCTGCAGGGCCTCCGCCGCGTCATCGGTCTGTCCGTCGGTGCGCAGCACGACGGAACGCACCAGCTGGCGTTCCGCCCCGGACGTCCAGGTCGGCGTCTCGGTCCGCGCGCACGCCTCCGGTCGCGGATCGTCCAGCATCGTGCAGCTCAGGGCGAGGCCGTCCCGCGCCGCGTCGATCACGTCGCCGCACCCCTCACCGGCGCAGTCCAGGCCGTGACCATAGGCCTCGGCCGCGTCGTCGTAGGCGTTGGGCTGGCTGCGGTGCAGGCCCGCGGTCAGCACCCACGCCCTCGAGCGCAGCGGGTCGGCGTAGTACTCGGGATCGCCGAGGTGCTCCCGGGCCTGGTGGCGTTCCCCGGCCATGGCCGCGTCCATGGCCAGGATCAGGCGCGCGACCGGCTCGTCGGGCTGGGTCGCCGCGCGTGCGGCCAGGGCAGCGGCCGCCTCCCAGTCGCCCTGTTCCGCGGCGTCCACGTACTGCTCGACTGCGGCGGGCTTCATGGGGCGGGCCGAGGTCAGCAGGACCGCGAGCACGCCCACCAGGATCAACGCGACCACGACCAGCACGGCGATGGCAGTGATCGCCAGCACCCGCACCATGCCGGAACCACCGCTCGGCTGGATCGGCTCCACCGGCCCCGACGTCAAGGGCGTGATCGGGGGCGGCACGGGCGTCGGAGGCTCCAGGGATGGCTCGGTCTGCAGGGGACGCGAGGGAGGCGCGGGCTCCGCCGGCTCCTGCTGAGCCGATTCGTGGACGGCGGTGCGGGCCATCGTGTTGACGTCTCGCTGGCCAGCGGCCACGTGGGGATCCCAGCGGTAGGAACCGTATGGCGGCACCACGGACTTCTGGGCCGCGGCCATCTCCCGCTCGTCCGCGTCCGGGAACAGCACCGGGCCGAAGAAGGCCTTGCCGAACTGTTGCAGGTCCGACGCGATCTGGGGCAGCGGGCGGCGGATCGAGAGGCTCTCGTCGCTCTCGCCACCCGGCCCGGCGAGGCCCTCCTGGGCGGCCCACGTCCACGGTGAGTCCTCGTCCGGAGCCACCAGTCCGCCGGGCGGCGCCTGCTGCAGGTAGAACACGAACTCCGCGAGGTTCGGCGTGGGCGGCGTGGCGTCTCGCAGCTGGACGAGCCGCTGGTGGAGCTCGCGGGCCGAGCCAACGCGCTCGGCCGGATCGCGTGCCAGGCACTCGCTCAACAGCTGTCCCAGCCCCGGGTCGACCTTGTTGATCGGATCGAAGAACGGCTTGAGGTCCATCTGTACCAGGCGCGCCATGACCGCGGTGGGCGAGGGCGCGAGGAACAGCCGGTAGTTGGTCAGCATCTCGTACAGCATCACGCCGAACGAGAACACGTCCGCGGTGGGTGTCAGCTCCTTGCCCTCGAGGTGTTCGGGCGACATGTACAGGGGCGTGCCCTTGACCGGGCCGCCCACCGCCGTCTTGTAGTAGTTGACGCTGGACCGCGCGATGCCGAAGTCCATCAGCTTGACCACGCCGCGGTCGGAGATCATCACGTTGGAGGGCTTGAGATCCCGGTGGATCAGCCCGACCATGGCGCCGCCCTCGTCACGGAAGGTGTGCGCGTAGTGCAGCGCGGCCGAGGCCTGTACGGCCACGTCCAGTACGATGCTGCGGGGTAGATAGGCGCCCGTGGCGCGGCACCGCCGCAGGAGCTGCCACAGGGTCTTGCCCCGGATCAGCTCCATGGCGATGAACCAGGCGTCCTCCTCGTGGGCGAGCTCGTACACCTCGACGATGTTGGTGTGGCGCATCAAGGCGCCGATGCGCGCCTCGTTGACCAGCGCCTGGATGTTCTTGTCGTCCTGGGTCAGGTGGGGCGGCACCCGCTTGAGGGCCACCTGCTTGGCGAAGCCCTTGGGCCCCTGCAGGGTAGCGCGAAAGACCTCGGCCATGCCGCCCTTGCCGATGGACTCGTGCAGCTTGTACCGGCCGAAATCCTGGACCATCCGCGCTTCCTCGACGGTGGGAGGCCCACCCCCTCCCCGGGAGCGTCGCGCGCCCGGGGGCCGTACGGGGCGCGCTCCGTTCGCGAGCGCGCGCACCTGTTCACGAGGGTTCGATTCTATACCCGCGCCCGTGGGGCGGCAACGGACCGGTCCGACGAACTGGCCGCCTCCGGTATGATGGCGCTCTTGGAGCGCCGTGTCAGACCCCTCGCCCCAGCCGCTGTCGACTCGTCCGCCCGCGCACCCGGCGCTGCTGGACCGTCCGTGGATGGACGCGTTCGTCCTGTTCGCGCTCGCGGCCGGCATCCGCATGCTGTACGTCACCGAGCTGCAGGGAGACCCCTTCGCTCACGACCTGGTGAGCAACTCCGGCCGCTACGACGTCGAGGCCCGCCGCATCGTCGAGGGCGCCAGGCTGGCGGTTTCTTCCGGATTCCAGCCGCTGTACCCCTACGTCGTCGCCGCGGTCTACAAGGTGTTCGGGCCGTCACCGCTGGCGGTGCGGCTGCTGCAGGTCGCGCTCGCCGGGCTCACCGCGGCGCTGCTGGGCGTGTTCGCCCGCACCCTGGCCGGACGCGCGGCCGGGTTGCTCGCCGGGCTGGCCTGGGCCCTTTTCTGGCCGGCCATGCTCTACGCGGGTGAGCTGTTGCCCGACACGGTGTTCTGCGCGCTGTTCGCCATCGCCCTGGTCACCCTGTACCGCGCCGTCTCGCGAGGAGGGACACCCTGGTGGCTCGCGGGCGCAGCCTGCCTGGCAGTGGCCTCGCTGGCCAAGCCCAACACGCTGGTGCTGACCCCTTGGCCGCTGCTGGCGGTCCTGTCGTGGCCCGGCCTGGGCCGAGGCGCGCGAACGCGGCGAGCGGTCGCGGCGCTGGTGGTCCCGGCCGCAGTGCTCGGGGCGCTCGCGCTCGGCCCACGCCTGGTCGAGGTGGACTCGTCCACCGCCACGGTGGCGTTTGCGGCCAAGTCGCTGTGGGACGGCAACAACCGGGACAGCGATGGCATCAACCCCTTCCAGGCCGAGTACCCCGAGTCCATGCAGTGGGAGGTGTGGGACGACCCGGAGGACACGGCCGCGGTCGCGGACAGGTTCCGCTCGGAGATCGTGGATTTCGCCACCTCCGATCCCGTCGGATTCGCGGGTCTGCAGTGCCGCAAGGCGCTGATCTACCTGTCGACCTGGGAGGTGGCCAACAACCTCACGCCCTCGTACCGCAGGAGCCGGTCGAGGGTGCTGTCCTGTCCGCTGTGGCTGGGCTTCGGCGCCCTGCTCGCCCTGGGCTGCGCGGGCGCGGCGTCCGTGCGCGCCCGCTGGCGCGAGCACGTGCTGCCCCTGGGGTGGGCGATCACCTGGTCGGCGAGCATCATCGGCATCGTCATCGCGGGCCGCCACCGGATGGCGGCCGCGCAGGTGCTGGCCGTGTACGGCGCGATCGGGGTGGTGACCCTGGTGGCTGCGTGGCGCGCGGGCCGGCGCCGGCGCCTGGCCGCGCTGCTGGGCGTGCTCGGGGTGGCCGTCTGCGTCGGCACCGTGGACTGGCTGGGCCTCCGCCACTACCGCATCGCCTCGATCCTGCAGATGGAGGCCCAGGTGCTGGAGCGCGCCGGCGACGTGGAAGGCGCCGAGGCCCGCTACCTCGCCGGGATCGACCTGCGACGGCACGGGGCGAACCTGCAGCGCAGCTACGGCCTGTTCCTGATCCGCCAGCAGCGCACCGACGAGGGGCTGGCGACGATGGCCGCGGCTGCAGCACGGGATCCGGACAACGGCTCGCTGGCCAAGGACCTGGGCGGTCGGCTGCGGGACCTGGGCATGCCCGCCGAGGCGCTGCCGTACCTCCAGCGCGCGGTGACGCTGGAGCCGGACGACCCGGGGATCCGCTACAACCTGGGCCTGGTGCTGATGGACCTGGGACAACTCGACGAGGCCGACGCGGCGCTCACGGAGGCCCTCCGCAGGGGCGGGGAGCCGGTGGCCGTGTGCGCGGACCGCGGTGTGGTACGCGCCCGCCTGGGGCGCTGGGAGGGCGCCGAGCAGGACCTGCAGATCGCGGCCGGGGTCGCGGACGGGTGCGGCGCCGTGGCCAACCTGGGCCTGGTCTACGAGCGCACCGACCGTCCCGATCTGGCGACGGCCACGTACGCACGCTGTCCCGACGACCTGACCTGCCGTCAGCGGTCCGAGCGCCTCGCCGCGTCCCCCGTCGACGAGGTACCCCCGTGATGCGCTGGACGGTCATGGCCACGTTGATCGGCCTGTTGGTGGTCCTCTGCGGCTGTCCCACGGAGGTGGTGGACGACGACGACAGCGCCGCTGCCGACGGCGCACCGGTGCTGCGCGAACTCGAGGTGGTCGACGACCCCGACAACGTGCTGGTGTGCCATGTGCGCTGGACCACGGATGAGCCTGCCACCTCCCGGGTGGAGTTCGGTCATGGCGGCGAGCTCCGCTGGTTCGTCGGCGACGACATCCTGGTGACCCAGCACGAGGTGCGGGTGTGGGGCCTGCGGCCGTTCCGTTCCCACGTGTTGCAGGCGGTCTCGGTCGATGCCGGGGGCGTGGAGGGCCGCAGCCAGCGCTTCGGATACCACACGGCCGACCTGCCGTTCCCCAGGGCCCACTTCGAGGTCACCACCCTCCGGGAGGACCTGGTGCAGCCGGGCTGGACCGCGATGAACATGCACGTGGGCAGCGTGTTCGCGCCCACCGTGGCCGTGTTCGTGGACATGGAGGGGGACGTGGTGTGGTACCACGCTCTGGGCCCGGACGTGACCACCGGCGACATCGAGGTCACCCTGCAGCCAGAGCAGACCGTGCTGATCGGCGGGTCGCTGGCGCCGGGGTACGCGCCGCTCGAGGTCGACCTGCGAGGCGAGGTGGTCTGGCAGGGCCCGCCCCAGCCTGCGGCGATGCTCGCGACCGACGCCTTCCACCACACCTTCCAGCGGCTGGCCGAGGGCCACTACCTGACCATGCGCTACGACTTCGACAGCGGCATGCTGCGGGACGTGCTCGTCGAGCTCGACGCCGACGGCGAAGAGCTGTGGCGCTGGCGTGCCGAGGACCACATCCCCGAGGTCCAGGAGATGCACATCCACGGCAACATGGTGCAGGTCGACCTGGACGCGGACGCCGCCTGGTTCCACTCCCACCAACTGCACACCCTGTACAGGATCGACCGGGCCAGCGGCGAGGTCGCGTGGGAGCTGGGGGAGGACCGGGACTTCACCGTGGTCGGTGAGCACCCCGATCCGTGGTTCAAGTACGCCCACGGCCCCGAGATCCTGCCCGATGGCCACCTGCTGCTGTACGACAACGGCGGCGGTGACGAGCGGGAGTACTCCCGGGTGATGGAGTACGCGCTCGACGAGCAGGCCATGACCGTGGAGCCGGTGTGGGAGTACCCCGGCGACCTGGCCGAGGACGAGTGGTACACCATCGCCTGGGGAGATGCCGATCGCCTGGACAACCGCAACGTGCTGGTGACCGCGGGCAGCCTCGCCACCTGGGATAGCACCAGCCGCGTGTTCGAGGTCACGGACGACGGCGAGATGGCCTGGGAGATGTTCCTCACCGCCGACGACGGCGAGGAACCGGCCGGCTCCTACATGTCACAGCGGATCCCCGTGCTGGTCGGGGAGCTCTGAGGGTCAGTCCAGCAGCCGCTTGAATTCCTCCACCAGCGGCACCGGGGTCGGATCGGTGCCCGCCAGCAGCGCGGCGGAGTACGCGCACCACTCGCCGAAGGTGTTGCAGGCGAAGGCCCGCTGCGCCGGCGTCCCCGCGGGCATGTCCCAGCGACGGAACGCCATGTGGTCTGCGTCCGCGAACACCTCGGCCATCACCTCGAAACGTCTCGCCACCCGGGGGTGGCTGGCCGGGTCGTGCAGGTACAGCAGTGCGAACCGGCCGAGGGCTGCGGAGTAGCCGATGGTCTCGTTGTGGTTGGCCTCGGGGAGTGCGTTGAAGAACGCCGGCTGCTTGGCGTGCTCGTTGAACTTGATCTTGGTGATCCGCGCCACGCTCATCAGGTGCCGGTCGTCGGTGTAGATCACCGGGATGCGGTCACCGATCCAGCGCGCGGTCGCCTCGGCCGGGGAGCGCAGGTCGAGTCCCCGGACGAATGCGGGCACGGCGGCCAGATCGGGCTCCGGATCGTCGAGCACGCCGGCCGCGGCCAGGGCGCGGGCCAGGTACGTGGCCACGTACCCCGTGGCGCAGCGGGGCTGGAAGTCCTCACCTTCGCGGTGCGCGGGGATCATCACCCGGGGCAGCCCGCGCTCGTTCGCGATGTCGGCCAGCCGGCCGCCCGCGGTCACCACCACGGCGTCCGCCCCCCGCGTCAGGTAGTCCTCGAGGCAGCCGAGGGTCTCCTCGGTATTTCCCGAGAATGAGCTCGCCACCACGAGGGTGCGTTCCCGGGGTGCCAGGTGGGCATAGGTGCGGCAGGTCTCCACCGGCACGCGCAGACGGCCGGGGAAACAGCCCAGCAGCACGTCCACCGGGAGGGCCGATCCGCCCATACCCGCCACCACCACCTGGTCGTACGGGCCGGTGGGCACGTCGGGGAAGGAAGGGTCGGCCAGGGCGAACTCGATCTGACCCGGCATGCGCTCGATCACGCCTGCGAGATCGGCATGGTCGTGGTCGCGGGCCAGGGTGAGCAGGTCGTCGGTCATGGGGTCTCCTCGGGGTCAGTCCAGCGCGCTGCGCAGCGCGTCCAGCAGCGCGGCCGGCCCCACGCCCTCGGCACCCGACCGGGCGCGCAGGGTGCAGAAGAAGTCGATCATCATCATCTGCCAGGCGTGGATCGGTATGGCGATCCAGAATGCGCGGCAGCGCCACACCAGGGCGCCCAGCAGCAGGGCCCCGGGGATGGACAGGAAGCTCTCCACCGTGGGCTTGCGGAAGTGCAGGATCGCGAACGGGATCATCTGCACGAAGATCGCGTGGTAGCCAAACGTGCGGGCCGTGCCGAATTGCACGAACCCGCGCCACAGGTACTCCCAGCCAAGCCAGTACGCGAGGAACATCGCCTCGTACAGCACGAACAGCTGCCAGTCCGATTCGGCCGGCTCGAAGCGCGGGTATCTGTCCTGGAAGTCGGCCTGGGCGGACAGCACCCAGCAGCCGGCTGCGGCCAGGGGGGCGTACAGGGCGGCCAGCGTGCCCGCCAGCCGCCAGTCCCCCAGGCCCAGGCCGATGTCGGCGGCCCGGCGGCGGAAGACCAGCACCAGGATCAGTACCGGCAGCACAAACCCGGTGACCGCCTGGGAGAGGAAGTCCCAGCCGTGGGCGAAGATCTCGATCTGATCGGGATCCACGAGGTCGGAGAGCTCCCGCCGGAAGAACTTGCGGCTGCCCCACTTGTACTGGATCAACGCCAGGGTGGGTGCCGCGACCAGCACGGTCGACGTGAGCGGGTCAAGGGACCGGAGCGCCCCCAGCAGGGCGTCCAGCTCGCGGCGCAGACGAACCAGCATCCCCCGTTCGTAGCGGATTCGCCGCGGGATGTCGACCGCAGCGGACGCGTGGCCCCGCGGTTATCATGGAGTGGATGTCCGTTCGCTGGCCGTTGCCGTGGATCGGCGCCGTGTTGTTCGCCCTCGCTGGCTGTGAGCGGCCGGTACCCCGCTTCCTGCCCGATGCCGACTGCGCCGAGGTCACGGTGGGCCAGCCCGCGATCGCGCACACCGTGGGGGTGCACTATCGCGGGTTCGACGCCGGCACCCTCGACATGTACCAGGTGGTCCAGACCGAGATGGACTTCGTGCTGGGCTGGGCCGACACCTACGGGCTCACGCTGGAGCTGGCCCTCAACGGCTACCAGTCCGAGGGGGCGATCGCCTCGGGGGAGGAGGCCCGCTTCGCGGACATGGCCGAGGCGGGACACGGCTTCGGCGTGCACCACCACCCGAGCACCCGCGAGGGCGAGCTGACCTGGGTCGTGATCGGCGGTGAGCCCAGCGACGAGCAGCTCCAGCAGGCGGTGGACGACCACTTCGACTGGATCGGATCGCTCGTCGAGCCCCTCGGCATCGATACCCCCGGCGGCCACCTCCGCCTCACCGGCCGCACGGACTGGTGGTACGGGATGATGGTCGACGGCGGGTACGAGACCGAGACCTTCGACCCCTGGATCCCGGCGGCCACCGGCGGCATGGAGCAGGAGGCCTCGTTCGACGTGCTCCACCCGTTCCGCTGGAGCCTCGAGGGTGCCGAGGGCGAGCTGGCCCACGGCGAGGACGTGCCCTTCGTGGCCATCCCCCAGCACCCACAGGTCGGCCTGCTGGGCATGGGAGAGCACCGGCGCTTCGACGGGTCGGTGGCCCACCTGCAGACGGTCGCCTTCCTTGGGTACCTGGAGTGGCGCCAGGCGGTCCTGGACGGGGAGGAGGCCCGCTGCTGGGCGACGGGGATCACCGTGCACCCGGAACAGGGGGCGGCCTACAACGAGGACCTCGTGGCGCTGGCGGACTCGCTGCAGCGCTGGTTCATCGAGCCGGCGGACGGCCTGGTCGGACGCTCCATGTGCCCGAGGGACCGCAGCGCCATCGTCGAGGTGTTCGAGTCGCTCGAGCAGGCCGGCGCGCCTGCCTTCGAGTACACCCCCGGGGACGGCTATCCCTACCGGCTGGCGCACCTGGAGCAGGTGTACTCCGCCCACCTGGTGGCCGTGCACGACGACGATCTCGACCGGGGAGTGCGTTTGCTGGAGCTGCAGCACATGACCGATCCGGGGGAGGGGGACCTGGACGATCTCGTGCCCGGCGAGACCGTGCTGGTGGCCTGGGCCGACGTGGAGGAAGGCGAGGTGCGGATCGACGTGTCGCCCTGGCTGTCGGGGGACCTCCTGCTGGATCGCGGCGACGGCTCGACGTCCGCGGTGTCGGCCAGCCGTGTGGACGTGGGCGTCATCCCGGTCCTGATGGAAGCGGCCCGCTGACCATGCCTCCCCAGCACCTGCTGCCGTTGATGCTGATCGTACTCGTGGCGTTCGCTGCGCCGCTGGTCAGCCTGCGCATCCGCCGTTTCCGCGTGCCCGCGATCATCCTCGAGATCCTGATGGGGATCCTGCTCGGGCGAAGCGTGCTGGGGTTGGTCGAGGCCTCGCCGGTGATCGAATTCCTGGCGGACTTCGGCTTCATCTTCCTGATGTTCCTGTCGGGCTACGAGCTCGACTTCACGCTGCTGCGCCGCATGGGCGCGCGCTCCCGATCGACCTGGGCCGTGCCGGTCGGCATCTTCGCGCTGACCCTGTTGGGCGCGCTCGGGTGCTCCCTGTTGCTGGGGCCCGCGGTGATGGGGCTGGTCGCCGACCCGTGGCTGTTCGCCCTGATCCTGTCGACCACCTCGGTGGGCATCGTGATGCCGACGCTGAAGCAGCGTGGGGAGGTCGGCACCCGCTACGGCCAGGTGCTGGTGCTGGCGGCGCTGGTGGCGGACCTCGCCTCGATCCTGCTGCTGACCGTGTACGTGATCTACGCCGGCGACGGCGACGGGTGGGAGATGGCCCTCGTCGGCGTGCTGATGGTGGCCTTCGTGGTGACCCTGTGGGCGGGGCGCCTCGTCCGCCGGGTGTGGGTGCTGCGCAGCGTGCTGGAGGAGCTGGAGCACGCCTCGACCCAGATCAAGGTGCGGGGCGCGCTGGCCGTGCTGGTGGTGTTCGTGGTCCTGGCCGAGGCCTTCGGTGCAGAGGCCATCCTGGCTGCGTTCCTCGCCGGCGTGCTGATGTCCCTGCTGTCGGGTCGAACCCGTGACGTGCAGGCGGCCAAGCTCGACGCGTTCGGCTACGGCTTCTTCATCCCGATCTTCTTCATCATGGTCGGCGCCGAACTCGACCTTCCGTCGCTGTTCGCGGACCTCAGCGCGTTCGTGCTGGTGCCTCTGCTGCTGCTGTTCGCCTTCCTGGTGAAGCTGGTGCCCGCGGCCCTGCTGCGGCTGCTGTTCGGCAGTCGTGACGCCCTGGCCGGCGGCTTCCTGCTGTCCAGTCGCCTGGCCCTGATCATCGCCGCGTCGGAGATCGCGCTGAAGATCGGCGCCATCTCCTCGACGGTCAACGCGGCCGTGGTGCTGACCGCGATCGTCACCTGCCTGGTCTCGCCCGCGCTGTACGGCCGGCTGCGGGGGGAGCTCCCACGGGCGCGGCCCCGGGTGGTGATCGGCGGTGCAGGGCGCATCGGGCGCGAGGTGGTGCGGCGGCTGCAGCGGCACGGCGTGGAGGTCGTGGTGATCGAGCGGGAGATGAAGCAGGTGGGCAAGCTCGAGGCCACCGGCTCGCTGGAGATCCGTCCCGACCCGGGGCTGGATGCCGACGTGGAGGTGGTCGTCGGCGACGCGCGAGAGCCCGACACCCTCCGTCGGGCCGGTCTGCGCAGCCAGGACGTGTTCGTGGCCCTGACCGGCGTGGACGAACTCAACCTCGCCGCCTGCCTCACCGCGTCCGAGGAGTTCGGCGTCCTGCGCACGATCGCGCGGGACAACAACCCGGCCAACGCCAGCCGCTTCCGTGACAAGGGTGTGGTGCCCCTGGGCCTGCGCTCGTCCGTGGCCTCGGAGCTGGAGAACCTGATCCTGCGGCCCAACCTGCTGGCGCTGCTGTCCGACCCGGACGCCGAGGTGTTCGCCTTCGAGGTGCGGGTACGTAGCCTGGGCCTGGTCGGCACCCGGGCCAGGGAGCTCCCCGGCCTCGGTGACGCGCGTCTGGTGCTGATCAAGCGGGGTGAGGAGACCCTGATTCCCCGCGGCGACACCCGCCTCCGGGAGCACGACTGGATCGTCCTGGTCGGCACCTCCCGCGACGAGGCGCGCCTTCGCGACTCGCTCTAGTCCTCGCCGCGGTCCTCGTGGATGCCCATCAGGATGCGTTCGGGCGTCAACGGCAGCTCGTCGAAGCGGACGCCAGTGGCGTCGTACACCGCGTTGAGCAGGGCCGGGATGGTGGGCATGATCGCGCCCTCGCCGACCTCCTTGGCCCCGAACGGGCCGTTGGGCTCGTGGCTCTCCACCACGATCGTCTGCACGGGCGGCATGTCCATGGCGGTGGGGATGCGGTACTCGGCGAGGTTGGCGTTGACCACCTGGCCGCGGTCCCCGTACTGGATCTGCTCGTACAGTGCCTCGCCGAGGCCCATGCAGACCGATCCCTGCATCTGGCCCTCCACCGAGGTGCGGTTGATGGCGTAGCCGCAGTCGTGGGCGTCGGTCATCGCCTCGACCCGGATGTGGCCGGTCTCGAGGTCGACGTCCACCTCGACCACCTGCGCGCTGCAGCCGTACGCGGGCGAGGTCCCCACGGCCGCGCCCTTGTAGCTGCCGCCCAGCGGCGGTGGACGGTAGCTGCCCACCCCCACGATGGTCCCGCGCTCGAGGAATGCGATCCGCGACGCCTCGCGGAAGGTGAGGAACGGCCCTTCGGGCGGATCGTGGTAGCCGCGGTGTTCCCGGATGTACTCGGTCCGGAGGGGTTCGAACGCGCCGGCCCCGCCGCGGACCTTGACCACCCCGTCCACGAGCTGCAGGTCCTCGGGCGGCACGTCTAGCTTCTCCGCCACCACGGCCAGGATCTGGTGGCGCACCGACTCGGCGGCCTCCTTGGTGGCGTGGCCGGTCATCAGCGTCTGGCGGCTGGAGTAGGCGCCCAGGTCCACGGTCAGGGCCGTGTCCCCGGACTGCACGGTGATGTCGTCCAGCGGGATCCCCAGCACCTCCGCGGCGATCATGGCGAAGGTCGTGTCCGAGCCCTGGCCGATGTCGGCCGACCCGGACAGCAGGTGGACGCGGCCGCCCACGTCGGCCAGCTTGATGACCACCGTGCAGTGGGGCGTCCTGCTGCGGTAGATGGGGTAACCCGCGCCGGAGACGAAGAACCCACAGGCCATGCCGATGCCCCTGCCCGTCGGCCGCGGCTTCGACCGCTTCTCCACCCAGCCGGAGCGGTCGCGCACGCCCTGCACGCACTCGGCCATGCCCAGGCTGCTCAGGTTGAGCTCGTTGCAGGTGACGTCCCCGGCCGACATCATGTTCTTCATCCGCAGCTCGACCGGATCCATGCCGATCTCCTCGGCGAGGGCGTCGAGCTGGGACTCGAACAGGGCTCGCGCGATGACCGCGCCGTGGCCTCGCTGGGCTCCGCTGGCAGGCTTGTTGGTGACCACCCGGTAGCCCTCGTAGCGCATGTTGGGCAGCTTGTACGGCCCGCCCAGCAGCGACCCGCCGTAGTACACCGACGCGATGCCGAAGCTGGAGTAGGCGCCGCCGTCCATCACGTTGTGGTGGTCGAGGAAGACCAGCGTGCCGTCCTTCTTCACCCCGGTCGTCATGGTGTGGAAGAACTGGTGGCGGGCCCGCGAGTGGAGGAACACCTGCTCGCGGGTCAGCGTGGTCTTGACCGGCCGGCGGGTCGCCCGGGCCAGCAGGCAGGTGATCAGCTCCATGGACGACGCTGCGGCCTTGGGCCCGAACCCACCGCCCACGGCGGGCTTGATCACCCGCACCTGGTCGTCGCGCAGTGCCAGCACCATGGCCAGGGTCCGCTGCACGTAGTGCGGGACCTGGGTGGACGACCACATCGTCAGGCAGCCGCGGTGGTCGAAGCGGGCCAGCGCGGACTGCGGCTCGAGGAATGCGCCGTCCTGCATCTTGGACGTGAGCGTGTCGCTGCGGATGGCGTCCGCCTCGGCGCGGGCCGCGTCCACGTCGCCGAAGTGCTGGTGCACCTGGGCGCAGATGTTGTCGCGGTACTCCTCGTGCAGCTGGGGAGCGTCCGGCTCCATGGCCGCGTGGGCCTCGAGCACCGGGGGCAGCTCCTCGTACTCCACTTCGATGAGGGACAGCGCCGACATCGCCGTCTCGAGGTCGACCGCGGCCACGGCCGCGACCTCGTCACCGACATAGCGCACGCGGTCGACCGCGAACACGGTCTCGTCGTAGCGCGCCGGGCTGACGCCGTACTTGACGTCGCCGACCTCCGCGGCGGTGATGACCGCCTCCACGCCGGGGAGGGCACGGGCCGCGCGGCAGTCGAGGTGGGTGATGCGGGCGTGGGCCAGCGGACTGTGCAGGATCGCGCCCCGCAGCATGCCCGGCAGGGCCATGTCGTCGGTGTACACGGCCGCGCCGGTCACCTTGTCCGCGGCATCGACCTTGATCGCGCGCGTGTTGAGGATGCGGTGCTCAGCCATGGTCCACCTCCTCAACGGCCATGCGTCCGGCCGCGTCGGACACGGCCTCGACGATCTTCTGGTAGCCCGTGCAGCGGCACAGGTTGCCGGATATGCCTACACGGATCTCGTCGTGGGTGGGGGAGGGGTTGTGGTTCAGCAGCGCCACGCTCGACAGCACCATGCCCGGCGTGCAGAACCCGCACTGCACCGCGCCGTGGTCGAGGAACGCCTGCTGCACCGGGTGCAGCTCGTCGCTGCCGGCCACCCCCTCGATGGTCGTGATCTCGTGGCCCGCGGCCTGTACGGCCAGGACCAGGCAGGCGTTGAGCGGGCGGCCGTCGAACAGCACCGTGCAGGTGCCACAGTCGCCCACGCCACAGCCCTGCTTGGTCCCGGTCAGGCCCAGGTCGACGCGCAGGGCGTCCAGCAGGGTGCGGTTGGGGGCCACGGCGATCTCGTGCCGCTGGCCGTTGACGTGCAACTCGATGAGACGCTTATGCATGCGCACCTCCGCTCGCCCTCTCTGCGGCCGCGGCGACGGCGCGCCTGACCAGCACCTCGACCATCTCGTAGCGGTACGTGGCGCTGCCACGATGGTCGTCGATCGGGCGCGCGTCCGCGCGACCGGCCTCGGCCACGTCGGCCAGGGTCGCCTCGTCCACCGGCCTCCCCAGGAGCGCGGCCTCGGCGCAGGGCGCCCGCAGCGGGGTCGGCCCCACCGCCCCCAGGGCGATGCGCGCCGCGGAGACCGCGCCCCCCGGTCCGTCGAGCTCCACGGCAGCGGCCACGCTGACGATCGAGATCTCCAGCGTGGCCCGGTTGATCAGCTTGAAGTACGCGCTGCCCGCGTGCGCGTCGCGCGCGGGTAGGACCACTGAGGTCACCACCTCGGTGGGCTCCAGGGCCGAGCGCCCGGGAGCGAGGATGAACTCGTCGGCCGGGATGGCTCGCTCGCCCTGGCTCGACCGCGCGATCAGCGACGCGCCGAGCACGATCGCCGGCGGCGCCGTGTCAGCCGCCGGCCTCGCGTGGCACAGGTTGCCCGCCAGCGTGGCCCGGTTGCGGATGGTGGGCGCGCCGATCGCGCCCGCCCCCTCGCACAGCGCGGTGTGGTGCCGCCGCAGCAGGGGCGACTCCTCCACGTCGGTCATCGGGGTCAACGGTCCGATGGCGATCGTACCGTCGTCCCGCGCTTCGACCCCGACCAGACCCGGGATCCGGCTGAGCGAGATCAGCACCTGCGCCGCCTCGCTGTCGGCCCACGGGTGGCCCGTGCCGGCGAACCGCTCTCCGGCCCGCGGCGCCGGGTGCACGTCGAACATCGTGCGCTTCTTCATGTTCACCAGCACGTCGGTCCCGCCGGCGAGAAGCCGGACCGCGGGCTGGTGCTCGGCGAGCAGGTCGCAGGCCTGCTCCACGGAGCGGGGTTCGAGGACGTCGAAGGGTGGCAGGATCACGGCCGGCCTCCTGGAGTCTGGGCGAGCATGCCGTGCAGCAGCAGCTCGAAGGTTCGTTCGGCAAAGGCCACCACGTCGTCGGCGGTGGCCGCATGGTCGTAGGGGGGGGTGAAGCGTTCGAACAGTTCTGCCAGCAGCGCGCCCGTCCCGTCCGGGTCGGCCACGTCCAGCTCACCAAGGGCGTTGCCCTCGCGGATCAGGTCGGCGGCGATCTCGCCCTGACGGGCCACGTAGGCGTGCACGCGGCGCACGATCTCTGGCTTGAACGAGCGCACGAACTCCTCGCCGTGGGGATGGCTGCGGACCAGCTCGGAGATGGCTCGCACCCGGTCCAGCACCAGGTCGTGCAGGCGCTCGATCACCGGGCGCTCCTGGCGGCTGATGGCGACGAGGTCCTCCAGGATCCGGCGGTTCGTCTCCTCGACCAGGGCCAGCATGATGTCGGACTTGGACCGGAAGTACAGGTAGGCCGTGCCCTTGGCGATGCCGGCGTCCGCCGCGATCTCCGCGACGGTGGTCTTGGCGTAGCCGTACTGGCGGATCCGACGCCACGCCGCACGCAGGATGCGCTCGCGCTTGTCGTCGTCCGTGTCGTAGCGGCGTGTGGCCATCACGCTCCCTGCTGACGAATGACCGAAAACGTCAGCGGGTCATTTTGCGGGCGGTCGAAGGCCGCGTCAATGGACTTGCAGCGCAATCAGCCGCCGAATGCGGGGAGGATGATCTCGATGCGATCGCCCTCGGCGACCGAGACATCGGACAGGCGGTCGGCGCGGACGTAGGCGCCGTTGTGTTCCACGATGGTCGACTTCGGCGAGTCGCCTCGGCGCTGGAGGAGCTCGGCCAGCGTCAGGCCCGGGGGGAGCTGCTCGGCGAAGCCGTCGACGGTGACCTCGATGGTCGGGGTGTCGCTCACTCCCCCCAACCTCGCAATGCCCGCGGAGGATTGCAAATCGGCGAACGCGTACCGACCATGAAATATGGGGAGAGGTGCGGCGTAGCTACGGGACGGCACGGGTGACGGTCGATTCATGAATATGAATTCATCTTCTTGAATATGAATTCATATTCAGCTAGATTTCCGAACCAGACGGAGATCGAGGGGCACGGATGTGAAGGAGGGGCCGCCGACGGAAGGGAGCCGTCGTGGCCGACGACACCGAGGCCCTGCGCCTCAGTCGCAAGGAGCGTGAGCGGCAACGCGTGCGCGAGGACATCCTAGAGGCCGCGCTGGCCGTGTTCGCCCGCTCCGGATACCACCGCGCGACCATCGAGGACATCGCCCGCCAGGCCGGCTATGCCACCGGGTCGATCTACAACTACTTCAAGAACAAGCAGCACCTGTTCACCTCGCTGGTGCAGCGGGTGTTCGAGCAGATGCGCGAGCGCATGGACAGGGTGTTCGACGGGGGCACCGACTTCGAGTCCACCCTCGACGCGATGCTGGACGCGGCGGCCGACTTCTCGGTGGAGACGGTCAGCGCCAACCGCTTCCTGTTCGACCCGCAGGCGCACGCCGGGTTCGCCTCCGAGGATCTGCACGTGTTCATGGAGGACCAGTTCTGGCACCTCATGGAGCAGTTCACCGGCATGGTCCAGCAGGGCATCGACGAGGGCGTGCTGCGCCCGCAGGAGCCGAGCGTCGCCGCTCACGCGCTGCTGGGCCTGACCAGCCACTTCGCGCGCGGGTTCTTCCCTCAACGGGAGGACCAGCCCCAGCTGACCCCCGAGATCTTCAAGTGGAGCGTGAAGGAGTACTTCCTGCGTGGAGCGGGCGGGTCCTCACCCGATGGGGTTGGAACGTGAGAAACCAACTGGAACATCCTGAGACACCTGCCGACGTGGCGGGTGAACCCGGAGAGACGATCATGTCCCTTGCATCGATGTCCCCTCCACTGCGCAGGTGGCCGGTCCTGGTCGCCGCCCTCGCCGTGGTCGCGCTCGCCCTGCCCGCAGCCGCACGAACACTGACGGTCGACCAGGCCGTGGCCCTGGCACTGGACCACAGCCTGTCGATCGACGCGGCCGAGGCCGGGGCGGAGGCGGCGCGAGCCCAGGCCGACGAGGCCTTGCTGGCGTTCTTCCCCAAGGCGTCCCTGTCCGCCGGGTACACCCGCCTCGACCAGGTGCCATACGTGGAGTTCGACACCAGCGCTTTCCTCGGCGGCGATGACTCGGGCACCAGCGCCTGCGACGACATCTCCGCGGACGACCTGCCGGTCGGATTCACCTACGAGATGGCCGTGGCCATGTGCGAGATGATCATGGCCTGGATGACTCCGGACACCGGCGGCGATTCCACCGTCTCCCGCATCGAGATGGGCCTGCAGGACAACTACTTCGCCAAGGCCTCCCTCGAGCAGATCATCTTCGCCGGTGGTGCGCTCCACCAGGGGCGGGCCGCGACCCTGGACATGCACCGTGCCAGCCAGCAGCAGGTGCGCATGGCCCGCCACGAGACCGTGCTGATGACCGAGCAGGGCTTCTACCAGTTGCTGGCCATCTGGGGCGCCGAGCGCGTCACGCAGCAGGCGGTGGACCTGGTCCAGGCGTATGTCACCGACCTGGAGAACCTGGTCGAGGTGGGCATTGCCAGCCGGGCCGACCTGCTCGCCGCGCAGGTCCAGCTCAGCCAGGCGAAGCTCGACTCGATGAAGATGTCGCACATGGCCAACCTGGCCGAGGTCTCGTTCAAGGTCATGCTGGGCCTGCCCCAGGGCGAACCGCTCGAACTGGTGATGGACGACAGCCCCTCCCTGAACGACCTGCCCGGCGATCGCGACGAACTGCTGGCGATGGCGCTGCAGCAGCGCCCGGACCTGGCCGGCCTCGACCACACCCTCGACGCGATGAAGCACGGGGCCAACGCCACGTGGGCGTCGTGGCTGCCCGCGGTGATCGTGATGGGGAACATCAACTGGAAGAACCCCAACTACGCGCTCGAGCCGGAGTGGTATCGCTCCGGCGACGTGACCGTGGCGATGAGCTGGTCGATCTGGGATCGCGGCGCGGCCCTGACCCGCAACCGGGCAGTCCGGGCGCAGCGGCGGCAGCTGGAGAGCCAGCGCGACATGCTGGCCGAGATGATGACCGTGGAGCTCGAGGCCGCGATCACCTCCTTCGACGAGGCCGTGGCCCAGCGGGACGTGGCCTCCGAGGGCCTGGAACGAGCCCGTGAGAGCCTTCGGCTGGAGCAGGAGCGCTTCCGCGAGGGGGTGGCCAACAACACGCAGCTGTTGCAGGCCCAGACCGATCTCGCGGGCTCCGAGCTCGCCGTACTGCAGGCCGAGACACAGATGAGAACGTCCTATGCATCCCTGCGAAAGGCCGTGGGGATGGAGCCGGAGGTGACGCCGTGAGGGGTCGACTGTCCCTGGTATCGATGTTCGCGATGATCCCGCTGATCTCCACGGGCCTGTGCGGCTGCGAGGCCCTGGGCCTCACCGGCGGCGAGGTGGAGGAGGTCGGCGCGCTGGTCACGGTCGCGCCCGTGAACGAGGGTTACCTCGAGCGCTCCCTGGAGCTGACCGGAACGATCGAGGCCGGCCAGTCGGTCAAGCTGGTCCCGGATATGCCCGGCAAGGTCAAGTCGCTGCCCGTACAGGTGGGCAGCGAGGTGAACAGGGGCGACCTGTTGGCACGGCTGGACACCGACATGGCGCGGCTGCAGGCGGAGCAGGCCCAGGCCGCGGTCCGTCTCGGCGAGCTGGGGCTGGAGACCGCCGAGCGCGAGTTCGCGCGCGCGGAGCGGTTGCACGCGTCGGGTTCGTTGACCGAGCAGCAGTTCGATCAGGCCCAGGCCGGCTTCGAGATGGCCGAACAGCAGCTGGCGCAGGCGTCGGCGATGCACGGCCTGGCCAACGAGCAGGTCTCCGGCGGCGTGCTGCGCGCACCCTTCGCCGGGGTGGTGACCTCCGTGGGCTGCGAGGAGGGCGAGTACTTCAACACCATGGGCATGTCCCCGACGGGGGGCTCGCCGGTGCTGGTGTCGGTAGTGAACCTCGACACGATCCGCGTCGACGTGCAGGCGTCGGACCGTGACGTGGGCCGCCTCGCCGAGGGCATGAGCGCTCGCATCTACGTCGACTCGCTCGCCGACCAGCTGCCCGCCGATGGCCTCGAGGGTCGGGTGGAATTCGTCGGCCTGGCCGCGGATCCGATGACCCGGACCTTCCCGGTCCGCGTGGTGGCCGACAACCCCGACCAGACGGTGCGGGCGGGGATGCACGCGCGGATCCGGCTCGTGCTGGAGCGCCGCGACTCGGCGATGTACGTGGCCGACGAGGCCGTCCGTGAGAGCGAGGGGCAGTCGTACGTGATGGTCGCCCAGGACACCGTGGCCCGCCGCAGGCCCGTGACGACCGGCCTGGTCGGGGACCAGGGCACGGAGATCACCAAGGGGCTGGCAGCGGGTGAGCTGGTCGTCGTGGCCGGCAACTTCGGCTTGCCGGACGAGGCCCTCATCGAGGTGACGCAGTGAGGATCACCGACTTCTCCGTCGACCGCCCGGTCACCATCTCGATGATGGTGATGATCGTGGTGGTGGTGGGCGTGATCTCCCTCTCCAAGCTCGGCATGGACCTGATGCCCGACGTGGACTACCCCACGCTCAGCATCATGGTCCGCTACCCGGGCGCTCAGTCCGGGGAGCTGGAGACGGTGGTGGCCAAGCCCTACGAGGGAGCCCTCGCGGCCGTCACCGGGGTCAAGAAGGTGCAGACCATCTCCCAGGAGGACGTCTGCTACATCCTGGTGGACTTCATCTGGGGGACGGACCTCGACGCGGCCGCGGCCGACATCCGTGAGGCCGTGTCGTGGCTCGAGCCCTACATGCCCGACGACGTGGAGGACCCGATCGTCATCAAGTTCAGCCTCTCGTCCATGCCCCAGTCCGCCTACACGGTGACCGGGCAGCGGGACGTCATCGAGCTGAAGAAGATGATGGAGGACTCGGTCCAGAATCGGCTCGAACGCCTCGAGGGCGTGGCCCAGGCGATGTTCATGGGTGGCCGCGAGCGCGAGGTGCAGGTGCTGCTCGACCGCGCCGCCATGCAGGGTTCGGGCGTGGGCAGCGACCAGGTGCAGATGGCCCTGGCCTATCAGAACCTGAACATGCCAGCCGGCCGCCTGATCCACGATCGCAAGGAGGTGCTGCTGCGCACCGTGGGTGTCTACGACAGCCTCGAGGCGATACGCGGCACCGCGGTGGGCATGTCCCCGGCCAGCGGCACCCCGGTGCGGCTGGACGCCATCGCCGATGTGGTCTGGTCTACCCGAGACGTACGCAACAAGATCCGCTCCAACGGCGCGGACGCGGTCTTCTTCATGATCCAGAAGGAGTCCGGTGCCAACCCGCTGCAGGTGCGCCGCGACTACCTCAAGGAGCTCTCGGAGGTGCAGGAGGTCCTGCCCGCCGATATCGACTTCGCGATGCTGTTCGACATGGGCGCCATGATCGCCAAGCTGGGCAAGGCCGTGGTCCAGAACGGCGCCATCGGCGTGCTGCTGGCCGTGGTCGTGATGTTCCTGTTCCTGCGCAACGTGCGGCCCACTGCGACGATCTTCGCGGTCATCCCGCTGAGCCTGCTCGCCACCTTCATCCCGATCTACGTCAGCGGCGACACGCTGAACATGATGACCATGGGCGGGCTGGTGCTCGGCATCGGCATGCTCGTGGACAACGCGGTGGTCGTGATCGAGAACATCTACCGTCACCTCGAGTCGGGCAAGGGGAGGGTCGACGCGGCGAAGATCGGTGCCCGCGAGGTGGGCGCCGCGATCGTGGCCTCGACCCTGACGACCGTGGTGGTGTTCCTCCCGATCGTGCTCGGCGGCGGCCTCGCCGCCCGGCTGGCCCGTGGCCTGGCCGTGACCGTGGCCGCGGCGCTGTTCTGCTCGCTGTTCGTGGCGCTGACCATCGTGCCGATGCTGGCCTCGGTGTTCTTCACCCGGGCAGGCGTGCAGAAGTCGCTCAAGGAGGGGCGGTTCTTCTTCCGCTTCCGCAACTGGTACCGCCGCCGCCTGCTGTGGTGCCTGTCGCACCGCAAGCTGACGACGCTGGGCGTGACGATGGTGATCTTCGGGTCGATCCTGCTGACCGCGCCGTTCGTCGGCGCGGAGTTCATGCCCAAGAGCGACGCTCCGATCGTGATGCTCAAGGTCTCGTTCCCCATCGGCACGTCCATGGACGAGACCGACGCGGCCTGCTCGCGGATCGAGGCCGTGCTCGACCAGTATCCGGACGTGCTGACCGTCGGGACGTCACTGGGCGCCGACGAGAACGACCCGACCGCCGGCATGTCGCCGACCAACCCGGCCGGCGTGCACGAGGCGATCGTCTTCATCCGGTTGAAGGACCGGGAGGATCGACAGCTCAAGACGCAGGACGAGTTGCTCGCGGTGTTCCGCGAGAATCTGCCGGTGGTCGAGGGCATGGACACCGAGTTCATGGACATGGCCTCGGGGATGGGGGGCTCGACGTCCCCCATCGACATCAAGCTCTACGGCCAGGATCTCGACGTCCTCAAGGAGTGGTCCGACCGGATCGCGACGCGCATCGAGGCGATCGAGGGGATCGCGGACGTGGACACCTCGTTGCGGGAGGCCAAGCCCGAGCGGCACATCGAGATCGACCGCGACAAGGCCGCCGGGTACGGCCTGACCGTGGGTCAGGTGGCCATGGCGGTCAAGACCGCCACCCTGGGCAGCCTGGCCACCCGCTACCGGGAGGGCGGTGACGAGTTCGATGTACGCGTGCGCTACGCGGAGCGCTTCCGCGACACCGAGGACGCGATGCGGCAGATCCTGATCCCGTTGCCCATGGGCGGGGCCATCCCCCTGGGGCAGGTGGCGACGCTGGAGAAGGGCGCCGGGCCGGTCAAGATCACCCGTGAGAACCAGACCCGGCGTGTGTCCGTGACCGCCAACCTCGACGGCGTCGACCTCGGCACGGCGATGAAGAGGGTCTCCGACGAGGTCGAGCCGATGCAGAAGCAGATGCCGCTGGGCTACCTGGTCGAGTTCGGCGGCGAGTACGAGGACATGATGAAGGCCTTTGGCCAGCTCGTGCTGGCCCTGATGCTGGCCGTGCTGCTGGTGTACATGGTGATGGCCAGCCAGTTCGAGAGCTTCGCCCACCCGATGACGATCATGGCGACCATGCCACTGGCGTTGATCGGCGTGCTGTGGATCTTCGTGCTCACCGGCACCAACCTGTCGGTGGCGTCGTTCATCGGCGTGATCATGCTGGCCGGCATCGTGGTCAACAACGGCATCGTGATGATCGACTACATCAACCAGCTGCGGGCGCGGGGGATGGACCTGATCGAGGCCGCGCTCGAGGGCGCCACCACCCGCCTGCGGCCGGTACTGATCACCTCCCTGACCACCATCTTCGCGATGGTGCCGATGGCCGTCAGCCAGGCCGAAGGAGCCGAGACGATGGCGCCGCTGGCGCTGACCGTGATCGGTGGGCTGGCCGCGGCCACGGTGTTCACCCTGATCGTGGTGCCGGTGGCCTACGTGATCATCGACGGCATCGCCGCGAAGGGGGTTCGCCTGTGGAAGTGGGTGTTCCAGCGTCAGGAGATGAAGGAGGCGATGGTGGGCAGGGGCGGAGTCGAACCGCCGACACCGTGATTTTCAGTCACGTGCTCTACCTGCTGAGCTACCTGCCCACCGGGCCCGTGAGAGCGGCCGTTTTCTATTCGACCGCGATCCAAATGTCAACATTCGGGATCGCGCCGGCAGGGACCACCGGGCCTCGAATCACCCTGTCACCCCCGCATTGCGGGGGGTAGGCTGGTTCTCGTTCGAGGGGCCAGCCCGATGGGGCGAACCAACAACCCCGGGAGCCGACGACATGATTCCGAGAGTATTTCTGCTGGCGGGTGCGCTGCTGACCCTCTCCCTGCTGGGCGGAGCCGGCTGCGGCAGCGTGTGCGACTCGTACTGCGAGACCGCGGTCGACACCATCGAGGATCTCGGCTGCCTCACCGAGTGGGGCGTCAGCTGGGAGGACCAGAACTACGAGTCCGCCGAGGACTACCTCGAACACTGCCAGGCGTCCTACGCGGCCCAGCTGGCCGACGCGGCCGAGAACTCCGCCGAGGCGGCGGGTGACGTGCGCCAGGAGTGCAGCGACAAGCTCGACGACCTCGCCGCGGCGGACGACTGCTCCGTGATCGCGGTGGCTGACTTCTAGCGTCGGGCCGGCGCGATCGGGAGGATTGCAACGCTCCCCTCCCTCCTGTAATATCCCGCCCACGCCTGGGACGGGTGCGCCTGCGCGCCCCGCTTGAAGAGGCTGGAGGGACCGATGAGGTTCGCGCACATCATGTTCGTCGCGGCCATGCTGGCTGCCACGCTCTCCGTCGGTTGTACCGACACCTGCCGGCAGCGTTGCGATTTCGCGGCCGACTTCTACGAGGGCTGCCTGCCGGAGTGGAACAGCAGCTGGACGAACCTGGGCTACGACAGCAAGTCGTCGTTCATGTCCGCCTGCATGGACAGCGTCGGCGTTGCCCGGGGGCAGGTCGCCGACTGCTGCACGGCCGAGTCGGACTCCGACCTCTCGCAGGAGGAGATCGACGACTACCTCGCCGAATGCGAGCACAACACGCTGCTGGCCATCGATCGCAACTGCGAGGACAACAAGGAGTTCTACCGGCAGCCCTGCTCCGAGTACTGGCAGCAGGTGTTCGATCCCGCCGCGGAGCCACCGCCGGAGTCCAACCCGACCTGCCAGGACGTGGAAGGGGATGGGGACGACGGGGACGACGACACCGCGGGCGACGACGACACCGCCGGCTGATCCCTCGTCGGCGTCTGCCGGCTACTCCACGACCTCACCCACCGGCTCCAGCATCAGCGCGGGCACTGCGTCCGCCTGCATCTCCACGAGCACGAGCGTCGACAGGGACCAGCGCAGGTCTTCGGGGACGACGAGCGCCAGGTCCCGCACGAATCCCTTGCCGATCTGAAGCGACGACAGCAGCCCCACCCGCGGGGAATGCGCCAGCGCCACGTCAGCGCCTTCGGGAATGCCGGCCCGCTCGCGGGCGACCTCCACGGCGCGCATCAGCCCGCCGAGCTCGTCCACGAGCCCCACGTCCAGGGCCTGGCTGCCGGTCCAGACCCGGCCCCGGGCGATCGCGTCGACGTCCTCCACGGAATCCATGCCACGTCCCTCCCGCACGTGCTCGATGAAGTCCGCGTAGAGCGCGTCGACGATGCGCTCGACCGCCCCGTACTCGGACGGGGACCAGGGCGTGGCCATGTCGTACAGCCCGGCGTTGTCGCCGCGCCGCAGCTGGAAGATGGTCACCCCCAGCTTGTCGTACAGGCCTCCGAGGCTGACCTTGCCGCTGTACACGCCGATGGAGCCGGTCACGGTGCTCGGATCGGCGACGATGTGGTCCGCGGCGCAGGCCGAGAAGTAGCCCCCCGAGGCGGCCACGGCGCCCATGCTGACCACCACCGGCTTGACCCCGCGGGTGCGTGAGACCTCTCGCCAGATCTGCTCGCTGGCGAATGCCGAGCCGCCGGGGCTGTCGATGCGCAGCACAATCGCGGCCACGCTGCGGTCCTCTCGTGCTGCGCGGATCGCACGGGTGATGGTCTCGCTACCGGCCACCTCCAGCAGGCCGAACGGCAGCCGGCCGCTCGGGCCGGTGTTGATCAGGCCATCGATGTGGACCACCGCCACGGTGTAGGGCGGGCGCCAGTGGCGAGGGGCCTGCTGCTCGTCGAGGGGACGACGGCGCCCCGCGCCGGGCCGGCCGGAGGTCTCCGCCGCGAGCCGTGCGACCTCGTCGCCGTACACCAGCCCGTCCACGAGTGCGAGGTCCTGCGCCAGCCGTGCCGGGTAGGGGCCGTCATCGATCAGCGTACGCATCTCGTCGTCGGGCAGCCCGCGCCCTGCGGCGATGGCCGCGAGCCAGCGGTCGAAGCGATCGTCGAGCAGCTCGTTACGCACGCGCAGGTTGGGTTCCGTGGGGCGGTACTCGGTGTACTGCTCCGGGCTCGACTTGTACTCGCCGATGCGGCTGAACTGGGCCTCCACACCCAGCTTGTCCAGCGCACCCCGGTAGAACGTCATGCGGGTGGAGAGGCCGGTCAAGGTGAGGGTGGCGCCCGGGTGCAGCCACACGCGGTCACAGGCGCTCGCCAGGTAGTACGCCACGTTGCCGCCGCCGCTCTCGAGGTAGGCGTACACCGGCTTGCCGGCGGCCTGCAGCCGGGCGATCTCGGCGCGCAGCTCCTCGGTCCGGGCCAGCCCGCCACGGAAACCGTCGAGGCGCAGCAGCACCGCGACCACCGAGTGCTCGTCCGCGGTGCGGCGCAGGGCGCTCAACAGCTCCTCGAAGGAGGTGGGGCCGCGGTGGGGGGCCAGCGGGTTGGGGGTGGGGTTCTCCATCACCCCGGCCAGCCGGAACTCGGCCACGCTGCGAGACAGCACCAGCCGGGATGGCTGGTGATCCACGCTGATCCCCACCCCGGTCGACCAGTCGGCCACCTCGGGTGAGGACGGGTCGGCCACGTGGGCCTGGCCGCCGATCCACGACGTGCGGAACGCGAGCGTCATCCCCAGGCCGACGCCGGCCTGCTCGTCCACGGTAGCCCACACCTGCACCCCGTCCACCGGCTCGACCTGGGCGTACACCCGGAAGTGGTGGGGGTCGTCCGCCACGGCGGTCTCGAACTGCCAGTCGAAGCCGAGGGTCAGGCGCCGGCCAAAGGGCCGCAGGCCGAGGCCGGCGGTCACCCAGGGCGTGAACCGCGCCTCGCTGCCGTCGATGCGCGCGAGGTCCCGCGCAGCCCCACCCAGGGCCAGCCACGAGGTCGGCCGCAGGGCCAGACCGACGTCCCACGATCCATAGGCGCGGGCTCCTGGGCCGGGGTCGTGCAGCCGGAAGGCGCCACCGAGCGCCATCCCGCGGGCCGGGGAGTGGCCGAATCCGATCGCAATCGCACCTGCAGGGTGCTGGTCCGCCACGGTGAACCGGCCAGCCAACGCGAGGCCGTACGCGCCCCCGTACGCGCCCACGCCCAGTTCGCGCCCCCAGGGACCGTCCAGCCGCTGGCCGATGCCCATGCCTGCGCTGAACGGCGTCCGGAAGCCCAGACCGGCCGGGTTGCTCTCCAGCGCCGAGGCCCCCTCGGCCCAGGCCGCCGGGGACAACGGATAGAGGCGGCTGGCGTCGTCCAGGCGCAGGGTCGAATTCGAGCTCGACGAGCCGTCGTCGGGAAGCTCTTCGGCTGCCTGTGCGTTCAACAGAGGGCTTGCGAAGAGCGCGAGGCTCGCTACCAGGAGGTAACCCATGGGTAGTTCCGGACCCCAAGTGCGCGTCATCTCTGGCTCCTGTGTGCTTTTCTGGTTACCTCCGGGCGTTGACTGGCACGCCCGCGACGACTATCCTAGCTCCTCGATACGGTCTGTCGTCCAGCGTTCAGGCCCGATACTCGAGTACTTGCGGATACTTGCAGGACAATCGCCCTTCCGAGGGGGTCCAAGATGACAGCCAGGTTGCTTTCCCTGCTGGCAACGGGGCTCTTCACGTCGTTTCTCGTGTGCGTAGGCGCGTGGGCGCAGCCCGCGGGAGACGAGGAGGCGGACGACGAGTCCGTCGCCATCGAAGATGCCGAAGATGAAGCTGACGCTGCTGCTGAACCTGCCGAGCCCGCCGCCGTGATGGACGAGGTGTCGATCACGCGGGAGCTGCGGACCGTCGAGCAGAACGTCAACGTGCTCAAGGAGCGGGTCTTCCGCTCCAAGGCGCGTCTGCTGCTGCTCGAGGAGAAGGTGATCCGCGGCGTGGTCGCCGGCGCCAAGGCGCGGCTGATCCACGTCAACCGCCTCGGCGGCGCCTACCGGATCGAGTCGGTGGCCTACTACTTCGACGGTACGCCGATCTTCGAGAAGGTGGACAGCACCAACGAGTTCCACCGCAAGAAGGAGCTCAAGATCTTCGAGGGGAACATCCCGCCCGGTAGCCACACGATCACGGCCAACATCGTGGTCAAGGGCAACGGAAGCGGCGCCTTCTCCTACCTGGACGACTACTCGTTCAAGGGCCAGGAGAGCTATTCCTTCATCGCCGAGGACAACAAGACTGCGGTCATCCGCATGGTCCTCCAGAAGAAGGGTGGCGCGCTCGGTGGCTTCGAGGAGGGACCGGAGATGACCTTCGAGCAGGAGGACATCCCCAACCTCCCCGGCAGCGACGAGTCCTAGGTCGACGGCAGGCCGAGGAAGCACTTCATGGTTCGTCACCTGCTCGAATCACGCACCGTCTGGGCCCTCGCGGGGTGTCTCGCGCTGGGCCTCGTCCAGGTCGCCGGGGCCCGTCCCGGCGGGCGAGGTCCGCAGTACACCCCGGCCCAGTTGCAGAACCTCGAGTCCCAGGTCGACCTGCTCGAACGACGCTTCGTGCAGCTCCAGGGCGCCATCCAGGGCCGCCCGCTGAGCCGGTCTCCCAGCGAGATCTCCGACCTGCTGTTCGAGGCGAACTTCGCGTACCTGACCGAGGACTACGACCGCGCGGCGCTGCTGTACTTCTCCCTGCTGGAGAACGGTGATCTCGACAGCCATCCCGGCCAGGCAGACGCGCAGTACTACCTGGCGGAGAGCCTGTTCTACAGCGCCAACTACTACCCGGCCCAGACGTCCTTCGAACGGATCGTCAACATGGGCCCGGTCCACCCGCACTACGACAACGCCGTCATGAAGCTCATCGAGCTGTTCGGCATCACCGGCGAGGTGGACCAGTTCAACTACTACTACAACAACTTCCTGCAGACGACGCGCTCCGGCGCCGGCGGCGGCGCCCTGCGGGTCCGCTACGCGCTGGGCCGCACCCTCTACCTCCAGGGCAAGCTCGAAGAAGCCAAGGGCATGTTCGCCAACTTCCCCAAGGGGAGCCAGTACACCGGCCAGGCGCGGTACCACTACGGCGAGATCCTGGTGAAGGAGGGATTCGAGGCGGCCCAGGCGGGCAACCAGGACATCGCCCTGCAGCGCTACCAGTCCGCGATGCCCGTGTTCCAGGACGTGGCGGCCCTGCCCACCTCCACCGACGACCAGGTCGACGTGCAGCACCTGTCGTGGCTGGCGCTGGGCGCGCTGCACTTCGAGATGCGGGACCTGTCCCAGGCGATCTACGCCTACCAGCAGGTGCCCAAGGACTCGCGCTACTTCTCCGACGGGCTCTTCCAGATCTGCTGGGCGTACATCCTGCTGGGGGACTTCCAGGGCGCGCTGCGCACCATCGAGATCTTCCAGCTGGCCTTCCCCCAGGACACGCGTGAGCCGGAGCTGAAGCTGCTGGCCGCACACCTCCGGGTCAAGCTCGAGGAGTACGACCAGGCGGTGGTCGACTACAAGGCGGTCGTGAGCGAGTACGAGGCGATCAAGCTGCAGCTCGACCACCTCGTCGGCGCCGATATCGACCCGATGGTCTACTTCAACCAGCTCGTGGACGAGAGCTACATCGTCGAGAAGCAGTACGAGGTCCCGTCCCTGGCTGCGCGCATGGCGCGGCAGGATCAGCGCCTGTCCAAGGCCGTGGACGTGGCCGCCTCGCTGCAGCACGAGTCGCGGGAGATCTCCTCGGGCCAGGAGATGGTCGCCCGCCTCGAGGAGGCGGTCCACGAGAATGCCTCCGGCGCCCTGATGACCACCTACGGTGCTCGCCGGCAGGAGCTCGACGGACTCGACGCGCAGCTTCTGGCCCGCGAGAGCGAGCTCGTCGAGGTCGAGGCCGCCTACCTGATCGATGCCCTGAGCGGATCGGACGCCGAGGGCGTGCGCCGTATCATCGACCAGCGCGAGGAGCTGGGCGACGAGGTGCAGGCCGCGTCGGCGGTTTACACCGACCGTACCGAGCTGCAGGAGGACGCCCAGATCGCGGCACGCGCCGTGGACACCGAGGCCTACAAGCTCGAGACGATGATCGACGACGTGCTGGCGCGCGCCGTGGGCATCGAGCTGTACCTCAAGAACGAGCTCGCCGCGGGCAACAAGTCCGACGACGAGGTGCAGGGATTCCGGCTGGGGCTGGAGGCGATCCGTGCCGACCTGGCCGAGTACCAGGAGACGCTGTCGGATGTGCACCGGCGCATGGACTCCCGGCGCATCGCGTCGGCCTTCGCCACCGGCTCGGACAGCGAGGAACTCGCCCAGCGCAACTCCGCGCGGCGGCAGGTCGCGGACCTGACCACGTCGCTGCTGGACTACCGCACCCGCGTTTCGCGCTCGGACGCCGCGGACTTCTTCGCACGGGTCGACGGCGCCCGCTCGCGGATGCGGCGACTCCGCACCGACGGCGCCGCCCTGATGACGGACCTGGACCGCCGCGAGCGGGAGGAGGTGGGGCAGATCCGCCGCCTGCTGGACGAGGAGAAGCTGGCGCTGGCCGACTGCGCCACGGACGCCCGCCAGTACGAGGTGGACAGCCACGCCGTGTCCGGCGAGATCGCCTCGGCCAGCTTCCGCAAGGTGCAGGCCAGCTTCGAGGATACCGTGATGCGCGCCGACATGGGCGCCATCGACGTGTACTGGATGCGCAAGGAGGAGATCACCACCGAGAAGGAGGCCGTGCGCGACGAGCGCACCCAGATGATCCACGAGCTGCAGCGGATGTACCAGGATCTGCTCGACTTCGAGGAGTTCGAGTCCGGTGACGACGAAGGGATCACGCTCGAATGAGACGCTTCATCCCCTTGTCTGGGCCTCTGGCTCTGCTCGTGTTGTTGATCCTCGCGCTGCCCGCTCCGGGCCACGCCCAGGACGAGGGCAGCGAGACCCCCGCCGCCGCGCCCGCCGCCGCGCCCGCCGCCGCGAGCGCGCTCCCCGCCGCCAGCGACGCGGACATCGAGGCGTTCCGTGCGGCCTACGCCCGCTACCAGCAGCGCGTGGCCGAGATGCACGGGGACATCAAGCACATCGTCACCCTGCGCTACGAGCAGGAGCTGGAGCGGATCCGCTCCAGCTACGACGTGCAGTCGCGCGAGATGGAGGACCAGGAGCGCCAGCAGCGGCTGCAGGCGATCGCCGAGCACGAGGAGTTCGTGCGCAAGTACCCGTCGAGCCCCTACACGGCGCACCGCATCTTCCGTCTGGCCAACCTGTACCTCGAGGAGACGGACTACGAGGCCGCCGAGGCCTGGGCCGCCTATCGCGACCTCGAGATCGAGTTCGACCGGGCCCTGGCCGCGGGCGAGCCCGTGCCGAGCTTACCCGAACCGCCGGGCAAGGACTACACGCGCCCGATCAACCATCTGCGCGTGCTCATCGACCGCTTCCCGGCCTACGACTACCTGGACGCAGCGTACTACCTGCTCGGGTACTGCTACTGGGACGAGCTGAGCGAGCAGCAGGACGACGGCCTCGCGCTGGAGACCTACCAGGAGCTGGTCCAGCGGTTGCCGGACAGCCAGTACGCGGTCAACGGCCACTTCATGCTTGCCGAGATCTTCTTCGAGGAGCTCGACTTCGACACGTCGATCTACCACTACCAGAAGGTGATGGACTTCGGCGAGACCGAGCACTACGACCGCTCCCTGTACAAGCTCGCCTGGGCCTACTACCGCAAGGACGATCTCGACGCAGCGATGCCTCGCTTCGTCGAGCTGATCGACTACTCGGACCGCAAGGAGGCGGAGACCGGCCGGCAGAGCGACATGCGGCCGGAGGCGCTGCGCTACCTCGCCATCTCGCTGGTGGACGAGGCCGACGACATGGATCGGCCGCCCATCGAGCGTGTCGAGGAGTACTTCGGCGAGCTGGGCGGCGACCGCGGGTACGCCTACGACGTGATGGTCATGGTCGACGACGTGCTGTTCCAGCAGGGACGGTACGACGAGGAGCTGCGTGCGCTGACCCGCATCCAGCAGATGTACCCGGACAGCCCCGACAACCCGAACTTCCAGCGCCGGGTGATGGACCTGCACCTGCTGAAGGACAACCCGGACATCGACGCGTCGGTACAAGCTCGGATCGACCTGGTCGAGCGGTTCAAGGAGGGCTCCCCGTGGTGGGAGGCCAACAAGAACAACCCCGACGCGCTGCGTGACGCCGCTCGCTACATCGAGGAGTCCCTCGGCCAGGTGGCCACGGTCTACCACGCCAACGCCCAGGGCATGTTCACCGTACGCGGCGAGGAGCCAGCGCGGTCCGAGTACCTGCGCGCGGCCGAGGCCTACCAGGACTACCTCAACCGCTTCCCGTTCGCGGCCGACGCCTACGAGACGCAGTACAAGATCGCGGAGTGCTATTTCTGGGCGGCCGACTACGTTCGTGCCATCGAGGAGTACGCCAAGCTGGACCGCTACCCGGACACCGGCCACGCTGGCGACGTGCTCGTGGCGGTGTTCACCTGCTACGAGCAGCTCATGTTGGCGGAGGCCGACGACTTCAAGGCCAACCCGCTGGCCCTGGAGAACCTCGAGCCCGGCGTACACCCGGCGCTCGAGGAGATCCCCAAGCTCGAGATCAGCGAGCTGCGACAGAAGTACATGGCGGCGGCCGACCAGCTGTTCGCCTTCGACCCGGCGTACGAAGACCTCCCGAAGATGATGTACACCGTGGCGCAGCTGTACTACTTCCACAACCACATCGTGGAGGCGCGCGCGCGGTTCGAGGACATCATCGCCCGCTGGCCCAGCGAGCCGGCAGCCGCCTACTCCGCGGGCCTGCTGGTCAACAGCTACTACAAGATCGCGGACTACCCCAAGGTGTTCGAGCTGTGTGAGTACTTCATGCGGTTCCCGCTACTGGGGGACAGCGACGAGCTGTGGCAGACCCGGCTGGAGACCTACGAGGGCATGCGGCGGCACTCCCAGTTCCGCCTCGCCGAGATCGCCGAGGCGACGGACATGAGGGAGTCCGGGCGCCTGTTCGAGGAGTACTACCGCGAGCATCGCGGCACCGAGTACGACGCGCTGGCCTTGTACAACGCCGCGCTCAAGTACGAGGCCGCTGGCGACACGGTCAAGGCCAACTCCCTGTACGAGGAATTCCTCGACGAGTTCGGTGAGGACGAGCGCGCGCCGCAGATCTTCTTCCGCATCGCCGAGCAGTACGAGCGCACCATGGATCTCGACCGGGCCGTGGACTACTACGTGCGCGTCGCCCGGCTGCATCCGGACTACGAGAGCGCGGCCGACGCCTACTTCAACGCGGCCTTCCTCAGCATCGGGATGAAGGACTTCGACCAGGCAGCCACGTACTTCCTGACCTACGCGGACAACTACGAGGTCGAGGACAAGCCGGAGGCCTACTGGCGGGCCGCCGAGGCCTATCGTGACGGCGGGAACCAGAAGAAGGCGCTCAACACCTACCTCGAGTACGCGCGGCGATTCCCCGAAGAGGACATCGACCGCAACATGCAGTCGCTGATCCAGCGGGCGAGGATCTACGAGGACCAGGGCAACACGCGCATGCTGGGCAAGATCCACGAGGAGATGCTCGAGCTGTACCACGCCCTGCGCGACGAGGACCGGGCGGGCGAGCTGAGCCAGGACTCGGTGGCGGCCGTTGCCGCGCTGGCCTTCCCGGACCTGCTGGCGATGCTCGACGACTACGCGGAGATCGCGTTCGAGAACACCTTCGACCAGGAGGCCCTCCTCCCGGTGAAGGAGGCCAAGGAGGCCAAGGCCCGCGAGATCTCGGCTGCGGCCGACGAGTTCGAGGCCACGTACCCGGACTTCGACCACATCATGGCCTGCTACTACATCCGGGCGGACCTGTTCCGCGAGTACGCGGACATGATCTACGCCTGGAATCCGCCGCCGCCCCGCGAGTGGCCGAAGGACGAGGACTCCCTGTTCGAGTACGAGGAGCTGATCGACGAGATCAAGCTGGAGCTCGCCGAGCCGCAGGAGGACAAGGCGATCGAGCTGTTCGAGCTCGTGCTCGAGGCGGCCCGGCGCTGGAAGCGCGCCTCGCCGTGGGTCGAGCGTGCGCGCCAGGCGCTGCACGAGGTGGACCCCAACACCTATCCGCTGCTCAAGCCGGAGCGCATCCTCTACGACGAGGCGGTGTACGAACCGGTGCGGGCGCCGGCGCCGGCGCCCGAGGTCGAGGCCGCCGAGCCGCCGCCCGCCGCGGAGCCGGCTCCGCCGCCCGCCGCGGCCACGGGTGAGGAGGCGTCATGAGCGTGCGACACGCCCCCCTGCTCACCTTGCTGGTGCTGCCGTTGCTGCCGTTCCTCGGCGGCGTTCAGAGCTGTGGCCAGCAGACCCAGACGACGACGTCGGGCGGACAGCAGCCGGACGGCGGCACGCAGCCCGCGGACGGCACCGCCACCGGCGATCCCACCGGTGAGGTCGCGATCGACCCGGAGACCGGGGAGCCCATCCCGCCGCCCGTGCCGGTGATGACGCCCGAGCAGCTGGCGCAGACCCTCTACGTCGAGGGGCTGCAGGCCCTGGAGATGACCCCGCCCCAGCTGCCGACAGCCGTGGAGCGATTCGCCCAGGTGGTGCAGTACACACCGAACTGGGCCGAGGCCCACTACAACCTCGGCCTGGCCTACGCCGAGATGGGCAACTGGGTGCAGGCCGGCCCCGCGCTGGAACAGGCGACCCGGCTGGACAGCAGCATGGACCGCGCCTGGCTGCTGCTGGCGGAGGCGTACCGCAAGCAGCTCCGGAGCGGAGCGGCCATGGACGCCTACGCCCAGTGTCAGCGTCACGTGCCGACCAACGCCGACTGTCGGCTCGGCACGGTCTCCATGGCGCTGGACGCGGGTGAGGACCCGACACGGATCATCGAGGACATCCGGGGCATCCTCCGGATCAACTCCACCTCCACGGGCGCCTATCTACTGCTTTCGCGCGCGTACATGAGGCAGGGAGAGACCCGTCTCGCCCTGTTCGCCCTGGAGAAGGCGAGGCACGCCAACCCGCTGGCGGAGCTGAACCCCACGCTGCACTGCAACCTGGGCATGGTCTACCGGGAGATGGGCCTGGAGTACGACTCGGTCGCCGCGTTCGAGAAGGCCATCGAGATCGATCCGAACCACGTGCAGAGCCTGGTCAACCTGGCCAACCACAGGATCACCAACCTCGACTACGAGGGGGCGCTGGCTCTCGCACAAAGGGCCGTCACCCAGGACGAGAACCACACCGGCGCGAGGCTGGCGCTGGCCGTGGCGAAGAAGGGCAGCGGCGACTTCAACGGCGCCAAGGCCGAGTTCGAGCGCCTCTTGCTCGCCGACCCGGGGGATACCGATGCCATGTATGGGCTGGCGGTGCTGTACGGTGACGGATTCAAGGACTACCCCAAGGCGATCGAGACGTACCAGCAGCTGATCGACCGCTCACCGGGGCTGGCCGAGGACGACCCTCTCTACACCTACCTCGAGGACGCCGAGAAGAACCTCGCCCGAGACCAGAAGCGCCAGGAGCGCGACCGGCTCAAGCGGGAACACGAGGCTCAGCGTGCGGCCGAGGAAGCTGCGGCAGCCGAGGAGGCCGCACGCATCGCCGCCGAGGAGGAGGCCGCGCGCATCGCCGCCGAGCAGGAGGCCGCACGGATCGCGGCCGAGGAGGCCGCCGCGGCCGCCGCAGCGGGCGAGACCGCGCAGCCTGCGGAAGGCGCCTCGGCCGATGGCAGCCCCACCGAGGAGGCCCCGACCGAGGAGGCTCCGGCCGAGGAGGCTCCGGCCGAGGAGGCTCCGGTTGATGGCAGCCCCGTGGAGGAGGCTCCGGCAGAGGAACCACCTGCCGAGGCCGCGCCCGCCGAGGCCGTGCCCGTGGACGGTGGAGAGGGCACCTGAGGACGGGCACGGCCCGTCAAGAGGTGGTCAAGAAACGCGTGCCGTCGACGAGGCGCGTTACCCGCGCGAATCGGCGGCCGTTGCAAGGGGTGAACGCAGCGCCCGGACGAGGTTCGAGCGATGCGTTGTAGGACGAGGGGCAAATCCCTATAATGGGGAACCCTCGTTTCGTGGGTAGGGACAAAAGGGACGTGATTACGATGAGTTCGACGGATTTCCGCCGGCTTCTGGGACTCGGACTCGTGAGCCTCGCGCTCGCGGTGTTCACGCTGCCGACCGCCGCCCAGCAACGTAAAAAAATCGTCATAGATACGGAGTTGGAGGTCGAAGGGCAGGTGCAGAAGCCGCAGGTGACGTACATTGTCACGCGGCAAGACGTCGAGGATGAGGAGCAGCTCGATCTGAGCAAGAGCTTCATCCCGAAGATCGTCGCATCCGTGGAGAAGGAACCCTTCTGACCCGGATCGAGGAGCGAGGAACTTAAGGACCAAGATCAGCGACCCTCGCCCGGAGGTGGGCGACGTAGGGTCGGAATCGAGAATTTACAGACCCCAGTGCATCTGTAGGAGGACGTCGGAATGGGTCATATCGTCGAATTCTTCACCAAGGGTGGTCCGTTCATGTACGGCATCCTGGGCGTGTGGGTTATCGCCCTGGCTACCATCATCGAGCGGTTCTACTTCGTGTTCTTCAGGTACAACCTGAACGGCGCGGCCTTCATGGCCCAGATCCAGAAGCTGGTGATGGCCAACAACATCGATCGCGCGATCAAGCTGTGCAACGCCGAGGCCAACGCCGCCCTGAGCCGTGTGCTCAAGGCCGGCCTGACCCGCGCCAACCGCAGCGCCGTCGAGATCCAGAACGCGGTCGACGAGGCCACCCTCGAGGTGATGCCGCTGCTGACCAAGCGCACCCCGATGCTGGGCATGTGGGCCAACGTCGCCACCCTGACCGGCCTGCTGGGGACCATCTCCGGTCTGATCCAGGCGTTCAAGGCGGTCGGTGCCGCCTCCGCCGAGCAGAAGCAGGCCCTGCTGGCGTCTGGTATCTCCATCGCCATGTACACCACCGAGTTCGGTCTGATCGTGGCCATCCCGATCATGATCTTCCACTCGATCATCCAGAACCGGACCACGAAGGTGGTGGACGACATCGACCAGTTCTCGGTGAAGCTGGTGAACCTCCTCAGCGCGCGTCAGCGGGGCTCGCTGAAGGAAGCGGACACCAAGTAGATCCTTCAGCGCATCCGACAGGGCCGGACGTCATTTGCGTCCGGCCCCCGTCGGGGTTCGAAGGCAACCCGTAGCTGGAGTACGACATGGGCGCAGCCGTCAGTCGCAAAAAGGGCAATGTCCAGCAGAAGATCGAGCCACCCAACCTGGTGCCGATCATGAACCTGGTGACGATCCTGATTCCGTTCCTGCTGCTCACGGTCCAGTTCGTGCATCTCGCGGTGATCGACAGCTCGCTCCCCGCGATCGGTGCGCCAAAGGCGACCAGCGAGTCGATCGACGACAAGCCGCCGCTGATGCTGACCGTGGCAATCACCGACCGGGGCTTCATCGTGGGCGGGAATGCCACCATCCTCCAGTCCGAGGAGGAGGGGCAGATCACCGACGTCGCCCAGGCCACGGAGCGTGAGCCGACCATCCCGGTCAACGCCGAGGGCGAGTACGAGTTCGAGAAGCTCACGAACCTGCTGGTCAAGGTGAAGGCCGAGTACCCGGACGAGCAGAACGTGATCCTCATCCCCGAGTCCGAGATCAAGTACGAAAACATCATCCACACGATGGATGCGACGCGTGACCACATGCCCGAAGGCGCGGAGAAGTCCGAGTTGCTCTTCCCGTACGTGGTCATCGCCGGCGGCGCTCAGTAGGAGACGACCATGCCGGACACCGCTGAAATCCGCGCCAAGAGGAAGGCCGCGCTGTCGGCCGAGAGTGGCCTGTCCATCACCTCCCTGATGGACATGATGACCATCATCCTGGTGTTCTTGCTGAAGAGCTATTCGGTGGAGGACATCCAGGTCAAGCCATCGGCCGACCTGAAACTGCCGCTGTCGACAGCCAAGAAGGACCCCGAGGTCGCGGTCAACGTGGTGATCTCCAAGCGCACCATCTCGGTGGATGGCGTGAAGGTCATCGACGTGGACCCCGGTGAGCTGACCGTGGCGGACGAGTACAAGCGAGGCACGATGATCTCGCCACTGTACGACACCCTTCAGGAGAAGGCGGACGACGCCAAGGCGCTCGCCGCCCGCAATCCGAACCAGCCGTTCAAGGGCCGTCTGCTGTTGCAGTGCGACAAGGACATCCCTTTCTCGTTGCTGCGAGAGGTGATGTACACCGCTGGCCAGGCACAGTTCGGTGAGTTCAAGTTCGTGGTGTTCAAGAGCGAGGGGGAATAGCTCACACCCCTGGTCCGATCAGGGCCGCCCGAACGCTGCGCTTCGCGTGCGAGCGTGCTATGATCTCCGGAGCGTGTTTTGCAGCTGAGATGAAGCGGCGTAGGGGTTTCACTGCCCGCTGGTCGACTGTATACTGAGCTGCAGCAATTCCTGAAGGGACGTCGATGGGCGCCAAGGCTCAGCCAACCCACAAGGTTCTGCGTATCGGAATCATCCAGGGTGGGAAGATCGTCGAGGAGCGACTGATCCGCTCGGGCGAGAGCGTGACGGTCGGCGAGTCCACGAGGAACACCTTCGTCCTGCCTCCCTCGTTCCTGCCCAAGCAGCACAAGCTGTTCGTGGCCAAGGCCAACACCTACGCCCTCGTCTTCACCGAGAAGATGCAGGGCAAGGTCTCGATCAGCAACGCCGTGCAGCCGCTGGCCAAGCTGATGGGATCGGTGGCCAAGAAGCGCGGTGATTCGTACTGGCTCAGCCTCGATCCCAAGAACCGCGGCAAGGTACAGATCGCGGACACGACGATCCTCTTCCAGTTCGTGCAGGCGCCGCCGGAGCCCAAGCGCGTCGCGGTCAGCTTCAGCCCGTTCAGCCTCACGGAGGTCGACTGGGTCTACTGGGGCTTCTTCCTGTTCTCCTGCATCGTGAACACGGCCGCGTACATCTACATCGACTCGCAGCCCCCGCCGGGCAAGGTGAGCATCGATGAGATCCCGGAGCGCTTCACCCAGGTGTTCTTCGACGAGGACGCCATGAAGAAGCTCAACGAGCCCGAGGAGACCGACGAGGGCGAGGGCCTGGAAGAAAACGAGGACACGGAACCCGAGGACACCGGCGACGCGGCCGCCGACGAGTCCGACGAGGCCGCCGGGGGCGGGGAGGAGGCTGATCAACCGACGGCCGAAGAACTCCGCGCCCAGCGCAAGGCCGAACTGATGCAGCAGGGTCTGGCGGCCCTCATCGGTACGACGGGTGATACCTCGTCCGGCGACGCGGTGGCTGACCTCCTCGCGGACGGGAGCAACCTCGCGGGGAACCTCGACGCCGCGCTGGCCTCGGCCGACGGCTTCAAGGTCGCCCGCCGTGGCGAGGACTCGACGCTGCGCACCGGCGGTGGCGGCACTGGCGAGGCGGGCACCATCGGAGACATGGCCGGCATCGCCGGCGGTGACGCCGGTACGGTCGAGCGCGCCCAGGAAGAGGTGGAGGCCAACGTCGGCGGCAACCTGGAGATCACCTTCGGGGACGCGGGTGACGTCAACTCGGTCAAGAAGTACGTCTCGCGCAAGAAGGGCCAGATCAAGGCCTGCTACGAGGAGCAGCTCAAGTCCAACCCGGACATCGCTGGCAAGATCGAGGTGACCTGGACCGTGCAATCGGACGGCTCGGTGACCGGGGTATCGGTGGCCAGCAACACCACGGGCAACAGCGACCTCGAGGGATGCATCATCCGACGCATCAAGCGGTGGAAGTTCCCCGAGGGTGAGGACGAGTTCGAGATCACGTATCCCTTCAACTTCTTCAGCAGCTGAGATCCGTATCGGATCGCTGGAGTTTCGAGGGTGGTACGACATGGATCAGCGAAGGCGCCGAATGCGGCGCCTTCGGCCGTTTGAGGGGCACGTTTTCACCCGAAGGGTGGTTTCCCGGTTATACTTGAGTGGTTGACCATTGCGGGGCGTTGACATCGCGTGCGTGCAATCGTAGTGTTGCGATTGGCTTTTCGCGCGCGCGACCAGGAGGTTGTCCATGCGCATGTTGCCCATCAGCTGGTGTGCCGTCGTTGCCGCGACGCTGCTGGTCGGGAGCACCGGCCAGGCACAGACTGCGGATATCGACGAGATGACGCCGCGTCAGCGGCTGGACTTCGCCGAGGACACCGTGGACGAGGTCAAGACCGGCGTCCGCAAGGTCCTGAAGCTCGTCGAGCAGGCGCAGAAGGACAAGGACGTCGTCCTGCTCAATTGCCTCAACGAGAAGCTCGCTGGCCTCAAGGGCCTGCTCAAGGTCGTCGAGGACGCGGACCTGGCCATGCGCGAGGCGCTGGCCAGAGAGAACAACGATCTGGCCGATCACGAGTTCCAGAAGATCGTGATGGCTCGTCAGCAGGCCCAGCACCTGCTGGCCGAAGCCGACGCCTGCATTCCAGCGGCGGGAGCTTCCTATTCGGGAACGGGGCAGTGGTCCGTCACCGCTCCGGATGTCGAAGAAGACGAGGGACAGTACGAGTCGGATCCGTCCGGGTACACGAGACCGCCAGAGGCCTCTCCGTTCATCTGAGCGAGGGCGCTGGCCGATCGATCCGAGTGGTTCCCCAGGGGGACGTGCAGGGCGGAAGGTAGCCCGGCGGATGGGGTGAACCTGGACGCCGTAGCAGCAGGAGCGGGTGCAGACACCGGCTGGAGCAGAACTTGACGTGGCCGCAGACTCAGCACCCGGCGTTGGATTGGGCGACATGAAGGCACAGTCGATCAGGATCTGGGCCGCAGGATGCGTCGTAGCCTCCCTGGCGCTCGTCCTGCCCGGGGTGTCCCGGGCAGCGACGGACGACGAGGGATTCGCTGTCGGTACCAACGGGCGTTTCCAGCCCGGTATCCGAGTGGCAGCGGCGTATCAGAGCAACGTCTACCGCACCGAGACAGAAGCCGAAGGCGACATCACGCTGCGGGTAGAACCCCACCTGCGACTGATCCACCGATCCGATGACGTCGACTTCCGCCTCTACGGTGAGTACTTCCTCAAGAAGTACACCAACGCGTTCGTGGATCAGGCCTACGACCCGATGGGCCACCGCGACCTGGACATCTTCCTGAACTACAAGCTCGGCCTCGGCCTGATGACCCGCCCCGAGGGCAAGTTCTCGTTCATCTTCAAGGACGACTTCGGCCGCCTCTCCAGCGAGTTCGACAACGCCAACGCCAACGTGGATCCGGACTCGAATGCGGTTGCACCGCGCTTCCGCAAGTACTCGCTGCTGGACCGGCTGCTCAACCAGGGGCAGATCGGGTTCGCCATCCGTCCCGGGTCATCGCTGCAGGTGGAGGCCCTGTTCCACCTCGACACCGTCAAGTACTCCAGCGCCTTCGCCCAGGGCCTGAGCCCTGACGCCACCAATCGCTACTCCTACGGTACGGCCTGGGACTTCTACGGCACCGTGGACGTGAGCTGGCGGTTCTTCCCCCGCACCAACCTGCTGTTCTCCGCGGACTTCGGCCACGTGATGTGGGCGCCCGACCTCCAGGAGTCCGTCGGTGACAACATCGCGCCCGGGCTGGAGGGCCTGAACCAGTACGATTCCGACCACTGGCGGATCTGGTTCGGCATCCAGGGCAAGTTCTCCCGCAAGATCTCCGTGCAGGGCATGTTCGGGTACGGCAACGCCTACTTCCCGGACAGTCCGGACAACACCGGGGACGCCAAGGATGGCAACCTCAACGGCGCGGACGGCATCCTCGGCAAGCTCCAGGTCCACTGGACACCGGTGATGACTCAGCGCTTCACCCTCGGGTTCATCCGCGACTACCGCTGGCTGTACTTCAGCAACTACTACATCACCACGTCCCCCTACCTGCGCTACAAGGGCCAGATCGGTGGCTTCCTCTTCCCGGAGGCCGGGTTCGGCTACGCGTTGCGTCAGATCAACGGAGACGTGGACCGCGTAGACCACGAGGTCCGGGCCTTCGCCGGTGCGAAGTTCCAGCTCACCAGCTTCCTGTCGGTGGGTGTGCACTACAACCTGTGGTCCATCGTGGCATCGTCCCCGGACGACGAGCCGACGTTCACGGATCACGAGATCGCGCTGGGTATCGAACTCGGATTTTGACGGATAGCCGTTCCGGCTATCCGAACCACCTCCTCCCCCGCCCGCCCGCCCCAGAGCGCGCACTTGTGCGCGCAGTAGGAAACTCGCTTCGCTCGTTTCGGGGAGGCTGCAGCGAACTGGATCGGGGCGTCTGACCGCCTCCAACCCAAGCCGCGAACCGTATCGGGCGGGGTCAGTTCGCTACTCGGGGCGTCCAACGGACTTCGATGCGCCCCGACAACGTCCGCCACGCC
>CAZXHG010000041.1:0-46454 GCA_964639985.1 uncultured Rickettsiales bacterium
CCCAACTCAACCCCCCCCCCACACCCCCCCACCCACCCCCCCCCCACCCCCCCCTCCACCCCCCCCCCCCCCCTCCCCCCCCACCGCCCCCACCTCCCCCCTACGGAATCATCAACTGCCCAAACGAATTGTCCCCCCAGCAGATCAGATTCCCATCCGCCTCCGTCCCACAAGCATGGTCATGCCCTGACGTGATCCGGTCGAAGACGATCATCGGCGGGCTGGACTGGCCGTGGTCGTCGCGTCCCCAGCACACCGGGTAGCCGTCCAGGTCCAGGGCGCACTGGTTGGTGATGCCCGCGCCCAGCAGCGACGCCTCCAGCCAGGCGGGCACGTTGCACTCGCCGTTGCCGTTGTTGCCCCAGCACACCACCATCGCGTCCTCGCGCAGGGCGCAGCCATGGAACCCGCCCGCGCTGACCTGCACATAGGTGCCGGGCGGGTAGTTCTGCACGTCGTAGTCGTTGGGCCCCCAGCACGCGATCTCGAAGATGTCGGTCAGACCGCAGCCGTAGTAGTGGCCCAGGGCGATGTGCTGGAACAGCAGGTCCGGGGGTGAACTCTGGCCCACGTTGTCGCGGCCCCAGCACTCGACCGTGCCGTCGGCGTGTAGCCCGCAGGAGTTGAAGTAGCCGGCCTCCACCTGCACGAAGTCGTTGCCCAGCGGTGGATCGATCTGGCCGTCGGTGTTGTAGCCCCAGCATTCCACCGAGCCGTCCGGGCGGATCCCGCAGCTGTGGTACTTGCCGCTGCCCACCGCGGAGAACTCCCCGTCGGGCGGTTCGGTCTGGCCCTGGTCGTTGCGCCCCCAGCAGGCCATGGACCCGTCGGCCTGCACGAAGCAGGTGTGGTCGCGGCCCGCGTCCATGGTGCCGAACGAGGGGGGGGCGGTGGCCGTGTCGTCGTCGTCGTCGGTCGTGTCGTCGTCGTCGACCGGCGTGGTGTCGTCGTCGTCCGCGGTCGCGTCGTCGTCGTCCGCCGAATCGTCGTCGGCCGAGTCGTCGTCCGCGACCAGCACGCCCCGGCAGCCGGGCAGCATCAGGGCCCACGCCAGGGTGATCAGCAGGGCCAGCTTCGGTCCGGTCATGGCCTCCTCAGCGAGCGCCCGGTGTGGAACAGCAGGTCGTCCGGTTCCACCGGGTCTCCGGCGATATCGTAGCGCCGCGTGACGATGCTGTCGCCGCGCCGGATCTCCACGGTGATGGTGCGCAGGGCGTGGAATGCCCGGATCAGGTCGTGCAGCGCCTCGGTGGTGTCCACGGGCAGGGCGTTGAACGACTGGATGATGTCGCCGCGCTGGAGGTCGAGCAGGGACAGCAGCGTGGCCGGCGAGCGGGGCACCTCGTGACCCAGCACGATGCCGGTGTCAGTGGCGGCGGGTCGCATGGTCCGCAGGTCGGCTGCGCGCTGTACGACCACGTGGCGGGGCACGACGAACCGTTCACCGAGCACCTGGATGCCGAGCTGTTCTCGCAGCTCGGCCACGGACGGCTCGATGGTGATGCCCAGGTCGGACCAGTCCCCGGGCAAGGGGATGGGCTCGCCGACCAGCGTCCAGTGCAGCTGGACCGGCCCGGTCCCCCGCCGTTCGACCGTGACCGAGACCTCGTCGCCGGTCAGCAGCTGCACGAGCAGGTCCTCGACCTCGCCACTGCCCTGGACCGTCGCGTCCCCGACCGCGGTGATCCGGTCCCAGGTGCGGATGCCGAGCAGCTCGAGGGCGTCGGATCGGCGACGGCCTTCGATCCAGCACCCGGACGGGAGCCTGGCGTCGCCGACGAATGCGTTGAACCGGTGCGGGTGGTCGGCGGTGAACGTCTGCCCCACGAGGGCCCGTGGCACGACCAGCCTCCCGTCCTGCTCCACGATGCCTGCTGCCGCCCGGCGCTGGGCCAACGTGGGGATGATGTCGAGCAGGTCCAGGGGCCACGGTGCGGAGTCGGGATCCGGATCATCGAGCACGGTGATCCGGATCTCGCGGTCCACGTCGTCGTGGGTTCGAAGGATCAACACGACCTCGGTGTTCGTGCGCAGCGCCGTGTACAGGCCCATCAGCCGCTCGGGGCTGTCCAGTGGCTCGCCGTCCAGGGCGATCAGCTGCTCGCGGGGCTGCATGCCGATCAGGTGGAGCAGGTTGCCGCCGGCCGCATGACTGCCGAAGCCTGCGAGCTGGTCGTCCTCCAGGACCTGCCGCCACCGCATGGACGGCAGCAGCTCCTGCTGGGCCAGGACCACGGCCCGCGGTACCTGCACCCCGCCGTGGTCGACCTCCACGCCGTGGTGCTCTCGGTAGCGGTCCAGCGAGGGCTCGGACAGCGACCACAGGATGGGGATCTCGAGGGGGTCGCCGGCCATCTCGTAGCGCAGGGTGACCTCGCTTCCCCGTCGTAGCACCGCGAGCGTGACCTCCTCGCGGGTCATCCAGGCCAGGAACGGCTCGTCCATGTTCTCGATGGCGAGGAGGGACGTGTCGCCCACCTGCAGCATCACGTCGCCGTTGCGCACCTTCAGGGCATGAAGGACGCTCCGGGGGCGGATGCTGAACAGCTTGAATCCCTGGGGTTCGCCCTCGCGGTAGTTCGGCACCATCCGGAAGCTCCGACCCAGCGCCTGGCCATCCAGCAGCGGCTCGACCACGCTCCGCTGGACGCGGTAGTGGTTCTCTCCGAGCTGCTCCACGCCCTCGGCGAGCACGGGCTCGAGGACCGGCGCGGCGCGCTCGCGGCCCGCGGCCCGCGCGTCGAGGTCCATGGGCTGGGCCATGGCCTCGCGGGTGGTGGCCACGATCACCGCGCCCAGGGCCGGGTCCTTCAGGACCACCGCGCCCGGTCCGGCCATGCCGAACCGCTCGTACAGGTCGGCCATGGCGAGCACGCCGCCCGGGCCGACCACGGCGATGATCAGCTCGATCTGGCCCTCGACCTCGGCGCCTGGTCCGGGCAGGTGCAGCGACGCGGACTCCCCGGTCGCCTTGAACTCCAGGCCGGCGCGCTGCGCCAGCGCGTCCAGCGCGCGAATGGCCAGCTCCAGTGTCACCGGCGCGGTGCTGACCAGGGCCACGTCCATCTCGCCGGGCACGTCCTTGCCCAGGTTGACCCGCGTGCCCAGCCCGCTCACCGCCTCGGCCAGCTCCACCAGCTTGCCCGACCACATGTGCGCGTCCGGCATGGGCATGCCCATGAAATCCTCGCCCAGCAGGTCCGAGGCCAGGGTGGTGGGGAGGGTGGGAGGCTCGGCCCCCTCGGAAGGTTCACCGGCCGTAGCGGGTAGCGAGATGAGCAGCAACAGCAGGGATAGGAAGAATCGCATGGCACACATCAGAGCACGAAACACCGCAGGCGGCGCGCTCACTCCCCCGGCTTGACCACGTGTGTCTCCCACCCGTCGTACTCGCCCTGGACCTTGCCGGCCAGGTCGAGCAGGGCCAGGGTGACGTCGTTGATGCCGTCGAAGGTGGGCACGGCCACGTGGTGGATCTGCAGGGTCCAGGGGTGATCGCGGTCCGGGTCCTCGCCCATGGCCGCCACCTCGAAGCCGTGGTCCGTGACCAGGTCGGCGAACTTCTTGCGGTCCGGACCGCGGCGGAAGAACAGCCAGTGGTCGATGCGGCGGGGCTCGGTCAGCGCGTCGCCGTGCCTCGCCAGCGTGTCCAGCAGCCGCCGGTTCTGTATCACCTGCCAGTCCAGATCCGTGGGGTACAGCGCCTCGCGGTACGTCTCCCAGTCCGGGTCCTGCTGCGTGCCGCGCTTCCACTCGTAGCCGTGCTTGCCAGCCACGGCGCCCAGCCGGTCACCGTGGAAATCCGGATCGTCCACGTACACGTAGAAGTCCCGCAGGCCGTTGCTGGTGATGCGGCCCACGTAGGCCAGTTCGTGCTCGGCGCAGTGGGCGCGCAGGCCGTCCTCCAGCGCCTTGAGCGCGTCGAACTCGGCCTGGGAGTTGAGCCCGTCCTCCTTGGGGTCCTTCAGCTGTACCCGGATGCGTACCAGCACCGGCAGGTCGGCCAGGGGCGCGTCCTCGCGGATGCCCAGGTCGACCAGCACGAATGCCAGGTGGTCCTCCAGGTGACAGGGGTAGAAGTCCCATTCGTCCGACATGCGTCGCTCCTCCAGTGCCGGCTGCCGCGCCCTCCCATGATACTCCCGCTGGCGGTGGTACGCTGAGCACCGGGAGGTCCACATGGGCTGGGAGCGAATCGCGTGGCTGGCCGTGGTGGTGTCGCTGGTGGGCTGTCCGGGTACCGACCCGCTGGCGGACGACGACACGACCGATCCCGCAGACGACGATGACGTGGAGCCGATCGGCGACGCCCTGCTGCTGGACCTGGAGCTGCGCCACCACTCCACCTGGATCGATCTGATCGACGCGTTCGAGGCCGCGGCCCTGCAGGTGCAGTACCGCCGCTTCCATCCCCACCTGACCGCCGCGGACGTGGACGGGCTGCCCCACGACCTGGTCGTGGTGGCCGCCGGCCGCCGGCCGGGCAACCCCTCCGATCGGCTGCGGTACGGCGAGATCGAGACCATGGTCTCGTACGTGCAGGCAGGCGGCACCCTGGTGCTGGCGCCCCAGTCGGGGTGGGAGGACAGCTACTCCGGCGAGAACGACTTCTTCGTGTTCAACCGGGTGCTGGAGGAACTCGACGTGCCGGTGCGCGTCGAGCGGGACGTGGTCATCGGCGCGGTCTGGGAGGGAGAGCCGTCGCCACCGCACACCGACAGCGAGCACGGCTACGCCACTCCCCTGGAGTTCATGCTGGGCTACCCCTACCTGCTGACCGACGAGGACACCCGCATCGCCGGGGGCAATCTCCCCACCCTGCTCGTGGACGGCGAGGACGTGCACGTGCTGCTGCGCACGTTCGACGACGGCTACCTGTGGCGCCGGCTGAGCGGGCTGATGGGCGTGACCTACCTGCGCGACGAGCTGCCCGTGGCCGTGGTCGCCGGGGTCGGCGAGGGACACGTGGCCGTGGTGCCGCGGGGCGCGCTGACCACGTCCGCGGCCAGCGGGACCCTGTCGGACAAGCCGGCCATGGACCTGGGGATGCGGGACGTCAACCGGACCTGGCTGGCGGAGCTGGCCGTGTTGCTGCGGGACCTGGGCCTCGGCCTGGCCGAGCTCGAGGTGAGCCGCACCCACACCGGCGACGAGCTTTTCAGCGTGGCTTCCCCGGACCACGAGGCGCTGGACCCGGACGGCGAGGTGTACACCATCGCCAGTCCGGTGTGTGACCGGGACCTGCCGCCCGCGCCGCCGGACGGGGAGCTGTTCGAGGAGGTGCCGCCCGGGCCCGGGCCCCCGACCTGGCCGGACTGGTTCTCGCCGGGCGGTGGACGGCTGGCCTACGGCAGCGCCACGGACACGGCCGCGGACATGCAGGTCGCCTTCGCCGAGGTGGCCCAGCACGGCGTGGACGTGCTGATGACCAACACCGATCCCTCGCAGCTGGCCACGCAGCAGGGGGACGACCTGGTGGCCACGCAGGCGTGGTACGCCGAGGTGGCTGGCCACGCCGAGGCCGAGGGGGCCCGCTGGTTCGTGGGCGACTGGTTCAACGCCGAGGCCGGCAGCTACCCCCAGATGATGGGCGCGGACGGCACGCCAGGCGGCGTGCCCGCGCCGCTGAACGAGGCCTACTGGAGCGAGGTCGTGATCCCCATCTACGAGGCCGTGGGCGCGACCGCGGCCGAGCACCCCGGGCTGGCCGGGCTGCACGTGGACCTGGAACTGTACAGCGGGCCGCTGTGGCACTTCGACGGGCACGCGTTCTCGGACGACACGCTGGAGCACTACCTGGCCACCGTCGAGGACGACGCCCTGACCGAGGCGCTGCGCGGCGCGGGCGTGGGCGAGCGGCTGGACGAGCTGGTCGACCGGGGCCTGCTGGGCGACTACTTCGGCGCGCTGGAGGAGGCCGCGTACCAGCTCGGCGTGCGCTGCCGCGAGGCCGCGCGGCAGCACGCGCCCGACCTGGAGCTGTCGCTGTACGTGCCCGGGTTCGCCAACACCTGATTCTACCAGGGGCTGCTGCGCGGCATGGGTACGGCGGAGCGGCCGGTGCTGCTGCTCACCTACGAGGGCTGGTCGGATCGGCCCAACGAGGCGTTGCGGGCCGAGGGCGTGGAGATGGTGCACCTCGGCGGCACCATCGTGGGGCACTGGCTGCCCGCGGACTTCGACGACGTGCTGGTGGACCTGGCCACGGGCAACGACGGCTACTGGTACTTCATGTTCAACGACTTCAGCGCCACCAACGGCGCGCCACCGGCGATGCACGGCAGCTCGGCTGCCTACTGGGACGCGGTGGACGAGGCCCACGACGTGCTGGAGCGTTGAGCCTGCGAACGAGCAATCTCTGGTCGGTCTGTGGTCCAATGGGAGACCGTATGGCGCGCTTCCTCCCGCTGCTGCTGATCCTCGGCCCCCTGGCCGCGGCGTGTGGCTCCACCGACGGGCTGGTGATCGACGACTTCGCCGACAACACCCTCAACACCAACATGTGGGAGACCATCAACTACACGGACACCGGCACGGTCGAGGAGACGGGCGGCGTGCTGTTCGTGCACGACCTGGCCGGCGACTGGGACGGCGCGGGCGTACGCTTCCTGCAGACCGTGGATCTGACCGCGGGCCCGCTACGGATCCAGTTCCGCGCCCGCAGCGGCAACTCCGAGGTGCTGTGCTCCCTGGCCCACCGGGCCACCCGCTCCGATCCGTACTACGAGCGGCCCATGAGCGAGTGGTACATCAAGGACGGCTGGTGGCGATTCAACTCTCCCGAGGACGGCCACGAGGCCACGCCCAAGTTCGACATCCAGACCGACCAGGAGCGGTTCCACACCTACTCGATCACGCTGACGCCGACGGACAACGCCAACCTGTGGGACTACCGGACGGCCGTGGACGAGGGCGTGCTCGGCGAGGCACGCGGCAAGTTCAGCCCCGGCGGGGGCGACCCGACCGGGGTGCACATCTACTTCCACGTGTGCCAGGAGACCGGCGGCGCGGTGAACGAGGGATCGTTCATCGACGACATCGAGATCGAGCACGTGTCCATCGTGGGCGAGGCGGGCGGCTGCCAGGTCGGTCTCTGAGAGGGTGTCCTCAAACTCCACTCCCGTCGTCAGAGCCGCGATGCACCGTCGCTGGACGGGTCGCTTCCCTCCCCTCTGCGGGCCTCATCGGTCACAGGCTCGGTAGCCTGCTCCCTCTTCCGCCCTTGCCAGCGACGTACCTCACGTCTCTGCCTCGGTCCGGGAGTTTCAGGACACCCTCTGACCCGCGAAGTTCGCCCCCCGCCCTATGCCCCGACCTGTACAATCCCCCCCCTGAGGAGGGACCAGCATGTCCAAGCCCTGGTTGCAGCACTACGACGAGTGGGTTCCCCACGAGGTGGAGATCCCGGACACCCCGCTGGATCGGCTGCTGGCCGACTCGGCCACGAAGCACCCGGACCACACCGCCCTGATCTTCGGAGCGCGGGTGGGCTCACGGCTGATGGATCGCGCCATCCCGTACCGGGAGCTGGACGAGGCGGTGAACCGCTTTGCCGCGGGTCTGCAGGCCCGCGGCGTGGGGTCCGGCGACCGCGTGGCGATCATGGTGCCCAACTCGCCCCAGTTCGTGATCGCGGCCTATGCCACGTGGCGCATCGGCGGGGTGGTGGTGTGCTGCAACCCGCTGTACGTGGAGCGGGAGGTGGAGCACCTGCTCAACGACTCCGGTGCCGAGACCATGGTCGTGCTGTCGTCGCTGTACGCGCGGGTCAAGGCCGTTCGCAGCCGCACCCCGCTCAAGCGGGTGATCGTGACCAACGTCAAGGAGTACTTCCCCCGGCTGCTGTGGTGGCTGTTCACCCTGACCAAGGAGAAGAAGGAGGGCCACCGGGTCGACTTCTCGGGCGACGCGGACACGGTGGGCTTCCAGGACGTGCTGGCGGGTGGCGGGGATCGGCCGCGGCCCGCGGACATCGACCCTGCCGGCGTGGCGACGCTGATCTACACCGGCGGCACCACGGGTGGTCCCAAGGGCGCGCAGCTCACCCACCGCAACCTGGTGTCCAACGCCATCATCCTCAACCTGTGGGCGAAGAGCGTGGAGGCGGGCGAGGTGCTGGTGTCGCTGATGCCGTTCTTCCACTCCTACGGCCTGACCGTGGGCATGAACGTGGTGATCGCCAACGGCCTGACCACCATCCTGATCCCCAACCCGCGGGACCTCGAGCACACGCTGCTGGCGGTGCAGACCCACAGGGCGACGTTCCTTCCGGCGATCCCCACCCTGTTCACCGCATTCGCCAACCACCCCAAGGTGGGGGAGTACGACCTGTCGTCGGTGCGGTTCGCACCCAGCGGGGCCGCGCCGCTGGCGCCCGAGGTGCAGAAGCAGTTCGAGTCGATCATCGGCTGCAAGATGGTGGAGGCCTATGGCCTCACCGAGACCAGCCCCACGGCCACCCTGGACCCCATCGGCAGCCCCCGCGACCACTCCATCGGCGTGCCGATCTGCAACACCGACGTCCGCATCGTCGACCAGGAGGCCGGCGACGAGGAGATGCCGGTGGGCGAGGTGGGCGAGATCATCATCAAGGGCCCGCAGGTGATGGCCGGCTACTGGAACCTGCCCGAGGCCAGCGCCGCGTCCCTGCGGGACGGGCCGGACGGAGAGGGCGGCTGGTTCTACTCCGGTGACGTGGGCATGATGGACGAGGACGGCTACTTCCACATCGCCGACCGCAAGAAGGACATGATCATCGCCGGCGGCTACAACATCTACCCCACCGAGGTGGAGGCCGTGCTGTTCGAGCACGCGGCCGTGCTCGAGGCCGCGGTGATCGGCGTGCCCGACCCCAAGCGGGGCGAGAACGTCAAGGCGTTCGTGGTGCTGCGCGAGGGCCAGACCGCGACCGAGGAGGAGCTGATCGCGTTCTGCCGCGAGGGCATGGCCGCCTACAAGATCCCGCGCGAGGTCGAGTTCCGCGACGACCTGCCCAAGACCGTCATCGGCAAGGTGCTGCGGCGCGAACTTCGCGCGGAGGAAGAGGCGAAACGAAACGCATGACGGACCGATACGACGTCATCGTCATCGGCGCGGGCCTCGGGGGCCTGTCCGCGGCCACCACGCTGGCCCACCACGGCCGCTCCGTGCTCCTCCTGGAGCGGCACAACGTGCCCGGCGGGTGTGCGACCAGCTTCGTGCGCGGCCGGTACGAGTTCGAGGTGGCGCTGCACGAGCTGTCCGGCATCGGCCCGGCCGAGAAGCGGGGCGCCCTGTACCACTACCTCGAGGAGATCGGGGTGACGGACAAGGTCGGGTTCCTGCACACGGATCACCTGTACCGGGCCGTGTTTCCCGACCTGGACGTGACCATGCCCATCGGCAGGGCCGCGTTCACCGACAAGCTGTGCGAGCTGTTTCCCCACGAGGCCGACGGCATGCGCCGCTTCCTCGACCGGGTGTTCGCGCTCGGCCACGACTTCGGCCGCGTCATCAAGGCCCGCGGCAAGGTGAACCCACGCACCCTGCCGTTCACCCACCGCCACTTCTTTCGCTACGTGCCCCTGCGCTGGGGCGAGGTGCTGGACCGGGACGTGAAGCACCCTGGCGCGCGGGCCCTGCTGAGCCAGTACTGGGGCTACGTGGGCGCGGGACCGGCCGAGATATCGTTCCTCTTCCACGCGGTCACGCTGGCGGCCTACGTGCTTCGCGGGGCTGCATTCCCGGCCGGCCGCAGCCAGGCCCTGTCCAGCGCATTCGCCGAGCGGTTCCGGGAGATGGGAGGCGAGGCGCGGTTCGGGTGCGGGGTGCGCAAGGTCACCGTCGCCGGCGGCAAGGCGACCGGGGTGATCACCGACCAGGGCGAGGAGATTCGCGCCGACTGGGTGGTGTCCAACGCCGACCCGATTCGCACCGGCCACGAGCTGGTGGGCGAGCAGCACGTCCGTCCCGGCTACTTCCAGGCGCTGCAGTCCTCCGAGATCGCGCCGTCCACGCTCAACGTGTACCTGGGCGTCGACCGCTCGCCCGAGCAGCTGGGCCTGACCGAGCACGAGATCTTCCTCAACAGCGACTACGACTTCGACCGCCACGCGCGGGCCATGAGCGCGATCAAGGCCCCGGAGGCCATGGCCGTGACCACGTACAACGCGGTCTACCCCGACATCTCGCCCCCCGGTCATCCATGGTCGTGCTCACCGCGCTGACCTACGGTGAGCCGTGGCTGCGGGTGGCGCCCGAGGCCTACGTGGAGACCAAGAACCGGGTGGCCGACGCCATGATCGACATGACCGAACGCATCGCCCCGGGCCTGCGCGAGCACGCCGAGGTGGTGGAGGTGTCCACGCCGATCACGAACATGCGGTTCATGGGCGCCACCGGCGGCAGCATCTACGGCTTCGCCCAGCCGCCGCGGGACAACATGGTGTGGCGGATGTCCAGCCGCGGGCCGGTGGACAACCTGCTGTTCGCCGGCGCCTGGACCCGGCCCGGGGGCGGATTCGAGCCGTGCATGATGTCCGGCAGGATGGCCGGCGGCGTGATCCTGGGCGCGGATCGGAGGGCGGGCTGATGGCCGAGATCCTCCACTGGCTTCGCGATGTCAGGCAGCACGCGGCGGTGTCGAAGCGGCGCAAGACCCTGCGGGAGCCCGGCGCGGGCGTGGACTACGGCTGCGCCGCGCATCGCGGCGAGGTGGAGGCCGCGGTGGAGCGGCTGCACCCGAAGCGGATGAAGCTGCGTGTGCTGCAGGTGCGGCCCGAGACGCCGACCACGAAGACCCTGGTGCTCGAGCGCGTGGACGGCCCGCTGCCGCCGTTCCGGCCCGGGCAGTACGTCAACCTGTTCGTGGAGATCGGTGGGGTGCGCACCTCGCGGGCGTACTCCATCGCCTCGCCGCCCGGCGCCGACCAGCTCGAGCTGACCGTGCGGGACAAGCCCGGCGGGTTCGTTGCTCCCCACCTGCTCGAGGAGGTGGGCGCGGGCGACGTGCTGGAATGCACCGGACCCCAGGGCAGCTTCGTGCACGAGCCGCTGATCGACGGCCAGGACCTGGTGCTCCTCGCCGGCGGCAGCGGCATCACGCCGTTCATGTCGATGATCCGTGAGGCGGTCGCCCGCGACCTGCCCCTGCAGATGCACCTGCTGTACGGCTGCCGTGTGCCGGACGACGTGATCTTCGAGCAGGAGCTGGCCGAGCTCGAGGAGCGCAGCAGCTCGTTGCGGGTGTCCCTTGTGATCTCCGAACCGCCCGACGGCTACGAGGGGCCCGCAGGGTTCCTCGACGCGGCCACCATTCGCGAGCAGATCGGGTACGTCACCGGGCGCATGTTCTACCTCTGCGGTCCAGGTGCGATGCTCGACCTGTGCCGCGCGGCCCTGGCCGAGCTCGAGGTGCCGCGGCACCGGATACGCACCGAGCTGTACGGCCCGCCCGACCACGTGACCGCCGAGCCTGGCTGGCCCGAGGGGCTGGACGCGGACCAGGCGTTCGCGGTGGAGGTGGGTGCAGGCAAGGAGATCGTGGCCAGGGCCGGCGAACCGCTGATGAACTCCCTGGAGCGCCACCACCTGGAGCTGCCCGCGGTCTGTCGGAGCGGCGAGTGCAGCTACTGCCGCACGCGGCTGGTATCGGGCACCGTGTTCCAGCCCCCCCAGGCCGCGGTGCGCGAATCGGATCGCACGTTCGGCTTCATCCACCCCTGCGTGGCCTACCCCATCGAGGACCTGGTGATCGAGCTGCCGGGCGGTGCCGTGGACCGGCGCAGGGCGTGAACGCCGCGGTCGGGGATACCGTCAGGATCGTCGATCACGCCCCGGATCACCTGCGTCCCGGCGCCGCCGCCGTGGTGATCGACCTGCGACGGCTGGACGACGAGGGCGTGGGCTGCGCGTACTGCCGCGGAGACGGCGGGGTCGTGCTGCGGGTGCGGTTCGAGGACGGCGGGGAGGTGGAGCTGTCGGCCCGGCTGGTGACCCCGGCGCGATGCTGATCGGTCTACTTCTTCTTCGCTTTCTTCGCTGGCTTCTTCGCGCCCTTCGCCGCCTTCCTCTTCGGCGGATTGCACTCCCCATCCCCCCGCGCCCGGGAGTATCTCCACGCGTTGAGCACCATCTCGATGGCCTCGTCGAGGGCGAAGTGGTCCATGTTGACGATCACGTCGTAGTGGGCAGGGTCGTCGATATCGGCCTTGAAGTAGTGCTTGGCGAACGCCTTGCGGTCGGCCTCACGCTGCAGGATCAGCAGCTTGGCCCGTACCGTGGAGATGTCGAGGATGTTGGCGATGTAGTCCATCCGCATCTCCAGCGGGGCCACGATACGCACCTTCAGCGCGCTGGCCCGCGGGAAGATGAAGTTGGCGCCGCGGCCCACGATCACCCCGCCGGTCTCCTCGCCGATCTCCAGCACCACCTTGGTCAGGTGCTGCAGGTACTCCTCGGGGGCGAGGTTGAGATGCTTGAGGTACCGTCCGGGCAGCAGCTGGCGCTGGTGCACCAGCGAGTCGAACACGCTCTCCATGAACGAGTGACCCTTCTCGTCCCGGCTCTGCACGGCCGAGGGTTCGGCGCCCGCGCTCTCGGCGATACGCTGGATCAGCTCCCGGTCCACGTACGGCAGATCGAGCTCACGCGCCACGCTGGCCGCGATCAGCTTGCCGCCGCTGCCCGCCTGCCGGGACACCGTGACCACCCGCACGTCGAAGCAGCGCTCGGCCTTGCGCCGGTCCTCCACTTCGATCCAGCGGCCGGTCTGGCGCTTCAGGATCGTCTCCATCTCGGGGGTCATCGCCTTCGACATCGCTCCTCCTCGCCGAGACGTCCCCCTCCGGCACGACACCTGCGTGCGGACGGCTCGTCCCTGTGAAAAGTCCCCACCCCTCGGTCCCTTCCCGTTCTCCAGGATAGGGGATTGCCGGGGGTTTTGGTACGCTCTGGGACGGGAGGAGGAGCTTTGAAGCGACGACGACGGACCGGCTACTCCGGTCGCCGGTACCCGGGCGCGCGCGGCGCCATGGACCGCCGAGGCTTCCTCGGCCGCGCCGGCGCTGCGTCCGCGCTGGTCCTGCTGGCAGCGTCGGGACGAGCGCGGTGGCTGTATGCGGTCGAGGCCGACGGCTACCTAGTGGTCCTGCCCACGACCGACCAGTGGCGCGAGGTCATGCCTGCGGGCGGTGACTCGCCCCTGTACTACGAGGTCACGATCCAGGTGGATGGTCCGGACCTGCGCGACCACCTCGAGGCCGAGGAGGCCGCCATCCTCCAGGGTTCGACGAGGTGCTTGAGGAGTACGCCCGCGAGGCCCTGCTCGAGGAGACCGCCTGGGAGGGCTACGAGCAGGACCTGCTCGCGCTGCTGGTCGAAGAGCAGACGTCCGGCGACGACGACTCGGCCGCAGGCGACGACGACTCGGCCATGGGCGACGCGCACGGGTTCGCCGAGGACGCCTTCCTGGGCGTGGGCCTGGAGATCTCCGTCATGCCCTACGGCGACCACTGGGGCGCCACCGGCGGCTGCAGCTGCTCGTCCGTGCCGTGGCGGCCTCGCCGCAGACGACACAGGGGGGAACGCTCGTGAAACGGCAACGCCGGACCGGCTACGCGGGTCGCCGGTACCCCGGCGCCGGAGACGGCATGGATCGCCGTCGGTTCCTCGTGCGCGCAGGCGCCGCATCGGGCCTCGCCCTGCTCGGCGGGCTCAACGTGGCCAGCCGTTGGCCGCGGGGCCGCGACGAGGTCGACTGGAGCGGGAGCTGGAGGGTCGTACTGCCGTCCTCGGGCGGTATGCGCGCCATCGAACCGGCAGACGTCGAGGAGGTCTTCTACTACGAGGTCGTGGTCGAGGTCTCCTCCACCGAGGTCAAGCTCGTGGTGCTCGACCACGAGACCACCATCCTGCAGGGATTCGACGCGATCCTGGAGGAGCACCCCCGGCGGGACTTCACCTCCGCGATCGCCCGGGTGGAGCTCGAGGCCGAACTGCTCGCGTACCTCTGTGAGCTGTTCGTCGCAGCCGGAGACGATGACACCGGTGGCGACGACGACACCGGTGACGACGATGACACCGGTGACGACGACAGCGCTGGGGACGACGACTCGGCAGGGAGTGGACCTTCCGACGACGACACGGCCGACGATGACGACTCCGCCGGTCGCGGTGAGGGTGACGACGATTCGGCCGATGACGACGATTCGGCCAGTGACGACGATGATTCTGCCGAGGACGAGCCGTACGACTTCGAGGAGAGCGATTTCATCGGTGTCGAGCTCAGGATGGAGCCGGAGCCCTACCGCGACTACTGGGGCGCGGACGGCGGCTGCCAGTGCTCGTCCGTACCCTGGCCGGGATACGGCAGGGGCCGCCGCTGAACGCCCGGAAGCCTCCGCCATGAACATCTCCCTGATCCTCGACCACGCCTGCAACCTGCGCTGCCGCTACTGCTTCGGCGGCCGCAAGTTCGGCCGGCCCATGCCGGACGATGTGGTGGAGCGGGCCCTCGATCTGCTGTTCGAGGGGGCTCGGGCCGAGGACGAGCGCCTGCTGACCTTCTTCGGCGGCGAGCCCCTGCTGCACCCGGATCGGATCCGCCGGCTGACGCTGCGGGCGCAGCAGCGGGCCGACGAACTCGGCGTCCGCCTGCGCCTCGTGCTCGTCACCAACGCCACCCTGCTCGACGAGGCCGTGGTCGACTTCCTGGCCGCGAACCGCTTCCAGGTCGCGGTCAGCGTCGACGGCGGACCCAAGGCCCACGACGCCAGCCGCGTCTTCCGCAACGGCCGGCCGAGCCACGCGGCCGTCACCCGCGGCATCCGCCTGCTGCTCGACCGCGCCCCCGACCTGTGGGTGCGCGCCTTCGCCGTGGTCCACCCGGCCAACGTGCACCGGTTCGCGGACTCCATCGACGCCCTGCTCGACCTCGGCCTGTGGGATCTGGCGTTCAACCTCGACGTGCATCGCCCCTGGGACGACCCCGCCCGCGCCCGCTTCGACCGCGCCATCACCGAGGTCGCGGACCGCTACATCCGCGCCTACCGCGACGGCCAGCAGCTCGCCCTGAACATGCTGGACTCCAAGATCGCCACCGGCATCACCGCCCGCCCCCACGGCCGGCCCCGGTGCAACTTCGGCTGCCTGGAGGTGTTCGTCACCCCGGCCGGCCGGCTCTACCCCTGCGACCGGGTCGTGCGCGAGGACGAGGACGACACCTTCGTCATCGGCGACGTCTGGTCCGGCCTGGACGTGGCGAAGCGCGACGCGCTGGTCGCGCGCAAGGACGCCATCCCCGACGACTGCCTGGCCTGCGACTTCCGCCACCGCTGCGTGCACTGGTGCGGCTGCGTCAACTGGCTGATGACCGGCGACCTCGGCGACGTGCACGGATCCTGGTGCTGGTTCGAGCAGCGGCAGATCGAGGAGGCGGATCGCGCGGCCTCCGTGCTGTACGCCGAGGCCAACCCACAGTTCGTGGAGCGCTTTTTCGGCCACACCGTGGAATAGGGCCTCCCCCGCACCGTATCCTCGCCGTCTGGAGAGCTGATGGCCGTTCGCGAGTTGTTCGTCGGTGAGGTCCTGCGCGAGGTCGAGCTCGGCACCTACCGCCATGTCGGCTACACGGTCCGCCAGACCGCGCTGATCGGCCGCAAGGACGGCGACACCGAGCTGTGGATCGAGGTGCTCTCCAGGCGCCTGCTACCCCTGGCCGTGCACTACGTGCACCTGCCCGCGGGCGGCCACGCCGAGCTCGAGGTCGTGGCACGGCGCCTGCTCGACGAGCCCATCCAGCCCGGGCGCACCGCGGGCGAGTGGCTCGCCTGGATCGTGCTCCAGGCGGGTCGGCTTCCCCTGTTCGTGCTGTTCCTGGGGTTCATCGGTTTCTGGCTGTTCATGGTGCTGTCCATCGTCACCGGCGGCTTCTTCGGCCAGCTCGATTTCCAGGAGCCGAGCCCCCTGTGGCTGCTGGTCTACGGCGTCGGCCTGGTCGTGGCCTTCGCCACGCACTGGGGCAGCCTGTGGATCGTGTCGAAGCTGCTCGGCGAGCCCTTCGCCGTCACCATGGCCCGCATGCTGGTGGGCCACCCCCGCACCATCCGCGACATGGGCGTGGGCAAGGGGCCTCCGCGGAAGCGCCACCTCCCCCTGTCGAAGGTGCACACCCGGGTCATGGCCGCCTACGGCCGTCACCCCTGGCTGGTCGTGACCCGCTCCTTCCGCACGTTCGCGTCCGCCAGCGTCAGCGTCTGGCGCTTCCCCACCGCCCACATCCCCCCGCTGCTCGAGGCCCTGGCCACCTACCGCCGCACCACTTCACGCTGAGTCGCGTCACGGTCCTCCGCTCCACCACATGGTTCGGGTGGGCACGGCGAGGAGGCGACATGCGCGAATGGGGTGTGGGGCTGGGGCTGATGATCCTGCTGGCGGGGTGCGACACCGCCACGTTCAACACCTTCTGCTTCGCCAGCGAAGACGGCGACGAGCCGGTGGTGGCGGGCGAGGTGGTGAAGGTGCGGGGCTGGCACGAGGACTGCACGTCCTCCTCCGGCATCACCCAGCACGGCGGCGAGTGCTCCGTGGAGCTGGACGGCGACGTGATCCGGCTGTCGGGCAGCATCCGGTACAGCGCCCGGCCGGTGCTGACCTACAACGAGGACTGCAACGGCATAGGCGACGAGTTCGACTGCGCGTCGGAGGAGGCGATCGAGGCGGGGTCCTACACCGTGGAGATCGTGGCGGGCTCCTCGGTGATCGCCAGCGGCGAGATCGAGGTGGACTCCGTACCCCGCTACGGCGGCTGCTGCCTGTCCGGCTCCGCCGAGTACGACGAGTGGACGCTCGAGGACTGCAGGTGACCGGGCGCCGGCTCCTCCGGAACGGGCCGCTCGGCCTGGTCGCGGTGGTGGCGCTCGCGACGGGCTGCCAGAGCGGCGCGCTCGACACCTTCTGCCTTGCCAGCATCGACGGCCACCAGTCGGCCGCGGCCGGCGACGTGCTGCGGGTGCGGGCCCACCGGTCCGGCTGCCGGTCCACCAGCGGCGTGACCGTGCATGGCGGCAGCTGCACCGTGGAGGTGGACGGCGACGTGATCCAGCTGTCCGGCAGCATCCACTACAGCGAGCACCCGACCCACGCCTCCGATCACGATTGCGGTGGCCTCTCCAACCGTTTCGACTGCGCGTCGGACCTGCCGCTCGAGGCACGCAGCTACACCGTCGAGATCCTGCAGGAGGGGGAGGTGGTCGAGACCGCCGCGATCGAGGTCACCGACGAGCCTCGGTACAACGGCTGTTGCATGATCGGCGAGGTGCTGGGAGAGACCTGGCTCGCCGCAGAGGGCTGCTACTGACCGGTCAGCCCGCGCCGGCCACGCGACCAGGTGTGGTATCGTCCGGCTCGCCGGTCCACGGGCCCTGGAGTGTGCCGAGTGTCGGATCTACCGGACGACATCGAATCCCTGCTCATCGAGGAGGTTCCCTACCCCGTCGCGGTGGTCGACGAGGCCCGTCTGCTCGTGGCGGCCAATGTCGCGTTCCGCAGGGTGTTCGGCGCTGAGCCCGGCACACTCTGCCATCGGGCTTGTTGCGGGACGGACGAGCCCGCCGACGTCTGTGTTGCGTCCCGAGCCTTTGTGGACGGGGAAACCTGCGACTCCGTGGTCCGCGGCACCGCAGACGACGGACGGTCCTTCCTCTTCGACGTGCGCGCCGTGCCCCTGCCCGGGGCTGATGGCGAGGTGGCCCGCGTGGCGCTGGTGATGTCGGAGAGATCTCGTATCGAGGAGCTGGAGGAACGACTGCGGTTGGCGGAGCGGCTCGCCACCGTGGGGCTGACCGCCGGAGGACTGGCCCACACGATCAAGAACATCCTCGGTGGCCTGGACGGTGCCATCTACACGCTGGACTCCGGGCTGGAAAAGGGCGACCTCGAACTGACGGCCTCCGCCTGGGAGGTGGTCCAGCGGTACCTGGACCAGATCAGCGTGCTGGTGCGGAACCTGCTGGACTATGCGAGAGACCAGGAACCTCGGAGACAACCGATCGAACCGGCCGAACTCGTGGATCGGGTGGTGGAGCTGTTCGAGGACAAGGGCAGCCTGGTAGGAGTCACCGTCGAGGGGCATGTCGAGGCGGGTCTCCCAAGCGTGGAGGTCGACCCGCAGGCCATCGGAGCCTGTCTGGCCAACCTGGTGACCAACGCGATGGACGCCTGCCAGTGGGACCCCGACCTCGACAAGGAGCACGGGATCCAGGTTCGGGTCCACCAGAGCCCCGTGGGCGGTGTGGTGTTCGAGGTCCGTGACAACGGAGCGGGGATCTCCCCGAAGAACCAGGGCAAGGTCCTGGCCTCCTCCTTCACCACCAAGGGCCTGCGCGGAACGGGCCTGGGGCTGCTGCTCACGAGGAAGGCGGTGGAGCAGCACGGCGGAGCGATCCGGTTCGACTCCACACCGGGCCAGGGGACGACCTTCCAGTTCGAGCTGCCCGCGCGGGTGGAATCCGCGTGAGGCGCGCTGGCTACGCCAGCGCCTGGTGCACGGCCGCGATGAACTCGTCGGGATCGATGGGCTTGTCGAAGACCGCCGTCGGCTTGAGCAGGGACATGTCGCGCCCCCCACCGACCAGTGCGCTCACGACGATGATCGGCGTGGTGGACAGCTCGCGGTCCTTCCGCAGCGCCCGGTAGAAGTCGATCCCCGATCGCCCGGGCATCATGATGTCCAGCGTGACCAGCGCGGGTTGCTCCTGCCTGAGGATCTCGAGACCTTCGGCCCCGTTGGCCGCGGTCAGGATCTCGAACCCGTTCTTCTTCAGGACCGCCGTGAGGAAGGCCCTCACGTCGTCTTCATCGTCGATGACGAGGATCTTGGTACTCATGGTTTCCTCCTTGCGGGGGGTGGCTTGATGGTGGAGATGGATGCCGTCGCCGTCCCTCCACCGCGTTCTTTCGTGTCGGATCGGCGTGGGATGACCACCGTGAACGTGGTCCCCTGTCCCTCGGCCGTGGTGAACGTGAAGGTGCCGCAGTGCTCCTGGACCACCTTCTGGACCACGAGCAGACCCAGGCCGGTTCCCTCGGTTCCCTTGGTGGAGTAGAAACCCTGGAGCACCTTCGGGGCCTCGTCATCAGGGATGCCGGCACCGTTGTCGGCGACCTCGATGACCGTGGCGCCGTCGTCGGCCTGGTGGCAGCTCATCACGATCTCGTGCTGCTTGTGGTCGGCTGCGGGGTCGAAGCGGCAGGCGTCCACGGCGTTGGCCACCAGGTTGATCATCAGGTTGTGCAGGGCCTCGGGATCGAACAGGCCCTGGTGAGGTGTCGGGCCGATGTCCAGTCTCAGCGAGATGGAGTCCGCGGCAGCGCGCAGCCTGTAGAGGTCGTAGACCTCCTCGGCGATGGACTCGGGGCTGACTCCATCCTCCAGGCTGGGTTCGCGGTCCTTGGAGCAGAACAGCAGGTCCAGGGCCACGCGAGACATCCGGTCCACGTTCCGCTTGACCGTGTGCCAGCCCTGCAGCACCGCGTCGTCGTCCTCGATCTCGAAGCCGTCGTCGACCACGAAGACTCCCCCCTTGAGGCCCATCAGGATGTTCTTCATCCGATGGGCCATGCCGGTCACCGCGAGGCCGACCGTGGCGAGCGACTGCAGTCGCTTGACCTCGGTGACGTTGGTGGAGACCTCCATCACCGCGGTGACCTCGCCTCCCTCGTCGTGGATCGGCATGGAGGTCACGACGACGCTGGCCTCCTGTCCATCCCGCGTGACGACGGTTTCTTCGCTGCTGTGCACCTTCCCGTCCGCGAAGCTCTGCTCGACCGGGCACCGATCGCATATGGCGTCACCGCCCTTGTAGGCCTCGTAACAACGGTCTCCCTTGCGCTCGCCGAAGTCCTGCCGGAACAGCTTGTTGGCCTCGGTGATCCGAAAGCCGCGATCCTGGATGGAGATGTAGCAGGGCACGATGTCGAACAGACGCCGGAAGGAGTACCTGCTCCTCCTGACCTCCCTGTGGAGCGCCTCGATCTCGGTGATGTCGGTGAACATCTCCACCACGGCGACGATGTGACCGTGCTCGTCGAAGAGCGGGCTCGAGGTGACGGCCACGGTCAGCTCCCGGCCGCCCTTCGTCACGACCGACTCGCGCGACGTGTGGTTCTTGCCCGTGGCGAACGTGGCGATCACCGGGCAGTCCCGGCACGGTTCGTCGCGGTGCTTGTAGGCGCGGTAGCAGAAGTCTCCTGGTGCCGCCGAGAAATCACGCCGGAACAGCTCGTTGGTCTCGATGATCCGCAGCTGGTCGTCCTGCACGGAGAGGTAGCACGGCAGGGCGTCGTACCAGTGGGGCGCATCGGGGGTGGTTGCGATGCCGTGCAAGGGCCTTGCCTCCTCTCCTCGCCAGCGGAGTGGATCGCAGTGGATCATTCATCACTCCCGCTGTCCGTCCCTGTCGCGGCCAGCAGGCGCGCGACCATGTCCAGCAGCAGCTGCCGGTCCACTGGCTTGGGCAGGTAACCGTCCGGCGGGGGCACCTGGCTGCGGGTGTGGATGAACCTCCGGAAGTCCAGGGTCACGCCGGTGATCATCACCACCGGCGTGGTGCCAATCGTCGGGTCCTGTCGGATCTCGCGGTAGCAGCGGACGCCGGACTTCTCGGGCATCGTGATGTCCAGGAGGATAAGGTCGGGTTCATCGTTGCACGCGCGCTGCAATCCCTCCTGTCCGTCGTAGGCTGCGATGGTGGCGTAGCCATGCTCCTCGAGGAACAGCGTGAGGAATCCGACGTAGTCCCTGTCGTCGTCGATGACCAGGATCGTGTTCGTCTCGCTCATCTCGTCCTCCTAGTGCCATTCCCAGTCGATGTAGCCGGGCGTGGCATCGACCATCGCGTTGACCATCAGCTCGACCAGTCCACCGTAGTAGATTCCGTGCCTGTTCCACGCGTCGTAGTGGTGGATGATGTCCCGGAGCTGGCCCTTGCAGTTGCTGCACGGAGTGCAGACGTACTTGGGGTGATCGATGTCCATGGGCTCGTCCTGGAAGGCCTCCAGGATCTGGCGGAATTTGCGCCGGCCCGCGACGTTGTGCCGCCACGACGAGAAGTTGTGGCCGGACATGATCGCGAACCCCGAGCCCCCGCCACAGCAGTAGTTGTCGACGCCGTGCGCCGTCATCTCGCGGAAGCGTCCCTCGGGCAGGATGGCCTGGAGGATCTCGCGCTGGGGCGAGACCACGCCCATCAGCCGCACCAGGTTGCACGGATCGTGCAGCGTGACCGGGAAGTCGTTGCGGCTGGGATCGAACTCGATCCTGCCCGAGCGGACGATGTCGAGCAGCACGGGCATGCAGCTCTCGACCGGGGTGTTGAGCTCGCCGGTCAGGACTCGATCGGCGATCACGGTCAGCGCCTTGTGGGCGTGACCGCATTCCCCGAGCACGATGCGCTTGACGCCCAGCTTGGCGGCCGCCTTGGCGTGCAGCACGGCGGTGCGGGCGAACTGGACGTCGTCGTACCACACGCCGTAGTTGATCGAGTCGTATCCGGCCAGCTCACTGGACATGGTCCAGCTCAGGCCGGCGGCGTTGAACAGCACGGCGAATGCGCCCGGGTTCTCGCACCAGGCCATGATCTCACCGGCGTTGTGGATCAGCAGGATATCGGCCCCTTCCACGTCCCACGGCGTCTCCGTGGGGATGCCGGTCTTGTCGGTGGTGTCCTCGTCCACGAACTCGATGTTGTCCTTGATCGCCAGGGCGTTCATGCCCGTGGACGATCCCACCTGCTGCTGAAGTACGGAGCCGTCCTTGTGCAGCTCCTTGGCGGTGATGCCCATCTGCTGGCTGGCGATCTTGCGGATCTCCCGGGCCAGCAGGCCGTTGTCCACGCCGATGGGGCAGGTCTGTGCGCAGCGCCGACAGAGGTTGCAGCGATAGGACAGCTCGATCAGCCGGGCCACGGTCGTCCAGTTGAGGTCGATGTCGCCGTGGACCAGCGTGGATGCCTTCTTGACGTACTTATAGAAGATGCGCCGCAGGACCTCCGAGCGGAAGCTCGGCATGTACAGCGGATTGCGGCCGCTCTCCTCGTAGATCGGGCAGGCCTCGGAGCAGGTCTGGCACCGCGCGCAGTGCTCCATGGACATCATGAACGGCTGGAGGAATGTCCAGTTGTCGTCCGCGCTGGCGAGCTTCTCCAGCCCCTGGAGGAACGAGTCCACCAGCCGCTCTTCCTCCTCCTTGCTCTCTGGCCTGGGGATGCTGAGTGCGATGGTGCCGTCCAGGCCTTCGTACCTCGCCGACGACTGCTCGGACAGGGGTTCGAAGGGCGGCTCCGCGTCCAGATCGTCGAAGGGGGGTGGCAGTGGGGGCCTGTCCGCCGTGTCGATCCGGATCAGCGGATCCTCTCCCTGGGAGAAGCTCGCGATGCTCACGGGACGTCTCATGTCGGGTCCTCCTCGCTGGCCAGATCGGCCCAGGTCCTGTCGCCGTTGCCCTGGATGTGGGGGGCCCCCCAGCTGACGGGCCGTTTCAGCAAGCCCTCGATGGTGGCCTCACGGCGCGCGCCGCGCAGGGTCGGGGCGTCGTCCCAGCGGATGTCGTGGTAGGCGAAGTACTTGCCGATGAAGTGGGACATGTGGGTCAGTGGTATGTAGGCGCACAGCAGGCTCATCATCATCACGGTCGTGGTCGTCACGATGACGTCGAGCCCGGTCGTGGCAAAGGCACCGAGGTCGAAGGTGACCAGCCCGGCAACGAACGCCATGGCCAGCGAGAGATCCGGATCCACGACCGCCCAGGTGAGCAGTGACCAGCCGAAGGCCACGGCGAAGATGACCAGGTTGAGGATGTCCGCCCGGGTCGTGAGCAGGCGCAGGTCCGGGTCGAAGAGCCGTCGCTGCAGCAGACCCAGGGCGCCGAGCAGGCCGAGAGCCAGCCCGGTGACGAGCAGGGCAGCGATCCCGATCCGGAGGAATCCGCCGGTCGCCTCGGCCACCGAGGGCCACACGGCGGAGAAGACACCGTTCGCGGCCAGCAGGACCGTCGCACCGATGACGAGGTAGAGCCCGAAGTGGAAGGGGAAGGAGCGAAACCACAGCGCTCGGTTGTTCTTCCACAGGCACTCCAGGAACAGGATCTCCGGGATCATCACCGTGAGCTCACCGACCAGGGACACCTCCCGGGGCCTGGCCCACCATCGAACCTCCTCGAGGTAGGAACCGCCATACCGGGCTCGCTCGCCCTCGTGGGCAACGGGGTAGAGCTCCCAGCGCAGGTGCATCGGCATCCGGGCCCATGTCAGGAACCTCGTGATCATCGCAACCATGGAGATCGTCACGGCCAGGTAGGCGAGCACGTGGGGAACCAGTGCCATCTCTTCACCTCGGGCTTTCGTCGCAGGTTCGGGTGCGTCCGCCTTGCAGCGGGGGCGTGGCGTGGCCCGTGGGCCGCAGGACGAGGACCATCACCGCACAGGGGGGATCACCGCAGATCCAGTCGCCGTACTCGCGTTGCAGGGCGAGCGCCTGCTCGCCCAGCACGAGCAGATCCACGGCGTTGTTGCGTGTGTAGCGGCGGATCTCCTCCGGGGGATGGCCCGGCAGGACCAGGGTCGGGCTCTCCCAGCTGTAGAGCTCGGCGAGTCTGGCCTGGGCCCGGCCGAGGATCTGCGGGGTCAGCGGGGACTGGCCCGACACGGACAGCTCGGCTGCCAGCTGCGCCCGACAGGGGGAGTCGAGGCAGAGGACCACCTCGTGGCAGCCGGCTCCGGATCGCGCCAGCGCCCTGGCCGCGACCACGGAGTGATCCCGCCGATCGAAGGAATCCACCCAGCTGACCACGCGGTTGCACGTGACCCCGGGGAGGAGTGGCTCGTCGCGGGGGATGGCGTCTCGCTGGCTCACGCTGACGATGGACTGCAATGCCTGTGCCAGCTGCGAACCTCGGCCCGTGATCGGTCGGTACGTGCGCGTGCTATATCCGGGATCGGTCCGTGGCGCGGCCGATGGCAGACCGCGGAGAGGTGCGGCCCGGTTGCATCTCGACCCTGGTTGCGCAACCGTTGCGCACGGTTTTGCAACCGCGTGCTCGTCCGGACCGTGGAAGCGGCCCCGAACCGCGAGCTACTGCGGCTCGATCCCGAGCTTCTTCATCTGTCGCCACACCGTGGTGCGATGCACGCCCAGCTGCTGCGCGGTCCGCGGGACGTTCCAGTCGTTCTCGACCAGGCAGTCGATCAGCCGTTGCCTCGCCTGGGTTGCCGAAGTGGATCGGGGGACTTCGGTGGGGCGAGCTGGCTCCTGCGCTCGGGGGGCGCCAACGGAGACCAGGTGAGGGGGGAGGTCCTCCGGCCCGATGCGGGGGCCGGCCGCGACGATGTAGGCGTGCTCGATCACATTCTGCAGCTCTCGCACGTTCCCCGGGAACCGGTGGCGGAGCAGGATGGCCATCGCCTCGCCCGTCACTCCTTCGATGTTCCGGCCCATCCGCGCGTTCAGGCGCTCGAGGAAGTGGCTGGCGAGCAATGGGATGTCCTCGCTGCGTCGGGCGAGCTCCGGGAGCTGGATCAGGATCACGTTCAGGCGGTAGTACAGGTCGGACCGGAAGCGCTCCTCGTCGACCAGCCGGCTCAGGTCCTTGTTCGTCGCCGCCATCACGCGCACGTCGATCTCCTTGACCTGGTCGCCGCCCACGGGCCGGATCTTCCTGTTCTCCAGGACCCGGAGGAGCTTCACCTGCAGCGCTGGCGGGGCCTCGCCGACCTCGTCCAGCAGGATGGTCCCGCCATCGGCGGCCTGGAAGCGCCCGATGCGGTCCTTGCGCGCATCGGTGAAGGCGCCCTTGACGTGACCGAACAGCTCCGATTCCAGGAGGTTCTCCGGCAGCGCGCCGCAGTTGATCGTGATCAGCGGGCCGTCCGCGCGGGGGCTGAGATCGTGGATCGCGTGGGCGAAGAGCTCCTTGCCCGTCCCGCTGTTGCCCTGGATCAGCACCGTGGCGTCGGATTGGGCGATGTTCGGCAGCGTCTGGAAGATCTGCCGCATGGTGGAGTTCTTGGAGATGATGTCCTGGAACGTGTACTTCCCCGTGATCTCCTGGCGCAGCGCGTGGAGTTCGGTGTCGTCCCTGAAGGTCTCCACGCCGCCGAGGAACGTCCCGTTCCTGTCCAGCAAGGGGGCTGTGGAGACCGAGATGGTCCGTGTCCTGCCGTCGCGGTTGTGGATGTCGATGTCGATGTTCTTCACCTTGCAGCCCGTGCGAATCGACCGCCGGAGAGGACAGTCCTGGCTGCACAGAGTCGTTCGGAACACCTGGTGGCAGTACTTGCCGAGGACCTCGGCGGCTGGATACCCGGTGATTTGCTCGGCGGCTGCATTGAAATAGGTGACGCGGAACTGACTGTCGACCGTGAAGATCCCATCCGCCACGCTGTCCAGGATCAGGTCCACCAGCTTCGTCGTGGGTGGTCGGTGATGGGTGTCGTTCATCGTCGAGTCCGCTGTTCTCCGGGGTGTCGAGGCACGGGAGGCGTGTTCGAATCCCCGTTGGCCGGAACGATACCATGCGGCGAGCCACTGCAAGCCGCCCTCGTGATGTACATCTGTTCCAATCTGACATGCGCTCGCCGCCAGATTTTGCGGAGATGATGTCATGACCGAGAACGTCACCCGGTACACCGTGTCCGTCCCGACCTCGTTGATGGACGCGTTCGACGAGCTCGTCCGGCGACGGCACTACGCCAACCGCTCCGAAGCGCTGCGGGACCTGATGCGCAGCGCCATGGTGGACGAGCGATGGGGCGAGGACGATGCCGAGGTGATGGGCACCGTGACCGTGGTCTACGACCACCACCAGCGCGAGCTGTCGCAACGCCTGACATCGCTGCAGCACGACGCTCACGACATGGTGATCTGCACGACCCACGTGCACCTCGACCACCACCACTGTCTCGAGGTGATCGTGCTGCGCGGACGCGTGGCGCGTGTGAGGGAGATGGCCGAGGCGCTCATCGGCACACGCGGCGTGCTTCACGGCAAGCTGGTGTGCACGGCCATCGCCCACCCGGTCGACGACGACCACCGTGACGAAGCGATGTCAGCCTGACGTCACTCCATGGGGTTCGGCGCCATCATGCGGTGTATGCAACGGTCCGTCTGGATCGCCCTGCTGGCGCTCTCCGCGCTGCTACTGGCCGTCCCCGGCTCGGCCCAGGAAGAGGAGCCGTCGGGAGACGAGGACGACACGGACGACGGGGACGACGGGTACCTCAACGTCTACGACGAGCTCCTGATCGCCATGAGCGGCGTGGCACAGGCTGGCCCCCACGGGGTCGGAGACGCCGACGTACCGGCCACCCACTACGACCACGTGGACATGACGATCTCGCCGGCCAGCGGCGCGATCGCCGGCAACGCCACCGAGGCCCAGGTGACCTTCATGAACGACAACGGCCTGTCGATCTCGGCGACCGGCGTGGCCAGCCTCGGCGCGGACACCTACACCTTTGCCTGGGACTTCGACACCGATACCCGGTACGGCTGCGAGCCGGACCTGACCATCGCCGACGGCGGCGAGGGCAGCACGCAGCTGACGATCCACGGCGACCACCTGTTCTACGACGACCTCGAGGATGCCGAGGCGGGCGTCGCATTCCAGGTGCTGGCCGACGCGGACGTGGACGCGGACGGTGACATCACGCGGGCCGAGCTGGAGGCGACCGACGTGGCGAGCACGGGCTACGGCGTGGGGCAGTACAGCGAGGTGACCGACCTGTGGGCCTTCGTCTCCCACCTCACGCGCACCCTCACCCACATCGACGGCGAGGGGCACTGTCAGGTCGACTTCTGAGCCGGGGCCACGTGGCAGAAGTCGCACAGCCCGTTCATCTGTTCGGCCGAGGCCTGGCCATTGCAGCCGTCGGTGTGGCACTCGTTGCAGGTCAGCGTCGGCGGGGTGGTGGTGCAGTCCAGATCACCGCACAGACAGCCCGAGCCGACGTCGTCGAGGGCGCCGGACTCGTCGTGGCAGTGGTTGCACACGAAGTGCGTGTTGTCGATGTGGGTCGCGCCGTCGTTGGCGCACAGGTGGCAATCGAAGCACAGGCCTCCCTCCTCGGGAGGATCGTGCGGCCGCCAGATCTCGTCCGGATTGTAGATCTCGTCGAAGGTCTCGGTGAGGGGATCGGTGAAAGGCGCGGGGCAGTCGTCCTCGGTGTCGTCGTCCCTGGCTTCCACCTTCTTGTCCAGGCACCCGGTCGTGACCAGCAGGACCGCGAGCAGGGGTGCGATCGGGGCGGGGAGGCGTCTCATGGACTCACCGTACCGAGCCCGCACCTGGCCCGGAGATGAGATCGCTGCAGGGACTGCAAGTCGGGAACAGGGAGTCGCTGCGGTCAACGCAACGATATCTCTGGGAAATCCACGCTAGCGCCCCCTCATCATCGGCCGTCCGCGCGAGGGTGAGGCTCGCAGCGATTCCACTCCGCGGTATGAAACAGATCACACCTGCCACCCCCGGACGGCATCCGAAGATGAACTGCACAGGTTGCGATGAGATGGACTGCTACCAGGGCGAGGACTGCACCGTGATCCGGGATCGCGCCGACGAGGAGTGCCGTCGCCCCGACGTGGCGAGGACGATGTCGATCGCGGCGACCATCGAGAGCGAGGGGTACGGCGCGCTCAACCGGGTGCAGGAGGTCGCTCGATTTGCCCGCATGATGGAGTACAGGCGCATCGGGCTCGCATTCTGCATCGGGCTGGCCGATGAGGCCCAGGTACTGAAGACCTACTTCGAGAAGGAGGGCTTCCGGGTCCACTCTGCCTGCTGCAAGCTCGGCGGTATCTCCAAGCAAGCGCACGGTCTGGAGCGACTCCATCCGGAATGGACGGAGGAGGCGACCTGCAATCCGGTCGGGCAGGCCCTGGAGCTCCACCGCTGCCGCACCGATCTGAACGTCGCAGTGGGGCTCTGCGTGGGCCACGACGTTCTCTTCTCGCAGTACTCGGAGGCGCCGGTGACGACCCTGATCGTCAAGGACCGGGTCCTCGGCCACAATCCCGCAGCCGCTCTCCACACCGTCTACGGCCGGAAGAAGCTGGGGATCTGAGCCCCTCCCGGCTGGCTCGTCCCGGTGTGTGGCGGGATACCTGTCCTCGGATTCGTGTGACACGGCGTCGCGTTGTGTCGCGCAAAATGAGACCTGGTGTTTCAGCCTTGTGAACGCCGGCCGCTCTGTGTCCGTGTAACCCATTGGAATTCCGGGAGAAGCCGATCTGGCACGGAATGTGCCTTTCCATTCGTGCGACACGCCATCGAAGAGGAATGGGAGGAAGTCATGCTCCGTCCGTCGCCATCGCGTGAAACCACAGGAGGAGGCACCGAACCCCCCCCGAGGATTCTCGCAGGGATGCAACCCTCGGTACCGCGGGGACGCAAGGAGCCCCGGCGCGTGCGCGCCTCCCGGATCGCCGAAGCACTCGACGAGATCATCGAGGCCCGCCAGCTGGGCTGGCCGTACACGCTGTACCGCTACATCGCCGACCAGACCGGTGTGCATCCGACGACCGTGCATCGATACCATTCCGGCTTTCTGCAGACCGCCCCTTCAGAGGTCCACGCCTGTGCCCGCAAGCTCCTGCTCCATGTTCGGCAGGGGCGCGCGCTGTCATTCGAGCGGGTGACCTGGCGGTGTCGGATCTCGGGAAAGAAACCGCCGCCGAGTCGCGTGCCTGCCCGCGAGGTCCGGCAGCGCCTGGACGGGATCGTGCATGCCCTGGAGCTGGGTGAACGCCAGATCCTGTTCCGCTACCTGGCCGAGCGTATCGGTGTTCATTCCACCACCGTGCTGCGGTACTACCAGGGTGATCTGCAGACCGCCCCCGCCGCGCTACTCGGAGAGATCGACCTCCTGCGGGAACGGATCGTCGCCGGGGAGGTCGTGATGTTCAGCCGGAGCCCCGCGGGCTCGGACGTGGTGTTGCGGGAGCGGACCCGGAAGATCATCGTCGAGCTGCTGGGGGAACGAGGCGAGGGCGACGAGCGTTCGTTCTTCCAACAGCTGGACCGCCAGCTGGGCCTCCAGCCAGGGCTCACCAGGCGTATCGCCTCGGATCCGCTCCTGCGCTTCGTCCGCCTGGACGTGCACCGGACGATCGAGGAATTCGCCCATGGGGTGGAGTACGACCCCTGCCAGACGTACCGCGCGGGGGAGCGCATCCGACATCATCTCTTCGGCCGGGGCTGCGTGGCGGCGAAGGTCCACAAGAACAAGGTCCTCGTCGATTTCGAGGATGGCCGGCAGGTGCTGCTGTCGGAGGCCGTCCCGGAGGACCCGTTCCTGGGCTGTCGCTCCGGCGCCGACTGGGAGCAGACGTCGTCTGGTCCGATCTGGTAGTGGATCTGGATCGCGACGCTGCGGTCCTGCCGCCGGAACCGGATCCCCGTTCGATCTCGGCGCCGCTATACTCGGCGTGTGCGGGCGACGGACACCGACGCGCGGATGGGTGGCCTCGTTCAGAGCCCGTGAGAGTCGAGTCATCACGATGAAGAGCACCCCAGAGGCCCTGTACCCCCTGATCCTGGACAGCATCGCGGAGGGTGTGTTCACGGTGGACGCTGACTTCCGGCTCACCTACCTCAACGACGAGGCCGAGCGGATCACGGGGATGCGGCGGGAAGACGCCCTTGGGCACCGTTGCTACGAGGTGCTCCGCGGCACTGTCTGTCAGACCGGGTGTCCGCTGAAACGCAGCATGGCGACCGGAGAGCCCCAGCGGGACGTGCAGGTCTCCATGCTCAACTCGGACATGGAGCCGGTGCCCATCCGGGTCAGCACGGCCGTGATGAAGGACCCGTCCGGCGAGTTGATCGGCGGCGTGGAGATCTTCAGGGACATCTCGGAGATCGAAGCGCTTCGCAAGGAGATATCCGGCCTCGGTGGTATGGGAGACATGATCGGCGCGAGCCCGGCGATGCGGGAGCTGTTCCAGCTCGTCCCGGACGTCGCGGCATCCGAGGCCTCGGTGCTGATCCAGGGGGCGAGCGGTACGGGCAAGGAGCTGGTGGCCCGGGCCATCCACGACCAGTCGCCGCGTTGTGACAACCCGTTCGTTCGTGTGAATTGCGGCGCGCTGCCCGACACGTTGCTGGAGTCGGAGCTGTTCGGCCATGTCCGCGGGGCGTTCACCGACGCGCGGCGTGACAGGCCGGGGCGTTTCCAGTCCGCCGACGGCGGGACGCTGTTCCTCGACGAGATCGGAGATCTGTCGCCCGCCTTCCAGGTCAAGCTGTTGAGGGCGTTGCAGGAGGGGGAGATCCAGCCGCTGGGCGGGACACGCACCATCACCGTCGATGTCCGCGTGGTGTCGGCGACCCACCGTGACCTGAGGACGTTGATCGAGAGAGGCGCGTTCCGTGAGGACCTGTTCTATCGCCTGTGTGTCGTGCCCATCCAGATCCCGCCGTTGAGGCAGCGGCGAGAGGACATCGTTCCACTGATCGATCACTACATCTCCCGATTCGCCGCCCGCACGGGCAAGCCGATCCGGAGCGTCTCTGCTGCGGCGCTGCATTCCCTCGCCGACTACGGCTACCCGGGCAACGTGCGCGAGCTGATCAACATCATCGAGCGGGCGTTCGTGCTGTGTCACGGGGAGCAGATCCGGCGGGCTCACCTGCCGCCGGCCTTGAGCTCGCCGGAGCCGGCAATCGTGGAGCGAGACGAACCGCGAGCCGGATCGGTGGTCGGGGTCGATCCGGTGACGGCCGCACCACCAGTCGTCCTGCCGCGGAACCTCAAGCCGTCCGAGCGGAAGGCCATCGCGCTGGCTGCCGGGACCGACCGCGCGGCGACATCCGGCAGTCGGCTTGACGCGTCCCGGTCGGATCGACCCGAAGTCCGGGCGCTGATCGAGCTGCTCAACTCCCACGGCTGGAGCCGGAAGGCCACCGCCGAGGCGCTCGGTATCAGTCGAGGCACGCTGTGGCGCAGGATGCGTGAGTACGGGCTGATCTGAGTCAGGCTCCCTCGCCGGCCTGCAGGTTCCCGCCACCGTAATTTCCTTTCGACTCGTGGGGGTTCTGACCGGGGTCGATACCCCGTCCACCCTCCGTCCCGAGGGCCGGAAGCGACCTGCATCAAGGAGATGTCGGCGGATTCCCGCCTTGTCGCGGAAAGCTCGTCGCGAGCGGCACGGCGATTGCATCCGCAGCGGAACGAACCCAGCACGGGAGGTCCGAGCGATGCCGAGCTGCTCCAGAATCATCCGGTCGATGGTAGGCGCTGGACTGCTGCTGTTGCCCATGGTCGCCGCGAGCGCGCAGGAGGGTGGGGACGAGGAGGATGAGGCCTCGGCCGATCAGGTCGAGGAACTGCTGCAGCGGGTCGATGCCCTCCAGGCCGAACTCGAGGCGCTCCAGGACCAGGTCGCCGAGGACGAAATCGAGCGGCTGGTGGAGCGCGCCGAGGCGGCGGCCAACGCCCCCCCGGAGGAGTCCCGCCCCGAGGACCGGGTGTTCCTGTCGGGGGCGGAGGCGATGCAGGTCAGCAACCCCGAGATCAGCGTGGCCGGCGATTTCCTCGCTGCCCTGGTGATCGACGACGACCTTCGCTCCGGCCAGCCGGAAGGGACCGGATTGCCGCTGCGGGCGATGTCGATCGACGTGCGGTCCGTGCTGGATCCCTACTCCAAGACTCGGGCGGCAGTGGCGATCCTGCCGGACCCGGAGGAGCCGATCGCCCTGGAGGAGCTGTACATCAGCTGGTACGGGCTGGTGCCCTCCCTGTCGCTGACCGTGGGGCGGTTCCGGCACCAGTTCGGCGTGCTGAACCGCTGGCACGAGCACGACCTCGACCAGACCGACTTCCCGCTGGCGATGCGGTCCGTGCTCGGGGACGAGGGGCTGGCCGGCGACGGGGTCTCGCTGCAGTGGTTCATGCCCCGGCTGTGGGCCCACGCCAACGAGCTGCGGATCGACGTGGTCGACGGCAGCAACCCCCACCTGTTCTCGGGCGAGCGGTTCGCGGTACCGGCGGTCCTCGGCCGGCTGAAGAACTACTGGGACCTGTCGGAGAGCACCTACCTGGAGCTGGGCCTGTCCGGCGCGTTCGGGTTCAACAACCCGATCGCGCGCGAGGAGACCACGGCCGAGGCCGAGGCCCGCGGCATGGATCCCGAGGACGACGACTACGTCCCGCTGATGATCGACGACGGGTGGGCGAAGACGGTCGTCGCCGGCGCGGACCTGACCCTCTACTGGAGCCCGCTGATGCGGGCTCGCTACCGATCGCTGACCTGGCGCAGCGAGGTCTACTACGCGCAGAAGGAGGATCCGGCGACCGCCGAGTGGGATCGCGCGTGGGGCGTGTACTCCTACCTGCAGGGCCAGGCCGGTGCGGCGTGGTTCGTGGGGGTACGTGGCGACCTGGCCCGGCCCATGGAGTCCGCGGCCGCCCCCGTGGTCTGGGGCGTCACGCCCTACGTCACCTTCTGGCAGAGCGAGTTCGTCTTCCTGCGGCTCGAATACAACTTCGTGCACGGCGTGGCCGCCTCCCCCGAGCACCGGATCGCCTTCCAGGTGAGCTGGGCGGCCGGACCGCACAAGCACGAGAAGTACTGAGAGGAATCCCATGATCCCATCGAGATGTTCGTTGTATCTGCTCGGCCTGCTGGCCGCGATCGGCCTGCCGCTCGCCGCCCAGGCCCAGCTGAAGGTGGTGGTGACCAGCTCGTCGTACCGGTCGATCGCCGAGTACATCGGCGGCGAGCGCGTGGAGGTCGTGCACCTGGTCGAGGGCTACCAGGACCCGCACATCGTGCGGCCCAAGCCCAGCCTGGCGATGCAGCTGGCGTCGGCCGACCTGTTCGTGGCGACCGGCCTGGACCTGGAGATGTGGGCCCCGGCGCTGGTGGACCAGGCCAACAACCCGGCGCTGCGCAGCGGGGAGCCGGGCTATGTCGCGGCCAGCGCGGGCCTGCGGATCGGCGAGACCCCCAGCACGCTGAGCCGCGCCGAGGGCGACGTGCACGTGTTCGGCAATCCCCACATCCACACCAGCCCGCTCAACGGCAAGGTGGTCGCCGAGAACATCTGCACCGGGCTCAAGCGGATCGATCCGGACCACGCGGCCGAGTACGACGCCAACCTCGCCCGCTTCCTCCACGAGATCGACGTGCGGCTGTTCGGTGAGGAGCTCGTGTCGATCCTGGGCGGCAAGTCCCTGTGCAAGATGGCCGCCGCGGGCACCCTGCTGACTTTCCTCGAGGGCCAGGAGTACAAGGGGCGGCCGCTGATCGAGTCCCTCGGCGGCTGGATGGCCCAGGCCGCGCCCCTGCGAGGCCGCAAGATCATCGCCTTCCACAAGAACTGGAGCTACTTCACCGACCTGTTCGGATTGCAGGTCGTGGGGTACATGGAGCCCAAGCCGGGCATCCCGCCCTCGCCCCACCACATCACCCACCTGGTCCAGGTGATGGCCGATCAGGACGTGCGGGTGATACTGGCGGCCAACTACTTCGACACGGCCAAGGTCCAGCGGGTCGCCGAGCAGACCGGCGCCGTCCCCGTGATCGTGGCGCTGGCCGCGGGCGGCCAGCAAGGCATGGACGACTTCTTCGACCAGTTCGACGTCTGGATCGTGGAGCTGGTCGACGCGTTCGAGCGAGCGGACGCCCGATGAGCGCCTTCTTCGACATCATGCTGGCTCCGTTCGTGGAGTGCATGGTGCTGGTGGGCATCCACGCCTACCTCGGCATCCACGTGCTCAAGCGGCGGGTCATCTTCGTGGATCTCTCGCTGGCCCAGATCGCGGCGCTGGGGACCACGGTGGGGATCCTGTTCGGGATCCATGACACCGAGTCGATGGCGTCGCTGCTGTTCGCGCTGGGCTTCACCGTGATCGGCGCGGCCGTGTTCGCGGTCAGCCGCTACCGGGACGAGCGCGTGCCCCAGGAGGCGATCATCGGCCTGGTCTACGCCATCACCGCGGCCGTGGCCGTGCTCGTGGTGGGCAAGATCCAGGGAGTCGAGCACCTGGTCAACATCATGCACGGCAGGCTGCTGTGGGTGCGGTGGTCCGAGGTGGTGACCGCGGCCTCGGTGTACCTGGTCGTCGCCGCGGTCCACCTGCTGCTGCGCAAGCGCTTCATGCAGATCTCCGAGGACCCGGAGGCGGCCTACCGCGAGGGCGTCAACGTCCGGTTGTGGGACTTCCTGTTCTACATGACCTTCGGGTTCGTGATCAGCATCTCGGTCCGCGTGGCTGGCGTGCTGCTGGTGTTCGTGTTCCTGGTCGCGCCCGCGGTGATGGCATTCATGATCACCAGCGACTTCAAGCGGCAGCTGGCCCTGGGGTGGATCACCGGCACGATGGTCTGCACGGTGGGTATCTACCTGTCGTGGGTGCTGGACATGCCGTGCGGGCCGACCGTGGTCGCGTTCTACGGCGTGGCGCTGGCCACCATCGGCGTCGTGCTGTACGTGGTGCGGGCGGCGCGGACCGGAGCGGCCCTCGGCCATGTCGCCGCCGGTGTGGCGTGCGTGTGCGCGGCCAGCGGTGTGTTCTTCGTGGGCGGCCGGGTGCTGGCCGACACGCGCCTTGCCGGCAGCGAGTACGGACACGCGCCCCACTGTCCGGTCGAGCACGAGGCCCACGACCATGACGCCCCGGAGGTCGCGCACGCGGAGCACCAGGTCGGGGCCGTGCCCGCCGCAGCCGAGGTGCCCCAAAGCGGCCTCGAGCGCTACGCCGCGATGGAGACCTGCCTGGAGCGGATGACCTACCTGCAGGAGATCGCGACGCAGGACCGCGCCACCGCTGCGGAGTGGCTGTTCCTGTTCCTGGCCGACGCGGAGACCAGCCCGTTCTGCCGCGCCGGTGCGATCGACCTGCTGCGGACGACGGCAGGCCAGGACTTCGGCTTCGACCCGGATCAGGGGCCACTGGGCAACCTCGAGCCGTTGACGCGGTACAGGGAGTGGCTGGGTCGACCGCACGAGCTTTGAATCGCCCGAAGATCGGGATACCGTCGGCCGGGGTAGACCGATGACACGCGCATCTCTCCGTCTCAAGCTCACGGCGCTGCTGAACCTCGCCATCCTCGTGCCGATGGTGCTCTACCTGGTCTGGGACGCCCGCCTCGAGCGGAGCTCGATGCTCGACAGCCGTATCGAGGTGATGATGAGCGTGGGGGAGCTGGTGGCGGCCCAGGTCGAGGCGGACCGGGCGCCGGACTTCCCCGCGACCACCGATCTGCTGGATCGATTCCATGCCCGTCAGCCCCGCCTGGAGATCTACCTGCTGGACCGTTCATCCCGCGTGCTGGTCTCGACCCACGCCGATCGCCTGGGCTGGACGTGGGACGAACCCGAGATCCGGGCCGCCATCGAGGGACAGGAACCCTTCACCTGGGGCCTGATGCAGCATGGGGAGGAGCCGGTGCTGGACCTCACCCTGCCCGTGGCCCCACCGGGGACCGCGCAAGGGCTACCGGCAGCCCTGCACATCGCCGAGCCGCAGGCGAGGCTGGAGCAGGCGCTGAGGGATGAATTCCTGCGCAGCACGCTGTTCGTCGTGCTGTTGATGGTCCTGATGGCCGGCGCGGTCACGCTGGCCACCGATCGGCTGATCATCCGCCGCGTCAGTCGGCTGATCCACCGTCTCGTCGCGACCCGGTGGCACCCTTCGACATCCGAGGACAGCGGCGGAGCCGACGAACTGGAGCAGCTCGACGCGGTCCTCTCGTCCCTGATCACCGAGATCGAGCGCGCCACGTCGGAGCTACACCAGGCCCTGACCGAGAAGGAGGCGCTGGTCCAGCGCGTCGAGGGATTCAACGAGGAGCTCTCCGCCCAGGTCCGTGCGACGCGTGAGGAGCTCGAGTCGGTCCAGGAGGAGCTGATCCGCAAGGAACGGCTGTCGACCATCGGCGAGCTGACCGCCGGACTCGCCCACGAGATCCGCAACCCCCTGCAGATCATCCAGGGAACGGCCGAGATGGTCCGTCGCGACCACCCCGGGACCACCGAGCCGCTGGACGACGTGGTCGAGGAGGTGATGCGGCTCAACCAGCTGGTGCACGAGCTGCTGGACTACGCCCGGCCGCGCCGGATCGAGCCCGAGCCGGTGGAGCTGCTGCGCCTGGTCGAGCGGGCCGCGGCCGAGGCGGGGGTGGCTGCAGGCCGATGCAGCTGGTGCAACGAGATCCCCCCTGAGCTGAGATGCTGGGGAGACGAGACCCTGCTGCACCGCGTGCTGGTCAACCTGCTGTGCAACGCCGTCCAGGCGCTGGGCGACGTCGAGGGGTGCGTGACGGCACGCGCCCGGACCGCCGCTGACGGATCGTGCTGCATCGAGGTCGAGGACGACGGCTGCGGGATCGCAACCGAGGACCGGGACCGCCTGTTCGAGCCCTTCTTCAGTCGCAAGGAGGCGGGCACCGGCCTGGGGCTGTGCATCAGCCGCCGCATCGTGGAACAGCACGGCGGCACCCTGACCGTCGACAGCGAACGAGGGCGCGGGACCGTCGTGCGGTTGACGGTGCCTGCGACCGGGGAGGACGCGTGACCCGGCTGCTCATCGTGGACGACGAGGTCAAGCTGCTGAGGCTGCTGACGCAGCTGTTCCGCGCCGAGGGCCACGCAGTCGACACAGCCTCCTGCGCCGAGGACGCGGAGGCCCTGCTGCGGCAGCGGACCTTCGACCTGCTGGTCACCGATGTCCGCCTGCCCCGCCGCAGCGGGATCGACCTGCTGCGAGAGGCGCTCCGGCTGCAGCCGGATCTGCAGGTGATCGTGGTCTCCGCCTACGGTACGGTCAGCGGCGCGGTGGAGGCCATGCGCCTGGGGGCGTTCGACTACGTGCTCAAGCCGTTCGAGATGGAAGGGCTGCTGCTGATCGCCCGCAAGGCGCTCGAGGCCGGGCAGCTGCGATGCGACAACGCCTACCTCCAGAGCCAGCAACAATGCGGACGGCCCGGGCACCGGCTCGTCATGGACTCTCCTGGCATGCGCCGGGTCGAACAGCTCGTGGACAAGGTCGCGCGCCTCGACTCCACGGTCCTGCTGCTCGGCGAGAGCGGCGTGGGCAAGGAGCTGGTCGCCGAGACCATCCACAGTCGCAGTCCCCGGGGGAACCGGCCGATGGTGCGGGTCAACTGTCCAGCGATCCCGCGTGACCTGATGGAGAGCGAGCTGTTCGGCCACGTGCAAGGGGCGTTCACCGGTGCGAGCACCTCGCGCAAGGGCAAGCTCGAGGTTGCGGACGGCGGCACCCTCTTTCTCGACGAGGTCGCGGACCTGCCGCTCGCCCAGCAGGGCAAGCTACTGCACGTGCTGGAGAACCGCAGCTTCAGCAAGGTGGGCAGCAGTGTCGAGGTGGAGGTGGATCTCCGCATCCTCTCGGCCACCAACCGGGATCTGCGCCGCATGGCTGACGAGGGCGAGTTCCGCGAGGACCTGTTCTACCGCCTGAACGTGTTTCCCATCGAGGTGCCTCCGCTGCGAGATCGGCCGGAGGATCTGAGCGGGCTGGCAGGAGAGCTGTTGCTACGGCTGTCGCAGTCGATGGGACGCGGCGACTTGGCCCTGGATGACGCCACCTGGTCGCTCCTGGAGCGCTACCGCTGGCCGGGCAACGTGCGCGAACTGCGCAACGTGCTCGAGCGCGCGGCGGTCCTGGCCGAGGGCCGGACCATTCGCATCACGGACCTGCCCCTGGAGATGATGAGCGCGAACGCCGCTTCGACGAGATCGGGGGACGAGGACAAGGGACTCTCCGAGCAGGTCGACACTTTCAAGATCGGCACGATCCTCGCCGCCCTGCGGGCCTGTGGCTGGAAGAAGAAGCGCGCAGCCGATCGCCTGGGACTGACGCCCCGTGCCCTCAGCCACTACATCCAGCGGTACGGCCTGGATCGATTTCGCGAGGAGTGATCTGCGCCGAAACCGGAGAAGTCCCCGCGTGGTCCCGGGGCCGGGGTGCTCTTCACCGGCCCTCCGCGGCTGGACTCCACCCCATCCCGTGGATCACGCCGTCATCCCCCGGGAGGACCACGATCGGTCCCCCGCCGTCCATCATGGCTGCCGGCATCGACCCCACGCTCTCTCCCCGGGTGTAGAGGGGCCACAGGTATCCCCCGGTCTCGAAGCGGCCCAGCAGATCTCCACCGCTCGCGTCGAGCAGGTAGGCGTACCGATCCATCGAGTACACCACCACGGCCGGCCGGCCTCGCACCGTCACGGCCAGGGGTGAGGACCGGACCATGTCCCCGGTCTCGAAGGACCACGCCCTCTCGCCGCGCACCAGGTCCACCGCGTGGATCCGGCGGTCGAAGCTCCCGAACACGCAGAGGTGACGACCGCCCACACAGACGAGAGCTGGCGTGGAGTGCACGGCGTGGCCGGCGCGGTAGGTCCACAGCACGTCGCCCCCGGAGGCGTCGAGGCAGGACACCGTGCCGTAGTCGTCTCCGATGAGGACCCGATCGATGGGGGTGCCGCCAGCGGGTGCTGGACAGAACGTGGGGGAGGAATGCACCGGCGCATGCACCGCGTGACTCCACAGCAGCTCTCCCGAACGGACATCCAGGGCCTGCACGCGCCCATCTTCCGAAGCGGCGAACGCGAGTACCCCGTCGCCGGTCCGGGCCGCCGCGGGAGCGCTCAGCGGCGTGGTGGAGATCTCTCTCCGCCAGCGCAGATCACCGGTCGCCGCGTCGAAGGCCAGCATCTCCCCTCGCTGCACGTTGGCGAAAGGCCGGTGGTCGTTGATCCAGGCGGTGCACAGCACGATCCAGGAGCCATCGACCTCCACCGTACAGGGCGATCCCATCTCGGCTGGCGGCACGGTGTAATACCAGGGATGGACCTCGTGGCGCCAGATCCTGTCGCCGGAGTCGGCGTCCAGGCCGTAGATGGAGCGATCGGCGGAGGCGACGATCGCCAGCGTCCGCGTGCCGATGTCCACCACCGCCGGGCTCGCGTCGATCCTCCCGCCCGTGGTGAAGCGCCAGGCCTCCTCGCCGTTCGCCGCGCGCACGGCGTAGAGGTTGTGGTCGTGGGAGCCGGCGAGCACCAGGGTCCCGTCCGGCCGCTGGACCGCGCCGACCGCGGCGGACCAGGGGCCTGCCCCGTGCTCGTAGCTCCAGACATGATCGCCGGGGCTGAAGGCCCACTCGAAGCCGGGATCGGCGCCCGGCAGATCCACGCCGGACTCGCCGGTGTGATGGGGGCCTCCCATGAAGCCCGACCAGGGAGAGCTGCCCGTGGTCGAGCAGATCGAAGCTGCTCGCGTATCCGCAACCGGGTCCGGAGACAGGTCGCCCGGGGGGACCGGAGCACACGACTGGAGGACGGCCGAGGAGAGGAGCGCGAGCACGTTTCGATCTCGCATCCGCAGCGTTCGGGGCATCTCAGTCCTCCCCGCCGTGGCCAGGTCGCCGTGCATCCGTGGTCGCCCGTCCGCCACAGTCCCTGCACAGACTGCAGGACGAGCCGTCCAGCTGAGCGACTCGAAGGGCTCCCGGCGACCGGCCGTGGTCAGGCCGAGCCACAGCAGCGTCAGCAGGAGGAACGCTGGCATGGCGTACGGGGTGAGGAGATAGAAGCTCGCCGCGAACAGGAGCACGACGCCTGCCAGGGCCGGGATCCCGAAGGCGGCGGCGAACACCACGGCCAGCAGGCCGAACATCAGCGGAGCCCTGCCGCCGAGCCAGACCACCACCAGCAGGAAGAGGTAGCCGGCGGGAAGGAGCACGAACCTGCCCGCGGCACGAGCGCGGGCATGGTGCAGACCGAGCAGCGCGACCACCAGGTTCGTGGTCACCAGGACCAGGTTCACGCCGGGGTCGAGCCAGCGGGACAGCAGGGCGTGCAGCCCGACGAGGCCGACCAGAACCCCGAGCGCCGTCGCCCCGCGCCGTCCGGGCGGTGGACCCGGCGACCACCCGGCCGCGTCACGATCCGTGTCGTCTTGCATGTGTCTCCCGTGCAGCTATCGCTGCTCGGCGACCCAGGGCCGCAGCGAGCGCGGCACGGATTCGATGTCGTTGGCCTGCGCCGGATGGATGGCGGTCTGGAAGTTGCGCTCGAGGATCTCCTTGCCCTCCCCGGAGATCAGCAGCTCGACGAAATCCTCGGCCAGCTCGGCCTGCTGGGCTCCCCTGGGGATGGTGGCTGCATAGACGATGGGGGTGGCGGTGACCGTCGTCGTGGTGCCGGGCTCGGCCCCGGTCACCTCAACGGACACCCCCGCATACCAGGGGGCCATCTCGGGACTGCCGAGGTCGATCAGAGCGGGCAGGCGGACGTACTGCAGGTGATGCTGGCGCGCGACCGATTCGTAGTTGAAGATGTAGTCCAGATCCAGGGACTCGAGCAGGGGGAGCAGCTCGACCTCGCTCGGACGGACGTTGCCGGGAGGACAGCCCGCCTGCAGTTCATCGAACAGGCCGGGCCGCTCGTAGAACGCCTCGGCCAGCTCCCAGGTCATCAGCGTGCGGTATCCGCATGGATCCAGGTTCGGATCGCTGTGCCCGAACGTCGTTCCCGGCTCCAGGAGGATCTCGAACCAGTTCCACGGCGTGATCTCCGCGGCGCCTGCGCTGCGTTCGGTGTAGGCGAGGACCAACCGGTTGCGTCCGAACGTGACGTACCAGTCGGTGTGCCGGGGCATCACGAGATCCTCGATGATCAGGTAGTCCGCGACGGCCAGGACATCGGCCTGTCTCCCCAGCTGCGTGATCTTCCTGGCCGCCATGCGGCTACCGCTCGCTTCCCTCACGACCTGCACGGAGGGATGCCGTTGTTCGAAGATCAGCGCGAGGTCCCGCATCGGAGCCGCGAGGCTCCCCGCGTGAAAGACCGTGAGCTGGGTCCTTCGAGGCGAGTTCAAGTGCACGGCCAGAAGGAGCAGTCCGATCAGGAGAGCCGCGGTCAGGACGAACATGGGATGCCTCGGTGCCACCTGTACGCTTCGCGCCGGTCCGATGCCCGGTGGCGTCGTCACCTACCAACCGCCTCGACCAGCTCGGCCAGCGCCGTCCGTAGCTGCTCCATGTCCGATTCGTGGTCCCGCAGGGTCCTTCCGACGCGAGCGTCGGGGGATGTCTCCGGCGGGAGGTCGGCGGCCGCGACCACGGTCTCCACGGACAGTCCGGTCGACCTGGCCACCTGGGCAAACGTCATCGAGCCCCTCAGCGACTCCCCCCGCTCGTCGTGAGGCTCCCCAGCCCCTCTCGAGCGATGACCATCCTCGCCGGCGTCGGCCCCCCTGCCGCGCTGGCCCCTCCCTGTCTCCCCTCGAGAGGAACGCGCCGGCTGCCGTGCCGTCTCGTCGGGCGTCCCGGCAGCTTCCTCGGTGCTGTGCGTTGCCTGGCCCGCCCGGCCGTGCCGCTGTCTCCCGGGGGATTCGCGGTCACCGTCGACCTCGAGTGCGCCGAGCAGCCCGACGACTCCGAGCGTCAGGCACAGCATCAGCGCGCCCGTCACCCCGCCTGCGAGCCACCGGCCCGATCCGCCCGAGGCCGGCCGGGGTGCTCCCAGCGCGTGCTTGCGCACCGTGGTGTAGATCCAGTTCCAGTGCAGCACGACGTGAACCACGACCAGCACCACGGTGGCCACGGAGAGCCAGAAGTGGATCGTGCCCCAGTCGTGCCGGCTGATCCCGAGCAGCAGCGCTCGCCCCTGTCCCGCTCCGGGCGGCAGGACGAACTCGAGCAGCAGCCCGGTATCGATCAGTCCGAGGAAGACGACCAGGGTCAGCACGTCGATCACCAGGTTGAGCGTGTTACGTTTCGTGTCGTCGTGACCTCCCGGCCTCCCTGCGCAGGACCGCCATGAGTCCTCGGCGTAGCGGTGATGGTTCAGCCTATGCCCCTGGCCGACCCCGGGCGCACCGCCGCTGCGACGAGAGCTGCAACGCCCGGGCTCTGCGGATCGGGAAGTCCTCCGAGAACGAATGCGGCCTGGTTCGACGTGGCGTCTCTCGATGTCCCAGATGATGAGACATCAGGTCACATCCCCCTGAACACAGTCGACTCCTCAAGTAGCTAACCCCACGAGATTCCAGGAGAACCCAACCTGGCACGGGATGTGCTCTGTCATCGGGACAAGATGACGATCAGGTTGGCCCTTCCCGTGTTCGGCGACGAGGTCGCCCCGAGGTTCTGTGTCGCGAGCGAGGTCCTCGTGGTCGATGTGGATGATGGCGAGGTGGCCTCTTCCCACACCCTGTCACTGGCCGGCATCCCCTGGCCCGAGCGGCTGTCCCGTCTCTCGAGCGGGGGCGTGAACGTGCTGCTGTGTGGGGGATTCAACCGCGGCTTCGAGCCGCAGGCCCACAACCTCGGGATGCAGGTGATCTCGGGACTGGCCGGGGACATGGACCAGCTGATCGATGCCTATTGCCGGGGAGAGGTCGAGCAGTTCCGCCTCTGCCCCCGCCAGGCGCGGGAGCCACGGCGACGCAGAGGTCGCGGGCAAGGAAGAGGACAGGAGGACAGGAGATGACGATGTCGAAGCTGGTAGCCATCGCAGCAGGGGACGGCAACGGACTGGACGGCGAGGTCAGCGCCCATTTCGGGCGCTGCCCGGCCTACGTGCTGGCGCAGGTGGACGGAGAACGTATCGGAGAGACCCGAGTGGTCCCGAACCCGTACTTCGGTGGACACCAGCCCGGCGTGATGCCGCGGTTCATCAACGGGCTCGGGGCCGACGTGATCCTGGCTGGTGGGATGGGTCCCCGCGCCGTGACCATGTTCAACGGCTTCGGGATCGAGGTCGCCACCGGGGCCGTCGGGAACGTGCGCAAGGTGCTGGAGGCCTACCTGCGCGGCGAGGTCAAGGGGATCGTGCCGTGTGCGCATGACCACGTGGACAGCTGCGGTGGCCACGGGGAACGAGGCGGGCGGTGAAGAAGGTCGTCATCACGATCGCGCAGCAAGGCGAAGGACTCGCCGCCCCCATGGACGAGCGGTTCGGCCGCGCGCCGCGGTTTCTGGTCGTGCAGAGGGATTCGGGCGAGGTCCTCGACACGGCGGTCAACCCAGGCATCGCCGCATCACGCGGAGCGGGGACCGGCGCGGCGACGATGGTCCAGCAGCTGGGAGTCGACGCGGTGATATCGGGCACGTTCGGTCCCAACGCGGTCGAGGCGCTCGAGGGCCTCGGTGTGCAGGCGTGGATCGCGCCAGCCGGGCTCACGGCGGGTCAGGCGCTGGAGAGACTGCGCGAGGGGCGGCTGGAGCGCATGGAGATGAAGGTCTACCGGTGAGGGTCGCGGTCGCCAGCGGCAAGGGCGGCACGGGCAAGACCGTGGTGTCGACGAGCCTGGCCTGGTACTGGGCACGCACAGGTCGACAGGTCACCTACCTGGACGCGGACGTGGAGGAGCCCAACGGCCACCTCTTCCTCCACCCCGTGGTGGCGCGGCAGGAGCGGTTCAGCGTTCCCGTGCCGGCGCTGAGGGGCCTGACCTGCAGTGGCTGCGGTGAGTGTCAGCGCTTCTGCGACTTCAACGCGATCATCGCCCTGGCCGATCGCGTGCTGCTGTTCCCCGAGCTCTGTCACAGCTGCGGCGGCTGCCTGCTCGCCTGTCCCGACGACGCGCTGGTCGAGATCGCCCGCGAGACCGGCAGCCTGTCGTACGGAGGCACCGACGGGTCGGCCCCGGTCGGTTTCGGATCGGCGGCGCTGGACGTGGGTGAGGCGATGGCCGCGCCCCTGATCTCGGGCCTGCTCCGGGGTGCCCCGACCGGGGGGATCGTGGTGGTGGATGCCCCGCCGGGTACCTCGTGCTCTGCCATGGAGGCGGTCAGCGAGGCCGACTCGGTGTTGATGGTGACCGAGCCGACCCCCTTTGGCCTGCACGACCTCGAGCTCGCCGTGGCGATGAACCGGGCCAGGGGCCTGCCGCTGGCGGCCGTGAGCAACCGTTCCGACCTCGGCGACGACCGGGTCCGGCACTACCTCTACGACGAGCGCATCGAGATCGTGGCCGAGATCCCGTTCATGGGCGACGTGGCGCACGCCTACGCCCGGGGCGAGATCGCGGCGAAGGCGTCGCGACCCTTCCGCGAGCAGATCGCCCGGATCGCGGACTGGCTGATGTCGGCGGAGGAATCGTGAAGCAGCTCGTCGTCCTCAGCGGCAAGGGTGGAACCGGCAAGACCTCGGTGGTCGCCAGCCTGGCACATCTGGCTGCACGGGAGCACGGTTCGGTGGTCATGGCGGATTGTGACGTCGAGGCGAGCAACCTCTCCATCCTGCTGCCTGGGCACGAGCGAACCACCGATCCGTTCTTCTCCGGACGCCGGGCCGTCATCGACCCGGATTCGTGTACGGGGTGCTACCAGTGCTTCGACCACTGTCGCTTCGACGCCATCGAGATGGACGAGGTGGCCCGCGTCGAGCAGCTCGCCTGTGAGGGGTGCGGCGTCTGCGCGTTCGTCTGCCCGGAGGGGGCCGTGGGCTTCGGGGCCAATCAGGCTGGCTGGATGGGGGAGGTCTCAACCCGCCTCGGCCCGCTGGTCCACGCCGGGCTTGGTGTGGCCCAGGACCGCTCGGGAAAGCTGGTGGCCGAGGTGCGCGGCCGGGCCAGGGCAGCGGCCGAGCGGGACGGGATCGGCCTGGTCGTGATCGACGGTCCGCCGGGCATCGGCTGCCCGGTCCACGCCGCGCTGACCGGCTGTGACCGGGTGCTGGCCGTGACCGAGCCGACACCTTCGGGAGAGCACGATCTGCGTCGCCTGCTGGAGCTGGTGGATCACTTCCGCCTGGCGGCTTCCGTGCTGATCAACAAGTCCGACCTGGCGCCGGAGATCACCGCACGCATCGAGTCGCTGGCCCAGCGATTCGATGCGCCGGTGATCGGGAAGCTCCCCTTCGATCCGGCCGTTCCGCGGGCACTGGCGCGTGGTGAGCTGCCGCTGCAGGTGGCGAGCTTCGCTGGGCCACTTGGAGTCGCCTGGGAGATGCTGAAGGGGCTCATGGACCACCGCAGTCGTCCAGGTGAGGTGGGGGACGAACGGCGCGGGACGGGCTAGAAGGCACGGAGGGCGCGATGCAAGGGCCACCGAAGCGCATTCCCGGCGCCAAGGTCGCCGGTGCGCTGACGGAGATCATCGAGACGCGCCAGCTGAAGCGGCCCTACACGCTGTTCCGACACATCGCCACTCGAACAGGCGTCAACTCGACCACCGTGATGAGGTACCACACGGGCTACCTGAGGTCGGCCCCCGCGGAGGTCTATGCGTGTATCCACGAGATCCTGCTGCGGATCCGCGGCGGCCACGCACTGCCGTTCGAGACTCTGGCCAACCGGGCCAGGCGGCCACGGCGGGCTGCCACCCGGGTACCAGCCGCCCTGATCCGGCAGGGCCTGGAGGACGTGAGAACGTCTCTCGGGCTGGCCGAACGCCAGATCCTCTATCGGTATCTGGGCGGGCGTGTCGGGCTGCATCCCACCACGGTGTTGCGCTATTGCCGCGGTGACCTGGAGACCGCTCCGGTCGTGCTGATCGCGGAGCTCGAACTGTTGAGGCAGCAGATCGTCGACGGTGAGACCGTGGTGTTCGAGCGCAGCCGGGATGGCGTTCCGGTGGTGATGCGGGAGCGAACCCGGTCGCTGCTCGAGAACCTGCCGATGGAGCGGGGGGTCGACCGGGATCCTTCGGTCCACCGGCACCTCGACCGCTGGTTGAAGCTCCCCCCGGGTACGACGAGACGCATCTGCCATGAGCAGGGCCCCCGTTTCGTGAGCGCCGATGTCCACCGGATCATCGAGGACTTCGTCCGCGGTGTGGAGTACGACCCCGTGCGGACCTACCGCCGCGGTGACCGCATTCGTCACCACCTCTTCGGCCTGGGTACCGTCGTGGAGAAGATCCACAAGAACAAGGTCCGGGTCGAGTTCCTCGGCGGCAGGCGGGTGATCCTGTCGGAGTCCGTCGTGGAGGATCCCTACCGGCACCAGCGCCACGGTGGAGGCGGCACGTTGAAGGGACACCGGTGGAAGGGATGCTCCACGCGTGCGCGGTGACGCCGCGCGCGGGCGCAGCCGACGGCTCAGTCCGTACCCGCGCACAGGTCGTCGCCGTCGATCGGCTCGGCGAACAGGGGCCCGAGCTCGATCTGGCGCTGGTGCAGCTCTGCCAGCGAGATGTCCTCGAGTACCCCGATGATGGCCTCGTGGATCCGCAGGTAGACCTCGCGAGTGGCGCAGGAGTCGCTGCGGGCACACGAGTCCGGGAAGTCGACGCACTTCACCAGTCCGAGAACCCCCTCGAGGGCCTCGAAGACCACCCTGAGCTGGATCTGCGACGGGTCGCGAGTCAACGCCCAGCCGCCTGCTGGGCCCCGCTGGCTGGTCACCAGTCCCGCGACCCTCAGCGCGGTGAACAGCGCGTCCAGGTATTTCTGGGACCCCAGTTTGACAGTTGCAGCGACATGAACCGGGGTTCCGGCGGACCTGGCC
>CAZXHG010000042.1:0-46195 GCA_964639985.1 uncultured Rickettsiales bacterium
AGATCGCCTGGCACGGCCAGCGCCTGATCGGCTCGGTGCTGTGGGCCCACCAGGGCCGCTCGTTCGACGGTGTGCGCGTGTACGGGGAGAAGGGGCAGTTCGGCTACGACGCGTTCTATGCGGTGCTGCTGAACCGGCCCGTGGCTGCGGCCGACACGTTCAACCGCTGGGAGGACGGCCACCTGGTGGCGTTCCGCGCCGGGCCCAGGCTGGGCGACGTGCTCGACCTGGACGGACTGGCGATCGTGAACCTGGACCAGGGGACCGAGAAGGTGCTGGCCACGTTCGGGGCGCACGCCCAGGGCAAGGCCGGGGCGTTCTCGTACGAGGCCGAGGTGTACGGCCAGGCGGGCGAGGACACGGCGCTGAGCTACGCGGCCTGGATGGTCGGGCTGCGCGCCGGCGCCACCCTCGAGGGCGGGCCAACCCCGTACATCGGCGGCGGCTTCGACATGCTGTCCGGAGACAAGGACCCTGCGGACAGCACGGTGCGGGTGTTCGACACCCTGTACGCCACCAACCACAAGTTCTACGGCCACATGGACGCCTACCTGGCCATCCCGGCGCACACCCGCGGCGAGGGCCTGATCGACGGCATGCTCAACACCCGCTTCGAGCTCGGCGGCGGTGCCAGGCTGTCCTTCGACGCCCACGTGTTCGCGTCGGCCGCCCCCCAGGGCGAGGCCTTCCACGGCGTGGAGTTCGACACCAACTTCAAGATCAAGCCGATCAAGCCGCTGGTGATCATGGCCGGCTTCTGGATCTACGTACCCGGCGAGTTCTGGAACGACGACCCCAAGCCCGAGATCGGCCTCTACGCCTCCACCGACTTCCGCTTCAAGTAGGTCGGTTCAAGGAGCGCAGCACGTCGAAGACGTGCGCAGCGACGGAACCGACACCTTCCCACCCTTCCTCCTCACCCCTCCCCCCCCATCCAAGAGCAGCATCTTTGCCGAAATCCGGCAAAGCAGGCGCTCTTGCACGGCCAAGGTGCTGGAGTTTGCCGAATCGGGGCAAAAAAGACGCTCTTGGATGGCGGTGGGGAGGGGTGAATGAGGGAGACAGGGATGGATGGGTTGCTCCGGGGCGACTCCGGTGCTGCTGGCAGTTCGCGGACTGGGACTTGATCTGAGCCCGCCCGCCCGCCCCCAACCAACCCCCACCTGAGCTCGCTTCGCTCGCAGGTGGGGGTTCTCGATCAGGTGAGCCTGGCCAGCAGCCCCTTGACCGCCGCCGACGCCTCGTCGATCTGCCCCTCGTCCAGCTCCACCGGCGGTGGCAGCAGCATCAGGCGGTTGCGCACCGCAAGCGCGGCCAGCAGGCCGTCACGTTCTGAGGCGTTCAGGGAGAAGCCCACGGCCCCGGCCGTGATCCCACGCGCATCCCGGCGCGCCTCGTTGCGGTCCTGCCAGCCGCGGTACAGCCGCGGGGCCACGCAGGTCAGCTCCGGCTCGCTCAGCAGCTCGACCAGGTCGTCGAGGTGGATCACAGCGCCCGAGTCCACGAACGCGTCCGGCACGCCCACCACCGCGCTGGTCGGCCCGGCCAGGTGGCCCTGGATGGTGGCCGGGTAGCGTTGAACGACCGGCTGCAGCCGCTGTACGATGGCCACCTCGGCCGCGCGAACGGCCAGGGAGAGAGCGGCGCACCGGGCCGTCGCGGTGGCAGCGCCGGCCAGCTGGTCGGCTGCCGCGGTCAGGCCGGTGATGGCGTCGTCGATCGTGATGGTCTCGGAGATGTCGGTCATGGTCGAAGCCTCTTTTTTTCGTCCGTGGTTGACAGGAACCGACTATACAGGTATTCCAATACTTAAATAAAGCTTTTTTGGAGGTTTCGTGCCCAGCCTGCTCCGCATCACCGATGCCGCCACCCTCGGCATCCACGCCCTGGCCCTGCTGTCGGGCGCGGACACGCCGGTGCGGGTGTCGCGGCTGGCCGGCGCGATGCGAGCCAGCGAGGCGCACCTGAGCAAGGTCATGCAGCGCATGGCTCGCGCTGGGCTGGTGACCTCCGTGCGCGGCCCCCGCGGCGGCTTCTCCCTGGCCCGCAACCCCGACTCGATGACCCTGCTCGAGGTGCTCGAGGTGGTGGACGGCCCCATCGAGGACGAACCCTGCCTGCTGGGCGCGCCCACGTGCACGGCTCCCGGAGGCTGCGCGATCCGCCGCCTCAACGCCCAGGTGAAGGAGCTCGTCACCGAGCGCCTCGGCGACCTGACCGTGTCCGACTTCGACCTGTCGGACCTGCTACCGGAACCCTAGGAGAGAAATGTGCTTCGGCGGCTTGCCAGAGCGACACGAAGGATTACAGGTAAACAGGAGTTTCGGCTCCTGAATGGTCGGAAAGGAAACGAGACCATGAAACGCCAGATCATCAACATCGACGAAGACCTCTGTGACGGCTGCGGCGACTGCGTGCCCTCCTGCGCGGAGGGTGCGATCCAGGTCATCGACGGCAAGGCGAAGCTCGTCAAGGACGCCCTGTGCGATGGCCTCGGCTCCTGCCTCGGGGACTGCCCCCAGGGCGCGCTGACCATCGAGGAGCGGGACGCGGACGCCTTCGACGAGGAGCTGGTCGAGCAGCACCTGTCGTCCCTGGGCAAGGACGCGACCGCCCCTGCGCCAGCCACGCCGCGGCCGGCCTTCCTGGGGGCTCCCGCGGGTGGCCTCGGCGGGCACGGCCCCGGCATGGGCGGCTGCCCCGGCTCCAAGACGATGACCTTCGACGACGACGCGGCCGACGCGCCGGCCGACACCACCGGTGAGCGCCCCTCCGAGCTGCGCCAGTGGCCGGTCCAGCTGCACCTGGTGTCGCCCATGGCGCCGTACTTCCAGGGCGCGGACGTGCTGCTGGCCGCGGACTGCGTGCCGTTCGCCATGGCCGACTTCCACCGCGACTGGCTCAAGGGCCACGCCCTGGCCATCGCCTGTCCCAAGCTGGACCAGGGCCAGGAGGCCTACATCCAGAAGCTGGTGGCCATGATCGACCAGGCGAAGATCAACACCCTCAAGGTGATGATCATGCAGGTGCCCTGCTGCGGCGGCCTGCTGCACCTGGCCAAGACGGCTGCGGCCCAGGCGCAGCGCAAGGTGCCGGTCAAGCAGGTCGTGATCGGCCTGCGCGGCGAGGTCCTCGGCGAGGACTGGGTCTGATTCCAACATCCACCCCGGCGCAGAGCGTCGGAGATGGTTCGAACAACAACCACAAGGAGTACCCCGATGTTTTGTTACCAGTGCGAGCAGACCGCCAAGGGCGAGGCCTGTACCACCCGCGGCGTGTGCGGCAAGGACGAGCCCACGGCGGCCCTGCAGGATCTCCTCGTCGACGGCCTCAAGGGCGTGGCCGCCTACGCGCACCGCGCGCGGCAGCTCGGCGCCATCGACCGGGACATCGACGTGGCCGTGATCGAGGGCCTGTTCACCACGGTCACCAACGTCAACTTCGACGCCGAGCGCGTGGCCGCGCAGGTGCGCGACCTGGTCGGCATTCGCGACCGGGCCAAGGGCCTGTACGTGGACGCGGCCACGGCCGCCGGCCAGCAGGCCGAGACCGTGACCGACAAGGTCACCTGGACCGTGGAGGCGACCACCGACGAGCTGATCGCCCTGGGCGCGGCCGTGTCGATCAGAAACCGGCTGAGCGCCCGCGGCGCGGACCTGACCGGGCTGGAGGAGCTGCTGACCTACGGGCTCAAGGGCACGGCCGCGTACGCGGACCACGCCTACGTGCTGGGCCAGGCCGACGACGAGGTGTTCGGCTTCTTCCACGAGGCCCTGGATTTCCTCAACAGCGACCAGGAGCTCGGCGACCTGCTGGGCATGAACCTGCGCTGCGGCGAGGTCAACCTGACGGTGATGGGCCTGCTGGACACCGGCCACACCGAGACCTTCGGTCACCCCGAGCCCACGGCCGTGCGCATCACCCCGCGCAAGGGCAAGGCGATCCTGATCTCGGGCCACGACCTGGCCGACCTCGAGGCGCTGCTGGCCCAGACCGAGGGCACCGGCATCAACGTGTACACCCACTCCGAGATGCTCCCCGCGCACGCGTACCCGGGGCTGAAGAAGTACGAGCACCTGGCCGGCAACTACGGCGGCGCCTGGCAGGACCAGCGCAAGGAGTTCGACGCCTTCCCCGGCGCGATCCTGTTCACCACCAACTGCATCCAGAAGCCCAAGACCAGCTACGCCGGCCGCATGTTCACCACCAACCTGGTGGCGTGGCCCGGCGTGCAGCACGTGACCGACCGCGACTACTCGGCCGTGATCGCCGCGGCGCGGGCGGCCGACGGGTTCGCCGAGGACGGCGCGGACGAGACCATCACCGTGGGCTTCGGCCACAACGCGGTGATGAGCGTGGCCGGCGCGGTGATCGACGCGGTCAAGGGCGGGGCCATCCGCCACTTCTTCCTCATCGGCGGCTGCGACGGGGCCAAGCCCGGCCGCAACTACTACACCGAGCTGGCCGAGCAGGTGCCGGACGACTGCGTGATCCTGACTCTCGCCTGCGGCAAGTACCGCTTCAACAAGCTGGACTTCGGTGAAATTGGTGGCATCCCCCGCCTGCTGGACGTCGGCCAGTGCAACGACGCCTACTCCGCCATCCAGATCGCCGCGGCCCTGGCCGACGCCTTCGACACCGACGTCAACGGCCTCCCCCTGTCCATGGTGCTATCCTGGTTCGAGCAGAAGGCCGTGTGCATCCTGCTGAGCCTGCTCCACCTCGGCGTCAAGGACATCCGCCTCGGCCCGACGCTGCCCGCCTTCGTCACCCCCGCCGCCCTGCAAGTCCTGGTCGACAACTTCGACATCAAGCCCACCGGCACCGCCGAGAACGACCTCGCCACGATCCTGGGCTAGCCAACCCAAGCCCCGAACCGCATCGGCCGGGGACATGCACACGTAACTCACCCCGCAGCCACGACCTACCCCCTCCCTACCGGAGTTACTTGTGCGTGTCCCCGTGTCGCCACCAACCACCGGTGGGCTCCCCGGAGCATGCAGAGCATGCGACGGGCCGCGACCCCAGCAGATCGACGAAGGTCCGATGTCGCCACCAACCACCGGTGGGATCCCCGGAGCATGCAGAGCATGCGACGGGCCGCGTCCCGAGGAGATCGAGGCAGGTCCGATGTCGCCACCAACCACCGGTCGGCTCCCCGGAGCATGCAGAGCATGCGACGGGCCGCGACCCCAGCAGATCGACGAAGGTCCGATGTCGCCACCAACCACCGGTGGGATCCCCGGAGCATGCAGAGCATGCGACGGGCCGCGTCCCGAGGAGATCGAGGCAGGTCCGATGGACCCGGTCAGGTGACTGGAGGCGGCACGGGGACAGGTATAAGAAACTCCAGGCTCCGAGGTTGATCGAGGCTGCGGGGTGAGTTTCGTATACCAGTCCCCGCTTGGGGGGCGGTTCGGGGATCAGAATACCCCATGCTCGTGCAGCACCCTGACGCCGATCCCGATCAGCACGATCCCCCCCACGGCGCCCGAGTAGCGCGCCACCCGGAACCTCCGTCCGACGAACGCACCGAGGTGCAGGCCGATGGCGGTGATCACGAGGCACACCAGGCCGATCACCGCGGCCGGCACCCACACGGACACGCGCAGCAGGGCCAGGCTCAGGCCCACGGCCAGCGCATCGATCGACGTGGCCACGGACAGCATCACCATGGTCATGCCCCGGGTGGGTTCCGTGCCCTTCAGCGCCTCGTCGTCCCCCTTGATCGCCTCCCACACCATGCGGCCGCCGATCACGGCCAGCAGGCCGAAGGCCAGCCAGTGATCCCATCGCTCGATCAGGTCCTGTACGGTCAGGCCGGCGGTCCAGCCCAGGATCGGCATCAGGGCCTGGAACAGGCCGAAGTGGAAGGCGAGGCGGAAGGTCTGCCGCCGGTCCACGTCCCGCAGCAGCACGCCCGAGGCCACGGCCACGGTGAAGGCGTCCATGGCCAGGGCGACGGCGAGGGCGAGCAGGGTGATCCAGTCCACGGGCGGCCCTCCTGGGGCGCAGGGGAGGATACACCCACGGCCCCGGGCCGTGGCTCAGCCGCGGGTCACAGGTGCATGCCGAACAGCAGTCGAGCCTCGACCGCCTCGGCCGATTCCATGTTGTGCCCGCCGTGCACGAAGTCCGTGATCTGGGGCAGCACCGCCCCGGCGAACCAGACGCGGCCGCCGTTGATGCTCACCGCCGGGCCCGCGTTGAGCAGCGCGAGCTCGGCCTCGCCGTGCTCGAACACGTTGAGCTCGCGCACCTCCAGGCCCAGCCGCACGCGGTCGGAGATCTTGAACGAGGCCCCCAGCAGGAAGATCAGCTTGGCCTCCACCTCGGGATCCTCGCCCAGGGCCTGGGGCTTGAGCTCGGCCTCGCCCACGGCGTTGAACGCCAGCAGCACCGGGCCGATCTCCTTGTCCAGCAGCACCTTGCCCTCCAGCTCGAACTCGTGGGCCTGGACCCCGTACTCCACGTACAGGCCCACGCCCAGCGGGTCGGTGTAGGGGTCGCTGAGCGCGAACTTGAACTCGTGGGAGAAGCCGCGGAACTTGGTCTCCTTGGCCATGGCCGTGCCGTCGTCGTGGGCCTGGGCGCGGAAGTTGAGGTACAGGGCGGACTGCACACCCCGGCCCAGGCCCCACTCCAGCTCCATGCGGTGGTCGAGCCTCATGTAGTACGCGTCACGGCCCATCGAGCTGGTGAACCACGGTTCGATCTCCACCTGCCCCAGCTCCAGCACCGGCGTCTCGTAGGTGTAGGCGAAGGCCCGCTCGTTGCAGCGCGCAGGCGAGGTCCAGCTCAGCAGGGTGGCGGCCAGCAGCAGCAGGGAGCTGTGTCGTGTGATGGTCGTCATCGGGTCGTTCCTTTCGTTATACTCGGCGCCGGATCTTAGTCGCGCCTAATAAAACATCTACGAAGGAATAGACTTTGGCAAGAAAAACTGGAGCAGGTGGGTCGGGAATGCGGTCAGGAACGACGAATGCCGAGCTTGCCGAGCACGCGGCCGAGCACGGCGCGCACCTCGCCGAGCCCCAGCAGGTGGGCCACGACGAAGTACACCAGGCCGAACGCGGACAGCACGATCGCGGCGACGAACACCGGGTGCAGGGCGGGCAACACCAGCATCAGGGCTCGACTGCCGACCGCGGCCAGCACGGCCGCGATGATCATGCGTACCAGCGCCCAGCCGTCCGGGCTGACACGGCCGATGCGCTTGCCGAGGTTGCGCTTGAGCAGCGCCCACTCCACCCAGGCCGCGCAGCCCGCACCGAAGCTCAGCCCGGCAGGGCCCAGGGGCTTGCCCCACAGCTCGACGCGGTCCAGGGCGAACATCAGCGGCAGGGCGATGGCCGCGCTCAGCAGCACCCGCACCAGCGCGATCCGCGCGGGGGTCTTGGTGTCGTGCAGGGCGAAGAAGGCCGACGAGAACAGGCGCGTGTTGGTGGACGCGAGCAGGCCCACCGAGTACGCGGCCAGCACCAGGTGCACGACCCGGGTGTCGTCCACCCCGAACTCGCCGCGCTGGAACAGCCCGCCCACGATCACGTCACCCACGGCGATGAAGCCGATGAACGACGGCACCACGAAGAAGCTGATCCGCCGCAGCCCGGTGTTGATCCGCTCGCGCAGCACCTCCACGGCCTGCTGGCGCTCCCGGGCCAGTTCGGGCAGCTCGGCCGCGGCGATGGACATGCCGAACAGGCTCACGGGCAGCACGTACAGGGTCTGGGCATAGCCCAGGATGGCGACGGCGCCCGGGATCAGCAGCGAGGCCAGCACCAGGTCCAGCCAGCTCCCCACCTGCACCACGCCCCGGCCCAGGATGGCGGGGCCGGCGTTGCGCGCGGTCTCCCGCACCCCGGCCAGCTTCAGGTCCCAGCGGATCTTCAGGCTGCGCTCCAGCCGCAGCACCCACGGTAGCTGGATGGCGAACTGGAGCAGGCCCCCGACCAGCGCGCCCCAGGCCGCGGCCACCACCAGGTCGTCCAGGTCCATCCGGCCGCGGAACAGCAAGAGAGTGGTGATGATGGCCGCGTTCCACAGTACGGGCGCCACGTAGGGGATGAAGAACTTGCGGTGGCTGTTGAGTATCCCCAGGGTCCACGCGGCCAGCACCAGGGTGCCGGTCATGGGGAAGATGATGCGGGTGCACAGGATGGTCAGCTCGCGGCGCTCACCGGTGTAGCCGGGCAGGAACACCGACACCAGCACGGGCGCGGCCGCGATTCCCAGCAGCGCCAGCAGCCCGACCACGGCCAGCAGCACGGCGAACACCGCGCCGGCCACCCGGCCCGCCTCCTTGAACCGCTTCTGCTCCAGCAGCTCGGCGTACACCGGGATGAACGAGGCGCTCAGCGTGCCTTCGCCCAGCAGGTTCTGCAGCACGTTGGGCATGCGCAGCGCTGCGCGGAACACGTCGGCGTACAGGGTGGTGCCGAAGGCGGCGGCAAAGACCATCTCGCGGATCAGGCCGGAGATGCGGGACAGCAGGATGCCCGCTGCCACCAGCAGTGCAGAGAATCGCCGTCGTCCTGAACCGGATTCGCTCAAGCGCGCTCCCACCAGGGTCCCTGACCCTGGTTACCAGAACCCCGAGCGCGCGGGAAGGTTCCGTGCCTCAGGGGAGGGCGCGGATCTCGACGTGGTTCTTCTTGATCGCCTCGGCCAGGTCGTCCAGCTGCTGCAGCACGTCCGCGGAGGGGCGGCCCCTGGACAGCACCGGGTCGATGAACTCGGGCTTGAGCGTGGTCAGCGCGCCCACGATCTGCTCCACGGATCGGCCGCCCCAGCCGAACGAGCCGATCACCGAGGCGAACCGCACCTTGGGCCGCAGCAGGTTGGTCAGGTAGGCCGCGTACATGGCGTGCGGGTGGGGCCCGCCCAGCACGGTGGGCGTGGCCAGCACCACGGTGGCCGCGTCCACCAGGGCCGAGGCCAGCTTGCCGCTGTCCGCGGTCTCGAGGTCGAAGCGCGACACGCGCACGTCCCGGTCGGTGAGCGCGTCGATCAGGTGGTCGACCATGCGCCGGGTGCTCTCGTGCATCGAGATGTAGGGGATGACCACGTGATCGCGCACGTCGTCGCTCACCCACTCGCGGTAGGGCTTGAGGATCCCCTCGGGCCACGGATGCACCGGGCCGTGGCTCGGCGCGATCAGCTCCAGCCGCAGGGCCTCCACCCTGGGCAGGTTGCGCGCGATCATCTTGCGGAACGGCATCATGATCTGCGCGTAGTACAGCCGCGCCGCGCCGCGCACCTCGATGGGGTCGGTGGAGATCAGCGCGTTGGTCGCCAGGTGCGAGCCGAACAGGTCGCACGAGAACAGCGTCCGCGCCTGGGGCACGTACGTCAGCATGGTCTCGGGCCAGTGCACCCACGGGAAGTGCATGAACTGCAGGTCCAGCTCGCCGAGTTCCACCACCTCGCCGTCCTCGACCGCGCGCACGCGGTCCATGGGCAACTCCATCAGGTCGTCGAGCATGCCGCGGCACTTGGCCGTGCACAGCACCTCGGCCTCGGGGAACCGCTGCAGCACCCGCGGCAGCGAGCCGGAGTGGTCCTGCTCGGCGTGGTTGATCACCACGTAGTCCAGCTGCTCGATGCCCAGGGAGTCCAGCCGGGCGAACAGCACGTCCGCGAAGTGCGGCTCCACCGTGTCGATCAGGGCGGTCTTGTCGCTGCCCTGCACCACGTAGGCGTTGTAGCTGGTGCCGTCCGGCAGCGGGATCAGCGAGTCGAACACCCGCCGGTCCCAGTCGATGGCCCCCACCCAGTGGATCCCGTCCTTGAGCCTGCGCGCCTTCATCACACACCTCCGCAAGGGGGCGCAGTGTACTCCGAGAGTCGCGGGCGGGCGAGCGGCCCTTGACGGCCCTGCAACGGCCGCCCGAGGATCGCATCCATGGGTACCGACATGCCGACCCCGGATGACTTCAGGATCAGCCGCGTGGTGGAGGTCCGCTTCCGCGACCTCGACGCCATGGGCCACGTGAACAACGCGGCCTACTTCACCTACTTCGAGATCGCTCGGGAGGGATACGCCCGCGCCCTGGGCCACTGCCCGGACGACGAGCGGGATCCGCGCCTGCTGTACCCGTTCATCCTGCTGGAGACCAGCTGCCGCTTCCTGGCCGCGGCCGGCATGAGCGACCGCCTGCGCGTACACATCCGCGCGGGCGCCCTGGGCACGAAGAGCTTCCGCTTCGAGTACCTGATCACCCGCGAAGGGGACGGCGCGGCCATCGCCAGTGGCGCCTCCACCCAGGTGGGCTTCGACTACGCGGCCGGCCGGACCCGGATCCTCGCCGACGACCTCGTCGAGCGCTTCGAGGCGGTGGAGCAGCGTCCCCTCCGTTGACTCGGGCCCCGCCCGGACCGAGATCATCTACAGGTAGGCAGAACTAGCAGGGACCCGCACCGCGGTGCGGGTCCCTCGGCCGGGGCCGGAGGAGGAGACATGAACATCCGGATCAAACGCATCTCGTGTGCCTGGTGCGGCGACACGCTGGAGGGGGAGGAGCTTCAGCGCAAGGGCAAGTTGCCCTGCGCCCTGTGCGAGGACCTGCGCAACCGTCAGGACAAGGACTTCCTGGAGTTCGAGGAGGACCCGGACGACCGTAGTACGGTGTTCTGAAAGGGCGGGGAGGCGGCGATTGCGGAGGGGGTGGCGGTTCGTGACCACGGGGTGACTTCAGGCGCCTCGTCGTCCTCGGCTGACGGATTCGATGGCGTAGCAGCGAAGGGAGCCGGGCTCTGCTGGGGCGCTCCGTCAGTGGCGTAGCACTCGGCTTCTTCGGCCTCGAAGTGGCGTGGACCCGCGGGAGCTTCAGGGGCGATCCCACCGGCAGACCAGCGACTACTCCCTGCGGGGCCATCCGTCATCCGAGAACAACGAGGCGAGACGGTTCGTGGCTTGGGGTGTGGCTGAGCGATTGGATCCAAGGCACTCGCGCCAAGGGCATTCGTCCCGGGGTGTCTCCGGACGACGGATGGCCCCGCAGGGGATCACCGGTGGGCGACCTGGAGATGGCCCAACGCCGTTTCGATGGTCGAAGATATCCGGACAGGACGAACCGGATCGGCGGCCACCTCGACGCGCCCCAGCCAGGTCCGCCTCACCGAGCCCGGACGACATCGAATCCGTCGGCCGGAGACGCGCCGGGGCCGACGAGGGTCGTCTGCCCCGACGAGCCGATCCTCTGCCTGAACCACCCCGAAGCCGAAGAGCGAAGCGAAAGGACGAACGGGCGCTTCAGCCCCTTCCCCTACCGCCCCACCTCGAGCCCATTGCGCAGCACGCCCATCAGCCGGTCGCGGGACAGGATCCCGACCAGGGCGTCCCGGTCCACCACCGGCAGGAAGGCCACGCCCGCCTCGTCCATGGTGCGCAGGGCGGCGAACAGGTCCACGTCCGCGCCGATCCGCTCCAGGTCCTCGAAGCGCTTCATGGCCGCTTGGGCCGAGGTGGTCGACCACTCGTCCTGGGCCACCTCGTGGATGTCGGCCAGGGTCAGCAGCCCGGCCAGGTGACCGCCGTCGCCCACCAGGAACACCCGCTCGCCCCGCTGCAGCACACCGTGCTCCACGATGTCGGCCAGGGGCTGCCACGGCGGCACCACCGAAGCGTCCACGTCCATCACCTTGCCCGCCTGGATCTTGGACAGCACGGCCCGGGCCACGCCGGCCTGGCCGCCCTGGCGAGCCGCGGTCAGCAGGAACCAGCCGATGAAGGCCATCCACAGCCCGCCGATCATGTTGCCCAGCACCAGCGCGCTGGTCAGGCCCAGGGCGATGAAGCCGAAGGCGAACAACTTGCCCGCGCCTGCGGCCACACGCGTACCCCAGGCCAGGTCTCCCTTGATCGCCCAGGCCGCGGCGCGCAGCACCCGGCCGCCGTCGAGGGGGAAGCCGGGGATCATGTTGAACAGGAACAGCCAGCCGTTGATCACGGCGAGCCAGCGCAGGCCCGCGCCGGGCAGGGTCGACGGGCCGATCACCAGCGCAGCCACGCCAAAGCCCACGGCCAGGGCCAGGCTCACGGCGGGTCCGGCGATGGCGATCAGGAACTCGTCCAGGGGCCGCTTCGGCTCCCGCGCGATGCGCGCCATGCCGCCCATGATGAACAGGGTGATCGAGTGCACGGGCACGCCCAGCTTGATCGCGGTCAGGCTGTGGCCGAACTCGTGCAGGATGATCGACAGGAAGAACAGCAGGCTGACCGCGACCGCCGTGCCCCAGTTGGCCACCGGGCCCAGCTCGAACTGCTCGCTGAAGCGGCCGGCCAGGCTCCACGTCACCAGCCAGAAGATGATCAACCAGCTGAAGTCCGCGCCCACCTCGATGCCGAACCACCGCCCCATGGGGATGGCCATGCGGGGCTTGGAGCCGGATATCTTCGTGTGGGTCGAGGCCAAGGTCGCTCTCCGTTCGGTCTACGGATCACCGGTAACCACGATGCGCCCGATGCCAAGCGAGGCGCTCAGGCCGGACCACCGGGCCGCGCCTGCACCTCGCCCGCCAGCAGGATGTCCTGCGTGGCGCGCACGAACAGGAGGTCCTCGATGCCGTCGAACCCGGTGAGGAACGCGCCGCCGTCGGACTCCATCTTGCTCAGGGACAGCCCGGTGATCACCAGGTCGGCGTCCACGGAGCGCTCCACCACCACGTCGTCGAACCGCTGCCCCTGGCGCACCGGCACCCAGCGCACCTTGTTGCGCGAGATCGGGATGCGGTCCTGGTCGATCAGCCGGTTCAGCCGGGCGATGCCGTCCGCGATCTCCTCCTCGGGGAAGGCCGCGAACAGCTCGATCTCCGCGCCCTTCCACTCCGGGTGGCCGACCAGGATGTAGCCCAGCAGCACCATCAGGTTGGCGTTGCGGTAGTCCCCGGGCCGCAGCCAGATGTGCACGGTGCGGCGGTAGCCGAAGTGGCGGTCCGACGAGCGCAGCACGCAGATGTTGAACCCGGCCACGGACGCGAAATCGGCCCCGTCGAGGATGTCGGGCAGGGCGTCGGTGTCCCCCTCGCGGAACTCGAACAGGATGGAGTTGTTGTCCAGCCCGGAGATGCCCGGGATCTGCACGATCTGGGCGACCGCGGTGCGGAAGCTCGGCGAGATGATCGTGTCCACGTAGATGAACGCCTTGCTCGCCTGGATCTGCCTGATCAGCCGTTCGAGGGTCTGCTCGGCCTCCCTGGACAGTGCCCGGGTCAGCGGCCCGCGGATGAAGTGGATGAACGTGCCGAATCCGTAGTGGTGGGAGATCCAGCGCAGCAGGTCGAACGGCGCCAGCCGCGTCAGCGTCTCCGACGAGATGGCGATGAACGACGGCCGCCACGACGACACGGCCGCGGACGCGTGCCGCTTCTGGATCATCACCTGCAGCTTGCGCGTGAGCTGGAACAGCACGCCCTGCAGCATGGCCGACAGGTCCCGCTCGCCCCGCCGCGTCCGTTTGACCCAGAAGTACACGCCCACCATCGCGGCCACGGCCACGGCCGCGTACACGGGCTGCATCCGGAACATCATCACGAAGCAGGCCATGGCCCCGATCAGCGACAGGAACCACTTGGAACGGAAGGTCGGCCGGTACGACGGGTTGCCCGCGAAGTGCTCCAGGAAGCTGATCGCGCACAGGGCGCCGTACGTGACCATGAAGAACATGGAGATCAGCTGAGCGACCACGTCCACGTCGCCCAGGGCCACGAACACCAGGGCGATGCCGCCGGTGAGCAGCGTGGCGTTGAACGGCTCGTTGGCCTCGCCGCGGCCCGCGCCCACCAGCCGGTTGAGGCGCAGCGCGGGGAAGATGCGGTCCCCGCCCAGGGCCTGCAGGGTGCGCGGGGCCACCAGGATCGAGCCGATGGCCGACGACAGGCAGGCCGCGCCCAGGCCGATGGGGATGATCGGGCCCCACAGGGCGATGTCACTCATCACGAACGTCTCGCCCGCCAGCTGCTCGGGCGTGGCGCTGCTGCCCATCTTGAACACCACGGCCACGTACACGGCCATGCCGGTCAGGGTGCCGGCCAGAGTGCCCAGGGGGATGGAGCGGCCCGGGTTGCGCAGGTCCCCGGACAGGCCCACGCCGGCGGTCATGCCGGTGAACGCCGGGAACACGATGGCGAACACGCGGAAGAAGCTGTCCGGCTCGGCGATGCGCGCAGTCAGGTCGAGCTTCACGTCCTCGGAGGTGGGGCTGCCCAGGAAGAACATCGCCAGAGAGACCACCAGGATCGACACCACCACCCACAGGGCGCGCACGCCGATGTCCGCCCCGCGGGTCAGCATCAGCACGATCAGCAGCGCAGCCGCGGGGCCGCTGATCATGCGCACGTCGGGCGTGAAGCCCAGGGTCTGTTCGATCCAGGGGAAGGCCGGCCGGAACGCCTCGGCGAACGCGATCAGGTAGAAGCCCGCGGACACGGCCTGGGACAGGAACAGCGAGATGCCGATCGCCCCGCCCACGGTGATGCCGAACGAGCGGCTGATGATGTAGTACTCGCCGCCCCCCTCCACCTTGAGGTTGGTGGCGATCTCGGCCACGGCCAGGCCGGTGGGGATGGTGATGGCGTGGGCGATGACGATGATCGCCAGCGCGCCGAGCACGCCCACGTTGCCCACCGCGTACCCGAAGCGCAGGAACAGGATCGCCCCGAGGATGGTGCTGACCGCGGCCAGGAACACCGGCGCGGTGCCGAAGCCGTGGCCGCGCGAGGGTTCGGGGGTGGACATGGGGGTCATGATAACGCCGCTGGGGCGGCGTGGCCCGTCAGGCGATCAGGATCCGCGCGTCCACCGCGGTCAGCCCGTGCTCGTGCACGAGCACCGGGTTGAGGTCCATGGAGCGGATCTCCGGGTAAGCCTCCACCACCTCGGACACGGCCTGCAGCAGCGCGGCGATCGCCCCGCGGTCCGCGGGCGGCGCGCCCCGGTAGCCGTCCAACAGCTTCACCGATCGGATCTCGCCCACCATCCCGGCGGCCGAGCTGGCCGACACCGGCGCCACCCGGAAGACCACGTCCTCCAGCACCTCCACCAGGACCCCGCCCATGCCGAACAGGATCACCGGGCCGAACTGGTCGTCGGTGACCGTGCCCACGATCACCTCCACCCCTGGGGGCGCCATGGGCGACACCAGCACCCCGAGCACGTCAGCGGCCGGGTCGTACTCCGCGGCGCTGGCCACGATCCCCTCGAACGCCTCCAACGCGGCCGCCGCGCCGCTCACGTTCACGCGCACGCCGCCCGCGTCGCTCTTGTGCAGGATCTGCGGGGACACCACCTTCATGGCCACCGGCGCGCCGAAGTCCACGGCTGCGGCCGCGGCCTCGTCCGCGCTCTGTGCCAGCCTCCATGCTCCGACGTTCACACCGTGCATCGCCAGCAGCATGCGCGCCTCGGTCTCCAGCAGCGCGTCCCGTCCTTCGGCCTTCGCCCCCTCCAGGATCCGCCGGCCCAGCGACTTCGCCACGCTGCGATCGAGTTCGAAGCGGTCCTCGACCGCCGGGCCACCGCGCACCTCGCCGTAGCGCGCCAGCGCGGCCACGCACTCGCACGCGGTCTCCAGGGAGTCGTGCACCGGGATCCCGGCCGCGGCCAGCATCTGCAGCGCGGGCGGCCGCGCGTACTTGTACAGGGAGTGCACCACGATCGGCTTGCCGTACTCCTGCACCATCGCCCGCATGCCATCCGCGGCGTGGCCCTCGCCCGCGGCCAGCTCCTCGGCGAACCGGATCCCGTACCCGCCGAACAGGCCTACCAGCAGCATGCCGCCCACGCCCTCGTCCTCCAGCAGGATCCGGGCGCAGTCGGCAAACAACTCCGGGCTGGCGTCCGTGCCGCCGGCCACGTCCACCGGGTTGGAGACCGTGGACGCGCCCGGCAGGATCGCGGCGAGCCGCTCCTGGGTGCTCGCCGCCAGCGGCTTCATCTGCACGCCCAGATCGGTGAGCGCGTCCGCGGCGATGGTGGCGTGGCCGCCGCCGTCGGCCAGGATGGCCACGTTGCGGCCGGCCATGGGCGGCTGACTGGCCAGGGCCTCGGTCACGCCGATCAGCGCGTCCGTCCGCTCGACCACCACCACGCCGGCCCGCTCGTACGCGGCCTTCGCCACCTCGGCCATGCCCGCCAGGGACCCGCTGTGGGAGCCGGCCGCGCTGCGCCCGGTCTCCGACCGGCCCGACTTGAGCAGCACCACCGGCTTGACCCGGGTGGCGGCCTGGGCCTCGGCCAGGAAGGCGCGACCGTCCTTCATGCCCTCCACGTACATCAGCACCGCGGAGGTGGCCGGGTCGTCGCGGAAGTGGGCCAGGTACTCGTGCCAGCGGATGTCCGACTCGTTGCCCACGCCCACGTACGAGGAGAACCCCCGCTGGGTGGTCACCTTGGCCTCGGTGATCAGCGACAGGGCCATGTTGCCGGACTGGGACAGCACTGCGATGTCGCCCGCGGGCACGTCGCGCAGGCCCACGAGGTTGAGGTGCTGGCCCACGTTCATCATGCCCGACGTGTTGGGCCCGATCAGCCGGATCCCCCGCTGCTCGGCCACGGCCACCATCTGCTGCTGCAGGGCCCGCCCCTCCTCGCCGGCCTCGGAGAACCCACCCGCGATGATCACCGCGCCGGCCACGCCCTTGGCCCCGCAGTCCTCGAGGATGGCGGGGATGGTGCGCGCGGGCGTGGTGATCAGGGCCAGGTCCACCGGCCCGGGGATGGCCGAGACCCGCTCGTGGCAGGGCAGCCCCAGGATCTCGGACTCCTTGGGGTTCACCGGGTAGATTGCGCCGGCGTACCCCTCCTCGGTCAGGGTGCGGATCGCCTGATAGCCGCGCTTGGTGGCGACCTTGGAGGCGCCCACCACGGCCACGGAGCGGGCGTTGAGCACGCGGTCGAGGCTCATGCTCACCTCCCCCGGTAGACCGGCGGTCGTTTCTGGGCGAACGCGTCCACGCCCTCCTGCCAGTCTTCGGTACCCATGCAGGCAGTGATGGCCTCGGTCTCGGCCAGCAGGGTCGTCTCGAGGTCGCGGCGCGGTGCCTTCTGCATGAGCTCCTTGGCGAATGCCATCGAGATAGGGGCCTTGCTCGCCAGCGTGGCGGCCAGGGCCTGTGCAGCGGGTATGAGCGCGTCCAGCGGGTGGCTGGACAGAGCGAGGCCGAGCTGTTCTGCGGCCGGTCCGTCCAGCACCGCGCCGGTGTAGACCAGCCGCTTGGCCTGGGCCATGCCCACCAGCGGGGCCAGGTGCCGGGTCACGCCGCCGCCGACGAAGGTGCCCAGCGAGGTCTCGGGGAAGGCCAGCGAGGCCGTGTCGGCCATGAGCACGAAGTCGCAGTTGAGCGCCATCTCCGCGCCCGCGCCCCGGGCCGGGCCGTTGACCGCCGCGATGGTGGGCAGGGGCATGGTGTACAGCTGGCGCGTGGCCTCGTGGGCCAGCTTGATGTACTGCCGCTTCTGGTGGGGGGTGCGCTTGCCGGCCGCGTGCTCCTTGAGGTCCGCGCCCGCGCAGAACGCCTGCTTGTCGCCCTCGGGGCGACGCCGCACGGACCCGGTCAGGATCAGCACACGCACGTCCCCGCGGTCGCGGGCCTGGGCCAGCGCGTCCAGCAGCTCGAGGTACATCTGCTCGATGACGGCGTTCATCCGCTCCGGCCGGTTGAGCCGGACCGTGGCCACGCCGCCCTCGACGTCCAGGAGGATGGTCTCGTAGGTCATGGGGAGGGGTCTCCGGGCTCCGGGGGATCCGGAGCGCGAGGGAAACCCTACCCCGCTTCGGGCTCGCCGAACAGATCGCTGCGAGACGTCTCCAGCAGCGGCTCCACCGCCCAGCTCGTGGCCTCGACCACGAACGGCTGGTCGTCCACGCGCACCAGGAAGGTCTTGTCGTCGTCCGCCACCGGCGCGATGCGGATCGTGTGGGACACGGTGGCCGCCGGCTCGGCACCCATCTCCTCGGTGGCCGGCAGCGCCTGCATGGCCACGTGCACCACCACCTCGGCCTCGGCGTCGTCCATGGGCACGGACGCGGCCGGCCCGGCCACCTCCTTGAGGCGCACGGACGCCACCTTGCCCAGCAGCTTCGACACCACCTTGTCGTCGAGCGGCGGCCCGTCCGCCCCGTCGGCCAGCGCCCAGCCGGCCAGCGACCCGCGCTGCAGCGCGAACGTCCCGTGGGCGTTGCGCACCTCGATGCCCGCGATCCGGTCCCGCTCAGCCTCGAATGCCACCCGCTGCAGCCACGCGGACGACCGCGAGGTCAGCTTGTGCGGGGAGAAGTCGGCCACCGCGTACACGTCGTCCTCGCCGTCGCGGCGCACGTACGTCGCGCCACCCCGGCCGGACTTGCCCACGAAGAACCCGTGCTCGGCATCCGCCGTGGTCACGGTCACGCGGCGGTTGAACTCGTCTTCGGCCACCTGCAGGTCCACGTGGTGGCCCGCCGAGGTGGCGACCAGCTCGCGGGTGGCCAGGGCAACCAGGTCGTGCAGCAGCTCGTCCACCTTGTCGGTGTCCGCGCCGTAGCCGTGCTCGTCGGCCACGCCCCAGCCCCCGTCGCTGCGCTGGATCGTGACCTGGTTCTCGCCGTCGGCCAGGGCCACCGACTGGATGGCGGCCCGGCTGAGGCCGTCGAGGAAAGGTGCGGCCGGGGCCACGTGGTCGCGGCCGCCGCCGGCATGCACCAGGGCCACCAGGATCCCCTGCACCACCAGCAAGCCCAGCAATACCAGGTTGGTGCGGCTCATCGTGCACCCCCCTTCGGCGGATCCAGCGGAATCGGCCGGACCCTGCGCCTCCGCCCCAGGGTGCCCGCGCCGATGGCGATCACCGCCAGCAGCGCCGCGGCGTAGTTGCCCCACTCCCACCTGCGGGAGCTGTACTCGTCCTCGGGCTTGAGCATACGCGCGTACGAGCCGCGGGTGCGGATGTCGAGCAGCTCCACGTCCTCGACGCACCAGTCGACCAGGTTCTGCACCAGCTGCAGGTTGGCGATGGTGGACTCGCCCGCGCCCAGGGACAGCACCGGGTCGGACACGAACGCGCCCGAGCCGATCACCACCAGCCGGGCCGTGTCCGGCGAGGTCTCGATCACGGTCATGGACTGCTCCACCGGCGCGCCGTCCGGTCCGGCCGCCGGTCGCGGCGGCTGGCGCCCCTGGTAGTGGCTGGTCAGCACGCCGCGCACGGCCTGGGCCAGGGGGAACTGCTCGGTGGTGGTGCCGTGGGCGTAGCCGAAGTCCGGGTGAGCCTCGAAGTCGGGCGAGGCCTGGAACGCGGACTGCGCCCACGCCCTGTCCGAGGTGGACAGCAGCGTGGAGTACACCGGCCCATCGTCGGACGGCTCGGCCACCACGGTCACCGGTGAGGCCCAGTGCAGCACCACGCCGGGCAGGCCGGCCAGGGCCGGGTTGTCGCGGTCCATCTGGTCGGGCCGCACGTCCACGAACGGCGGGTAGTCCACCAGCTGCACCTCGCGCACGCGGAACCCGCCGAGGTCGCGGATCACCGGGGTGGGGAACGGCGCGTTGCGCTCGTCGAGCACCACCCGGTTGTCCACGGCCAGGCCGTAGCCGTGCAGGGCCGCGTCCAGGCCCGTGTCCACCGGCGCCACCTGGATGCCCATCTGCGACGGCGGCTGCAGCGCGAACTGGCCGCCTGCCACGATCGCGGAACCACCGCGCATCAGGAACTGGTCCAGGCCGAACACCTCGGTGTCGGTCATGCCCTGGGGGTTGAGCACGATCAGCACGTCCACGTCCCCGGGCACGGGCCCGGCCTTCAGCTCCATGGGCCGCACCTCGTAGGTCTCGGCCAGCACCTGCTGCAAGGTGCGGTACGGCAACTTGCCGCTGGGCGGGGGCGGCATGCCCGGCATGGTCGGCTGCTGGGGCGCGTCGCTGCCCCCCACCACGAGGCCCACGGTCTTGAGCGACGAGGGCGTGGCCCGCTCCAGCGCGGCGGTCAGGTCGCGGCGGATGTCCGCCTCGGTGGTGGCGTTGGCCGGCACGATCACCTCGTGGGCGTCACCCACCTGCAGCACCACGTGCAGGTAGAACACGTCGCGGGAGAACATGGACAGGGCCAGCGGCTGCATGCCCCAGCGGTCGTACAGCTGCTGCTGAGCCGTGGTGTCGCCGGTGATGTCGATGGACGACCAGGCGAACCGGCCCGCGGACCGCCCCTCCAGCTCGGCCATCACGGCCTGGACCCGGTCCGGCACCTCGGCCAGGGTCTCGGGGATGTCCTCCCCGGTCACGTACAGGGTGGCCCGCGCAGCCTCGGGCAGCTGGGCAAACACGCTCTCCAGCGAGGAGAAGCCGTACACCACCTTCTGGATCGCCCGGGTCAGGTCGTACTCCAGGTTGCGCAGCCGCACGTCCACCCCGGTCTCGCTGCCCTGCACCTCGACCAGCTGGTCCCAGCGCAGCACCTCGAACTGGTCGCCATACTGCACCACCAGCGCGAAGTAGGCATTGACCACCGAGCGCTCGTGGCGGTCGGAGAAGCGGAACGGGGTGGACTGGATCCCATAGCGCTGGTTGGCCTCCCTCTCCGACTCCTCGTCCTGCCCCGGGTCGATGAACTCCGCGGTCACCAGGGGCCCGCCGATGGCGTCGTACTCGATCACCTTGTCGCGCACGCGGGGCACCAGCGGCTCCAGCAGCGGGTGGGTGCGCTCGGAGATGTAGCCGCGGATCACCAGCGGCTCGTCCACCTGGCCCAGCACCCGCTTGGTCACCGGCGAGATGCTGTACAGCCGGTCCGCGGTCAGGTCCACGCGGGCGCGGCTGACCGGGGCCAGCCACAGGTTCAGGGCCACCAGATTGGCGCCCAGCAGCACCACGGCCAGCACCGCGTCGATGCGCACGCGCCGGCGCTCCGCGCCCCGGCTCCAGCGCAGGGCCTGCAGGCTCAGCACGTTCAGCGACAGGAAGAACCCGGCCACACTCAGCGAGTACACCAGGTCCCGCAGGTCGACCACGCCCCGCTGCACGGACGCGAACCGGCTCGAGGTGCCGATGGCGCGCAGCAGGTTGCCGGTGTCGCCACCGAACAGGCCGGCGAACCACGGCGTGCCCAGCACGTACAGCAGCCCGCAGGCCAGCACCGAGGCGATCAGCGCCACGATCGGGTTGTCGGTCAGCGACGACAGCCACAGGGCGATCGCCAGGTAGGCCGCGGCCAGCAGCAGCGCAGCCAGGTAGCCGCCCGCCACCGGCCCCCAGTCCAGGTCGCCCAGGGAGGCCACCGTGACCGGTACCGTCAGGGTCAGCGCCAGGGCCAGCGCCACCAGCGCCATGCCGGCCACGAACTTACCCAGCACCAGCCGGTGCAGGGGCACGGGCAGGGTGAACAGCACCTCGATGGTGCCCATCTTGCGTTCCTCGCTCCACAGCCGCATGCCCAGGGTGGACACCAGGAACACCAGCAGCAGGGGCAGCCACTCGAACAGCGGGCGGATGTCAGCGAGGTTGCGGGTGAAGAACGACTCCACCCAGAAGAAGCAGAACAGGGTCACCAGCAGGAACGACCCCAGGAAGATCAGGGCCACGGGGGACAGGAACAGCGCCCGCAGCTCCTTGCGCGCGACGGCCAGGACGTGCGTCATGGCGACACCCCCTGACGCAGCGCCAGCTCGCCGAACACCGTCTCCAGGGTGCGCGCGCTGGGCCGCAGCTCGCCCAGCTCCCAGCCCTCGGTGCGGGCCAGGCCGTAGGCGGCCCGGCACAGGTCCTCGCCCGCCTCGCCGCGGAACTGGTAGCCGTCGTAGCCCTCACGGGCACCGGCGGTCCGAACCTGCTGCACGGCGGGCAGCGCGCCCAGCGTCTCGGCCACGCCCGCGGTACCCGCGGCCACGGCCACGAACACCTCGTTGCTCTCGGTCAGCTCGGCCAGGGAGGCGTCCGCCTGCAGCGCTCCGTTCATCAGGATCAGCACCCGCTCGCAGGTCTGTTCCACCTCGGGGAGGATGTGGGTCGACAGGATCACGGTGGTGGTGCGAGCCAGGCGATGCACCAGGTGGCGCACCTCCGCGATCTGGGTCGGGTCGAGCCCGGACGTGGGCTCGTCCAGGATCAGCACCCGCGGCTCGTGCAGGATGGCCTGGGCCAGGCCCACCCGCTGGCGGAAGCCCTTGGACAGGCTGGCGATGCCCTGGGTCAGCCGCCCCTCCAGCCCGGTGGCGTACACCGCATCGGAGATCCGCGCCCGGACCCGGTCCGCGGGCACGCCGCGAAGCTCGGCCATCATCGCCAGGTACTCCTGCACCAGCATGTCCGGGTACAGGGGCGCGGCCTCGGGCAGGTAGCCGATGCTCGCCTGGGCCGTGATCGGATCGGCGACCACGTCCACGCCGTCGACCCGGATCGCGCCCGCCGTGGGCTCGAAGTACCCGGTGATCGTGCGCAACAGCGTGGTCTTTCCCGCGCCGTTGGGCCCCAGCAGGCCCACGATCTCGCCCTCGCCGATGTGGAAGCTGACCCCGTCGAGGGCCCTGAACCGTGCATAGTCCTTGACCAGTGCGTCGACCTCGATCACGAACCACACCTCCTTCGTGTCTATAATCCGGGGCAGGAAAGTTAATCAGGCGGGGCAGGGCGTCAAGGGGCGCACGTGAACAGGCGGAGCGAGCCGTCCGCGCCGCCGCCGAGGTCGAAGCTCAGCGACGAACCGGCGAACCACGCGTACTGGGGCAGGTCGCCCAGCTCGCACTCCAGCATGGCGAAGCCGTTGATGCTGGCCTGCTCGCCGTCCGGGCAGGTGATGTCCGCGCTCAGGGAGTCGAACTCGTACAGGAAGGTGCCGATCGGGGTCTCGAGATCCCAGTTCAGCTCGGTCTGCTGCAGCACCATGCAGCTGCCGCCCCCGCTGACCATCTCGAAGTTCCACTCGTACTCGTAGCTCGCCCCCTCGGTGGGGGAGCCGTCCACCGGGGCGGGCTCGGCGAACCGCACCTCGGTGCCATCGCTGAACGTGCACACCTCGAACGCGGCGTCGAACACGCCGGTCTCCCCCTCCGGGGCCGCGCAGGCGGCCGCGGCCGCCACCGTGTCCTTCCAGCAGTTGTCGCCGGCGAACCAGCCGCAGTCGACCTCCGGGAAATCGTCGTCATCGTCGTCGTCGTCGGTCTGGCCGCCCTCGGGGCAGCCGAGCAGGCCCAGGCAGATCGACAGCAGGCCGAACCATCGCAGGTCGTTCATCCTTCTCTCCTTTGCCCTTTGTCGGGCTCGATCTCCACGGTCCGCACGACATCCTCGTCCGGAGCCTCGAGTTCCTCGGTGTCCAGCAGGATCTCGGTGTCGCCCCGCTCCAGCCGGCGCCCCGCCTCCGTGGGCGCGGTCACCATCTTCGACGCGTGGGCCTCGAACGCCATCCACCAACCCCGGATCTCCGCGGGGGTCCAGCGCTGGCCAGCGGGCACCGGGATCTCGTCGAGCAGGGCCCGCAGCTCCCGGGGATCCTGGGGCCGGTCGGCGCGGTCCTTGCTCAGGCACCGCATCACCAGGGCGTCCATCTCCGGCGGCAGCGCGATCCCGGCGGTCTGGCCGGGCGGCACCGGCGCGGTCTCCACGTGCTGGCGCAGCATCACGGTCGGAGACTCGGTGGCGAACACCGTGCACCCGGCCAGCAACCAGTAGGCCACGCAGCCCACGGAGTAGATGTCGGCGCGGCCGTCCACGTCGGTCCGCCCCATGCCCCGTTCGGGTGCCATGTAGGCGGGCGTACCCGCGATCATCTCGTCGCGGTCCGGCTCGGCGCCCCGCTCCCGCGGTCCCTCGTGGATCCGGGCCAGGCCGAAGTCCAGCACCTTGACCACGTCCGCCTCGTCCCCCTGACGGCACAGGAAGACGTTGGCCGGCTTGATGTCCAGGTGCACCAGCTGCTTGTCGTGGGCTTCGGCCAGGCTGGAGCAGATCTGCTTGAGCAGGTACACCACCCGGCCCACGGGCTGGGGACCCCAGTGCTCCACCAGGGACTGCAGATCCAGGCCGTCCAGCAGCTCCATGACGAAGAAGAACACACCGTCCCGGCTCACCCCGTAGTCGAACAGCCGCACGGTGTACGGCGACGACAGCGACGCGGTCACCCGCGCCTCCTTCTCGAACGAGGACAGCAGCTGCGACACCTTGTCCTTGGGCAGCTCGGCGATGGTGTCGCCGTGGATCAGCTTGATCGCCGCGGGCCGGGCCAGCAGCCGGTGCTCGGCCAGCCACACCTCGCCCATGCCGCCTTCCCCGATGGGCTTGAGCAGCCGGTACGAGCCCAGCTCCTTGACCTCCTTGCGCGCCGCGCGCGCGGCAGCGCGGGCCAGGGCCACCTCCCGGCGGGAGCGGACCAGGTTGACTGCGAACACTCCCGCCACGGCCAGCGCCACCACCAGGGCACCGGCCGAGATGCGCAGCGCGCGTACCCGGTGGGCGCGCGCCGGGGCCATGAACGCCGACTGGGGAGCCAGCGCGCCCACGTACCACGTCATCTCGTCCAGCTCGCAGGGGGCCACGCTGGCGAGGTAGCTCTCGTCGCCCGCGTCGTAAGAGAACGGCGTCTCCTCGCCATCTGCGGGCAGCTGGGCGAAGAACTCGGTCAGCACCGGATCGTCCAGCTCGGCCGCCCGCAGCAGCTCCCCGGCGCCCCCCTGGTCACGCCCGAAGTCCCGCTGCACGCCGGGCAGCGCGATCAGCGCCTGGTCGGCGGTGAACACGAACGCGCGCCCACCCGCGCCCGTGTCCAGCCCCGCGACGAACTCCGACAGGTCGTTGAGGTTGAAGTCCACGGACAGCACGCCGAACAGGTCGCCCTGGGAGTCGAGGAACGGCTCGGCGCAGGTCACGCCCGGCACACCGCTGTCGAAGAACACGTACGGCTCGGTCCAGGTCCGCGAGAGGCGCTCCCGCGCCAGGGCGTAGAACGGCCGCGTGCGCACGTCGTAGCCGTAGTCCGGGTCCTCCCGCTCCAGGATCGGCGGGCCGATGGAGGGGATCCGGTAGTCCCGCAGCGAGGACCGGCCGTCCGCGCCCACCTGCCGCTCGCTGAGCCAGAACCGCCCCTCGTCGTCCAGGAACACGCCGAGGAACCAGCCGTCCCGCCGCCCGAAGCTGGCGAACGACAGCCCGGAGCGCCCCTCCATCAGGGTCATCAGGAAGCGCGCGGTCTCCTCCACCGTCGGGTCGCCGTTGCGCTCGCGCAGGAAGGCCCGGAAGCTGTCCAGCAGCGGCCCGGCCTGGTCCAGCGTGTCGCGGATGTGCCGGCTGGCATACGCGGTCTGGTCCGTGAAGCGCGCCTCGGCCATGGTGTCGATCGAGGCGCGCAGGCTGGACTGGCCGGACACGGCCATGAACGCGCCCACGCCCAGCACCAGCAGGGGCACCACCACCAGCACGCTCACTGGCGAGGCCAGGGTCTGCCCGAGCCGGGTGCGGAAGCGAGGCGGCGACGTGTGGAGGGGGGACGTCCCCGGCATGGGGACATGCTACACCACGGGCGGGCCCTATGCCCTGGGCGCCATCACCAGCATGTTGCGGCCGAAGGCGAACTCCTTGAGGTGCTCGTGGTGCTTGCCGCTGGCCCGGGTCAGCTTGTCGATCAGCCGCAGGATCTCGGGGCTGGCGTCCTTGACCAGCCGGCCCACGTAGGCCTCCTCGGTGACGAACTCGAACATCAGCGCCGAGGACACGGCCTCGTCCAGCCGCGGCGGCGGGTGGGCGGCCCGCAGCTTCGCGATGTCGGCCAGCAGCTCGTCCAGGGCCGGCCCGGCCAGCTGGATCTCGATCTCGGCGTCGGGGTGCATCTCGATGTACTGGATCTGCCTGTCCACCAGCCGCTTGTGCACGTTCTCCTCGGAGCTCAGCCTCGCGAACAGCTCCGACGCCTCGGCGTCGATGGAGAACACCTTGGCGAAGTGGGCGTACAGGTCCTCGAGATCGGCCTCGAGCTGCTCGAGCTTCGCGAGCACCTCCAGGGGGCTCTCGGCGAGCGTGGAAGCGTAGATCTGCTCCAGTCGGGTCGTATCGCTGGCGGTCGTGGTGGTCATGATCGTCCTCCTCGTCGGCCCCATCCGGCGCACATGATTGAGTAAGGACGCGCGGGGGGCCTTGTCTACTGGTTTTGTAGACTTTTATCGAGGACGAGCGTTACGCGCAGGTAGGTCTCGGGCTGGATCAGGGGCGCGATCCCGGTGACGCCGAGCCGGGAACGGGCAGGCTCGGCCAGGGCCGCGCTGGTGAGGCTCCGCTCTCCGTGGTCGTGCTCCAGCAGGAAGGGCGCGCCGCTGAGCGCGCCCGTGGTGGGGAGGCCCGGCACGGCCTCGGCGAGCTGCCGGACGGACGTGGCGGACGCGCCGCTGTCCAGCCGCACGACCGCGTCGGCCGCGGCCACCTGCAGCAGCTGCAGGCGCGTGCGCGCGGCCGTGGTGCGCGCGTCCAGGCCCGCGAAGTCGAGCGCGGCCCACGACGAGGCCACCGGGTTGTCGCTGTCGGCGAGCTGCTGGCCGATGCGCAGGTAATCGCGGCTGCGGTCCGCGTAGGGCCGCAGCTGCGCCTCGAGCAGCTCGTCCCAGGCCCAGGCCAGCTCGTTGCAGGCCATGCCGATCACGATCCGCTCGGGCAGGGACCAGGCGTCGTCCGACGGCGGCACCGGGGACGGCAGGTCGCCCCCGGCGAACCACGGGGCCGACACCTTGAGCAGCTCGTCGGCCACGGCCTCGCCCACGAGCATCGGCCGGGCGTTGACGTGGGCCAGCTCGTCGTGCACGCGCCGGGCCTGCGCCGCGGTCAGCACGTCCGCGGCCAGCAGGTACTCCAGGTCACGGCTGGCGCGGTCGGTCACGGCCATGCCGGCCAGGGCGCCGCCCATGCCTGCCCCGCGCGACAGGTCCACGCCCACGCGCAGGGAGGTGGCGATGGCGTCGATGTAGGTGTCGGCGTCTCCACGGGCCAGGGCCAGGCGACCGTCGAGCAGCAGCAGCTTGACCAGCCGCTGCAGGGAGCCGCCCGAGCCGGGCGTGGGGTCGGCCCAGATGGACAGGGGGCTGCCCGTGTCCGCGGAGCGGGAGCCCAGCGCGAGCAGCTCCATGGCCGGGCGGGCCTCGGCCAGCAGCTCGCACAGGCCGGGATCGAGCTGGGCGAGGACCCGGTCGTCGGTCAGCGCCGGGGCACCGAGGGCGACACAGGTCTCGGGCACCGGCAGGCCGGGCATGAACAGCGGCAGGCGCGCGGCGTACGACGCGCGCACCGCCGGCGGCGCCATGGCCACGCGGGCCCGGTCCAGGCTCACGCGGGCCGGCTCGGTCCAGGTCAGGGCCTGGGCCGCGGCCCAGGCCTCGGCGTAGCGCTCGGCAGCCGCCCCGGGCACGACCTCCCAGCCAGGGGGGTCCACGGCGCGGGGCCAGGTCCGCGCCTGGCTGGCCACAGCAGCCTCCTCGTACCGCTGCAGTAGCTGGTCCCGCCTGCCCGACGAGGTCCCCCACACCACGGCCGCACCGGCTGCGAGCAGCACGGCGAGCACGGCCAGGGCGCGCAACAGAAGACCGCCGCGGGCTCGATCAGGCACGAGGACCTCCCAGGGCAAGGGTATCACCGGGCTGGCCGAGATCGCGGGCCTGTCCCCTGTTTGCTCGGGCTGGCGTCATACTGGGATGTGGGACGACCCAAGACCGTGGGGAGGATGCGATGAGGTTCGAGTGGGCATTCGGCGGGGCTGTGAGCCTTTTTCTGCTGGTCGGTTGCCCCGACGAGGACACGATCCTCGACCCGGCCACGGACGCGGGCGCGCTGTACGTGTTCCACGGGCTGGGGTGGTAGGGCGGGCCCGTCCGAGCCGCGGCCTCAGGTCTCGCCCGACGCGGTGATCCGCAGCTCCACCGGGTCCGTCCCCGGCTCCATATCCACCCACGCACCCTCGTCGAACCCGTAGCAGTGCAGACCGTCCAGCAGGCCCTGGATCGGCGCCAGGTCCGGGTACTCGTCGATCGGCACCGCCTCCCCCAGGGTGACGGCCCCCTCCGGCAGCACCGCCGCCGCGATCAGGAATTGCGGCGCCAGCCCCAGCACCACGTCCCCGCCGATCAGCATGTCCGCGGGCTCGTCGGCCCGCCCCTGCAGCCAGTCCAGCAGCTCGTAGCCCATGTAGTCGAAGTCGGGCTCGGCGTTGCCATCCACGTCCTCGTAGGCCACCAGCACACCGAACAGCGTCTGCAGCCCGTCCACCTCGGGCAGGTAGGGGATCGCCTGCCAGCTGCCCGGGAATTCCTGCTCCGATGGGATCTCGGTGATCACCACCTCGAAGTCGGCCGGAAACGCCGTGGCGATGGCCACGTCGTCGGCCCGCAGGGCCACGCCGTAGGGCGCGGCGCTGAGCCACACCACGGCCGCGCGCGGGTCAGCGGGCGCGGCCACGCCCTCCTCCAGGAACACCTGCCCCCGGATCACCAGCAGCGGCTCCCCCGGATCCCCGGTATCGTAGAGGGGATCGCCGCAGGCGAGCAGACCGAGGGGGAGGAATCCCAGGAGCACCATCCTGCGCATCCCCTAGTGATGGCACAGCTCGCCCGCCCGTGTCATCGAAAGTGCGAGATGAACAGGCCTGGACCGCACACGGCATCGAGCCCCGAACAGGCGCTGCTGGAGGAGTGCTACCGCACCTTCGGCTTCCGCATCTACGGCCGTTGTCTGCAGATCCTGGGCGACGAGCAGGCAGCCCAGGACGTGATGCAGGAGGTGTTCGTCCGCCTCGCCCGCAGCCTCGACACGTTCCGCGGAGAGTCCAGCATCGCCACCTGGATCTACGTGGTCACCACCCGCGAGGCACTGATGTACATCCGGACGCGTACGCGAAGGACGCAACGGGAAGCGCGCTGGGCCTCTGCCGAGCCACGCCACCACGACAGCGCCGAGGCACGCATCGGCGCGGCCGAGCAGATCCGCAGGGCGGTGGGCGACGCGCCGGACGAAGCCGTGGAGGCAGCCCTGCTCTACTTCGTGGACCACCTCCGGCAGGACGAGATCGCGGACCTGCTCGGAGTGAGCCGACGCACCGTGATCCGGCGGATCAACGCATTCCGGGAGGCGACCCGGGGGCTGGATGGCGGGCCGATGACCGGCGAGGCCGCGGACAGCACGACACGGAGGACCCGATGAACCTCGAGCGGGTCGATGGCAGCCCCCATCCGGGCAGGCTGGAGCTGGAGCGCCACTTCTTCTCCGGCCGCAGGGATTCGGCGATCGCCAGGCACGTCGACGCCTGCCCGCAGTGCGCGGCGGCCGTTCACGACATGGGCCAGCAGCGGGACGATTTCCTGCGGGACCACCCACCACAGCAGGTCCTCCAGCCGGCATTCGTGCAGGCCGAGGCCCGGCAGCTGGTGCACCGCTCCTCGCGAGTGCCGCTGCTGCTCGCGGTGTGTGCTGCGGCCCTGGTGTTGCTGGTGATCGTGCTGGGGCGGGGGCCTGGTGGCGCCTCCCCCGACGGCCTGAGACTCAAGGGAGGCTCGGAGCTTTCACTGCTCACCATGTCGACCCGCGGCTGGCAACCGGCTCCGGAGGGCCAGTGGCCCGCCCAGGGCGACGAGGTGCGGTTCGCGGTGTCCCTGACCGGACCGGGCTATCCGGCCTTGCTGGCGCGCCAGGACGACGGCGAGACGTACCTGCTGTACCCGGGGCAGGAGGAGCAACCCCAGGTCCCCGGGGGCCGCAGCACCATCCTCGCCGGCGCGGCCGTGCTCGACGACTACGACGGCGGCGAGCGGGTCTACCTGTTCACCGCGTCGAGTCCATGGACCACCGAGGAGCTCGACGCCCTGCTGCAGGCCCCCCAGCTGTGGGCCCCGGTCGCCGAATCCAAGGCCACGCTGAGGGAAGCCACCCGTTGATCCGCAACACCCCGGCGCAGCTGCTCGTCCTGGCCCTGCTGGTGGCCCTTGCGCCCCAGGCCCGGGCCTCCACGCGGCTGGTGCTGTCCGTGGGCTGCGACCGGGGCGATCGCGACCACGAACCCCTCCGCTTCGCCGAAAGGGAGGCGGCCTCCTTTGCCGCGCTGATGGTGGAGATCGGCGGCACTGACGAGCGCGACGTCACCGTCCTGCAGGGGCCGGACGTCCAGGCCTTCGATCACGCGCTGACCTCCCTGGCACGGAGGGCCTCCAGCCTGCACGCCCGGGGAGGCGCCGTGGAGGTGGTGGTGTACCTCAGCGGCCACGCCCGCGAGGGTGCATTCTTCCTGGGCCGGGACCGCGTCTACCTCAGCCGCCTCCGTGAGGTGCTGGAGTCCATGTCCGCGGACGTGGTCGTGGTGTTCCTCGACGCGTGCCACGCCGGGGCCGCGCTGCGCACCAAGGGCGCCAACCCGGTGGCTGGCTACGCCATGGAGGTCGCGCCACTGCCCGGCCTGACCGGCAGGGTACTGATCACCAGCTCGGGCAGCGCCGAGCCCTCCTACGAGTCGGACGCTGCCGGCGGCTCGCTGTTCGCCCGCAACCTGCTGTCCGGACTGCGAGGCGCGGCCGACGCGGACGCGGATCACCGCGTGACCCTGGACGAAGCCTACGCCTGGCTCTACGCCCGCACGCTGGCCGACTCCCTGGAACATGCCGGCCTGCCCCAGCACCCGCACCTGGACGCGGATCTGCAGGGCGCGGGCGCGCTGGTGCTGACCGACCTGGCCAAGGCGCGGGCACGGCTGCAGGTGGAGCCGGGGGACGAGGCGCTGGAGGTCTGGGTGGTGGACGACGTGCTCGACCGCGCGGTGGTGGAGGTGGAGGTGGCTGCCGGGCCGCCCGCCGCGATCGCGCTGCCGCCGGGCAGCTACGTGGTCTACCTGCGTTCCCTGACTCGATCACGTGTCCTGCGGCTGGAGCTGGCTGCGGACGAGCTGTGCAGCGTGAGCGCGATGGACGGGCGGCTGGCCACGGCCGGTGCCGTGAGGACCATGGGCGGCGGGGCCCTCCCGGGGAGGCTGGATCTGGTGGGCGGCTTCCAGCTGACCACACCGCCCGTCAGCGGGGGCGCCTGGCTCGCTGGCGCCTGGCTCGGTCTGGAGGTCCAGGCGGCAAGGGGCCTCAGGCTCGGCGCGGTGGTACACGGCGGCGGTGGGACGTTCACGGGGGAGGACCTGCATGTACGGCACGACGAAGTGGGGGCCCAGGGGGCCGCCTGGTTCGCCCCGGCCCGCCGCATCCAGCCCCTGATCGGGGCGCGGATTGGCGTGGCCGGGGTGTTCCAGACTCCACGGTGGCTCGAGGACGCCGGCTGGTACGACGTGCTTCCTGCCGATCCCGACGCCACCCGCTCGCTGGTCGGTTCGCTGCTGGCCGAGGGAGGGATCGTGTTGAGGCCGCGCCACCGGGTGCCGATCCGCCTCGGCGCGGGCTTCGGCCCGCTGCTGGTGCCCGCCCAGGAGGGGGTGGAGGTCGGCTGGCGTGGTGCGGTCTGGGCGGGATTGGGGGTGACTCCGTGACCACGTGGAGGAGAGGGCGGATGGACCCCACGAAGCTCCGCAGGACGATCCCGGGGCTGCTGGCCGCGGCGCTGGCCGTGCTCGCCCCGGGCTGCATCCCGGACCACGACACCTTCAACGTCGCGCTGATCGGCCCGGCGGGAGGCCAGCTGGTGTCGGCCGATGGACTGGCCGAGCTGGTGGTCCCTGCCGGCGCCCTGGACCAGGACGTCGAGGTCTCGGTGACCACCGTCACCGAGGGGCTGCCGACGGCCGCGGTCTCCTCGGCCTATGACTTCCAGCCCGTGGGTCTGGTGTTCGCCGAACCGGCCTGGCTGTCCGTGGCCTGGACCGAGACCGTGGAGCCGGGCCTGCTGGTGATGGGCTGGCTCGAGGGCTACGAGCTGTACCCCCTCCACTCGACCGAGGTGAACGAGGATGCGGGCCGCGTGATCGGCGACGTCGAGCACCTCTCCCGCTACGTGCTGATGCGCGGCTCGGACGAGGACGGCGACGGGTTCACCACGCCCGCGGACTGCGACGACGGCAACCGCTGGATCCACCCGGGCGCCGAGGAGCTGTGCGACGGGGTGGACAACGACTGCGATGGGCTGCTCGGCGACGACGAACTCGACGAGGACGGCGACGGCTGGGCGCTGTGCGAGGGGGACTGCGACGACGGCGACGCGGGGGTCCACCCGGACACGGGCGAGGACTGTCACGACGGCGTGGACAACGACTGCGACGGCGTGGTGGACGAGTGCGGGCCCGAGGGAACCCACTACGTGGACGAGGCCGACGCGACACTGACCGGCGAGGCGGCAGGTAACTCGGCCGGCACGAACCCGACGGTGGTCGGAGACGTGGACGGCGACGGGTACGACGACCTGCTGGTCTCCGCGCCGCTCTACCAGGGTGATCCATCCTGGGACGGCGTGGCGTACGTGGTCCGCGGCCCGGTGGCCGCGGGCACGGCCAGCCTGGGCGACGCCCACACCCGCATCCTGGGGCTGCGCACCAACGACCACATGGACGAGGCCGGCGTGGTCGGGGACATGGACGGCGATGGCCTGGACGACTTCGTCCTCACCACGCCCGGTGACGGCGGGACCGTGGGCGAGATGAGCCTGTTCACCGCGCTGTCCGAGCCGGGCACGCTCACCCTGGACGACGCACACACCACGTGGCAGGGCGTGCACCCCCTGGACGACGCGGGCGCGCTGCAGTCCCGGGGCGGAGACGTGAACGGCGACGGGCACGCCGACCTCGTGATCGGCGCGCACAACGCCCACGGCACGGGCACGGACTCGGGCGTGGCCTACCTGGTGTACGGGCCGCCGCCGGGCGGCGTGATCTCGCTGGACGAGGCGGACGTCAAGCTGGCTGGAACGGCTGCCGACGACCACGCCGGCTTCGCCGTCGACCTGGCGGGCGACCTCGACGCGGACGGATACGACGATGTGCTGGTGAGCGCGCCGTACTACTCCAGCCACCTGGAGCGGGGCGGGGCGGTGTTCGTGCTGTACGGTCCGGTCGGACCCGGCGAGCTCACCCTGACCAGCGCCGACGCCACGATCGCCGGCGACACGGACGGCGGGCAGCTCGGCACCTACATCGCACCGCTGGGCGACCTCGACGGCGACGGCTTCGACGACGTGGCCATGTGCCTCGGCGCGGTCGGGTGTTGCTACCTGCTCGCAGGGCCGATCGGCGGCAACGGCCTCGCCCCGAACGTGGCCGAGGCGGTGATCGGGGTCGGCGACATGCTGGATCCGATCTGGGTCGCCGGCAGCGGAGACGTGGACGGTGACGGCGTCCTGGACCTGCTGGTGTCGAGGCCGGGATACGGGGCCGAGGGGGCGAATCAGGGGGCGAGCTACCTGTTCTACGGACCGATGGCCGACGACGAGACCATGGACGAGGCGGACGCGGTCTTCCTCGGCGTCGACGTGGAGCACATGGCCTCGGACGGGGCCCTCGGCGACTTCGACGCCGACGGGCTGGACGACCTGGTGATCGGTGCGCCCGGGGATGATCTGATCGGTGAGGACGCGGGCGCGGTGTTCGTGTTCTTCGCGGGGTGAGGGTGCCTGGAAGGGGGAATCGTGACGTTGACCGCATTCGGTAGGCTGGCGCTCGCGGGCGCGCTGCTGGGGGCCGTGCCCGGAGCGGCGCGGGCCACGGCTCCGCTGCTCCTCCCGCCGATGGCCTCGTTCGACGGGGAGGCGTTCGAGGACCGCCTCGGCTGGGCAGTGGCCATCGTCGGTGACATCGACGGCGACGGCGTCGATGACTTCGTGGTGGCAGCGATCAACAGCGACGCGGGCGGAAGCAACGCAGGCCAGGTCTACGTGTTCTCGGGCGCGGCGACGAGCGCTGGACTTCGAGCCGAACCGCAGGTCGAGGCCATGGGCTCGTACATCGGCGAGGCCGACGGGGCGATGCTCGGGTACTGCCTTGCTGCAGCTGGCGACGTGAACGACGACGGGCTCGCGGACCTCCTGATCGGCGCGCCGGTCGACGATCAGTTCGGCGGGAATGCGGGCCTCGCCTACCTCGTGCTGGGACGAACGAGCGGCTGGACCATGTACACGCCCATCTCCTCCGTCGACATTTCGTTCCGACCCGAGGAGGAGGGAGACCGCGCGGGGGATGCCCTCGCGGGCGCCGGAGACGTGGACGGCGATGGCTACGACGACATGCTCATCGGCGCCCCCTACAACGAGCAGAACGGCGACAACGCGGGCAAGGCATATCTCGTCCTGGGTGCGGCTTCCGGCTGGCAGCACCAGGATCTGGCCGATGCGGACGCCTCGTTCGTGGGCTCGGCCGAGGACGATTGGGCGGGTGGCGGGCTCGCCGGCGCAGGGGATGTGGACGGTGACGGGTACGACGATGTCGTGATCGGAGCCCGAGGCTACGCCAGCGGGGGAGCTGCGTTCCTGTACCTGGGCGATCCCGTCGTCTGGAACTGGGACACCCCGCTCTCGGCAGCCGACGCCACGTTCGAGGGCGAGGCTGCAAGTGACGACGCGGGGTACTCCGTGGCCGGCGTCGGCGACGTCAACGGGGATGGTCTAGACGACCTGCTGATCGGCGCACCGGGCAGCGGCACCGCCGGCGAGGCATACCTCGTCCTCGGCCGCTCCACCGGCTGGATCACATCCCTGTCGAACGCGGACGCGTCCTTTGTCGGCGAGGAGGGCGGAGACGAGGCGGGCATCACCGTGAGCGCGGCCGGCGACATGGACGGCGACGGACTCGACGACATGGTGATCGGTGCGCGGAGCAACGACCACCTGCACTGGTCCGCTGGCCAGGCCTACGTCGTCCGCGGGCGGGCGAGTGGGTGGGCTTTCAACATGCAGCTCACCGGAGCCGACGCCTCGATCCTAGGCTTCGAGGACGTGGAGGAGGTCGGAGAGAGCCTGGGCGGTGGCGGTGATCTCGACGGCGACGGGTTCGACGACATCATCGTGGGTGGTTCGGACAACGAGGACGCCTACACCACCGGGGGATCGGTCTATGTCGTGCGAGGGTTCCCCGCCACCGACGTGGATGGCGACGGGATGGTCGGCTGGATCGACGACTGTGACGAGGAGGACGCCGGCACCTACCTCGGCTCGCCGGAGACCGTCGACGGGTTCGACGAGAACTGCAACGGCATCATCGACGACGGGACCGCGGTCTACGACGACGACGGAGACGGCTTCACGGAGGACGGCGGGGACTGCGACGACGGCGACGAGTACGTCTTCCCGGAGTCGCCGGAGTACTGCGACGGTGTGGACAGCGACTGCGACGGCTCGATCCCGGCGGCAGAGACCACGGACACGGACGGGGACGGCTGGCTGGAATGTCAGGACTGTGACGACACGAATCCGTCCACCTACCCCGGCGCGCTCGAGTCCTGCGACGGGATCGACTCGGACTGCACCTGGGATCTGGCCACCACCGAGATCGACGACGACGGGGACGGCTACTCCGAATGCGAGGGGGACTGCGACGACCTGGACGCTGCGGTCAATCCGGCGATGCTCGAGGTCTGCAACGGTCTCGACGACGACTGCAACGCGGATACGGACGAGCTGGTCGATCTGGACGGAGACGGGTGGACCCTCTGCGACGGGGACTGCATCGAGGGAAACGACTTGGCCAACCCTGCTGCGCCCGAGGTGTGCGATGGCCTGGACAACGACTGCGATGGGGTCGTGGATTGGCTCGACGATGACGGCGACGGGTGGGACGGCTGCGCGGATGACTGCGACGACGACGATCCTAATGTCCACCCCGGGGCCACGGAGGTGCCGTACGACGACATCGACCAGGACTGCGACGGGATCGATCTCGTGGACCAGGACGAAGACGGCTTCTCCGCGGCCGAAGCGGGCGGCGACGACTGTGACGACAACGATCCGGGAGTTCATCCGGGTGCGGTGGAGACGCCCCACGACGGCGTCGACCAGGATTGCGACGGAGACGACTTCATCGACGCCGATGGAGACGGCTACGAGGGGGGCCCCGATCCCGAGGACTGCGACGACGCCGACAGTGGTGTCCACCCCGGGGCGGCAGAGGACTGCACGGACGCCATCGACAACGACTGCGACGGCATGGCCGATGGCCAGGACACCGACTGTCTCGCCTCTGCCGGGGACGAGGAGGAGACCCCGGGATGCGCCTGCTCCGCCCATCCGCGACGAGGTCCGTCAGCGGTCTGGCTCGCGCTCGTCGCGGCGCTGCTCCTGGGCTGGCGGAGGGGTCGAGTCCAACCACGGGGCACGGTCTCCCTGCTTGCCGCGGCGCTCACTTTCGTTGCGGTCGGATGCGTCGACGAGGGAGAGGGAGGGGAGGAACCGGCAACGGAGCCATGCGACGAGGTGACCGGGTACTACGACGGGGACGGGGACGGTTGGGGCGATCCGGCCCTCGGGCGATCCTCGTGCAACCTGCCGCCGACCTATTCACAGCTCGCGGAGGACTGCGACGACACCGATCCGGCCATCCACCCGGGAGCGATCGAGCCGTGTAACGGAATCGATGACGACTGCGATGGACTGGTCGATGAAGACAGCAGCGGGCTGACCTGGTACGCGGACGATGACGGCGACGGATACGGTGATCCCGCGCAGGCGAGCAGTCCGACATGTGAGCAGCCATCGGGATACGTCATCGATGCCAGCGATTGCGACGACGGTGATCCGGACCGGAACGTCGGGCCGGACGAGCCCTGCGACGGGATCGACGCCGACTGCGACGGCAACGGCGACGGTGACGCTGCTGCTGCGCTCGAGGGCACGGAGTACGCCTCCATCCAGCAGGCCCTGGACGCGGCGGACAGCGGGGACACGGTCTGGATCTGCCCCGGTACCCACACCGAGCAACTGCAGATCCCCCCCCTCGCGGAGATCGCGCTCGGCTCCGCCTCGGCGAGCCCATCGGACACGGTCCTCGACGGGCTGGGGACGAACACCATCGTCGAGGTGGCGGACGGCCCCCGGGTCACCCTCTCCCACCTGACGTTGCAGAACGGCAAGCGGGCCGTCGATGTCGCCAGCTCCGACCTCGTCCTGGACGATTGCCTCGTGACCGCGAACACCGAAGTCGCCCTGCTCATCTCCGGCAGCGGCGCCGAGGTCTCGATCGTCGGCACCACCTTCAGCGACAACGTTGCGATCGTCTACGGGGGGGCGATCCAGATCTCCGGGGCCGGATTCCACGAGGTCGTCATCGAGGGGTCCACCTTCGTGGCCAACAGCGCGGACAGCGGAGGCGCCATCAGCGTGGACGCCGACGCGTCCAACACGCTCACCATCGTCGACTCGCTGTTCGACTCCAACTCGGCGCTGGACGAGGGAGGTGCGATCCACCACTCGTCCTGGGGCGACCTCCACATCACGGCGTCCACGACGCTGTTCTTCGACAACACGGCCGGCGGGGGGAACCTCGGAGGCGCGATCTCCCTGGGCTCCCACGGCACCGCCTCGCTGACCTTCGACGACACGGCCATGATCGGGAACCGGGCTGCCAGCGGCGGGGCATTGGCACTGCACGGCTGGGGAGTCGCCTACATCTACCTGACCGATACGGTCCTGAGCGGCAACGACGGCACGCTGAACGACGGCGGCGCCATCAACGTCGGGAGCTGGATCGACGCCACGATCGACATCACGGGTGGGGCGGTGATCGGAAGTCCGGGGGGAGGCCTGAAGAACACATCCGAAACCTTCGTGCTCACCAGCGACGACGTCGACTGGGGCTTTGCGGAGACGGAGAACACCACGCACGACGTGAACAACGACGGCTGGATCTACGACCACTTCACGACCGGTGAGGTGTTCACGTGTACGGGGGACGGCACATGCTACTGAGACCACGGATTCCCGGCCTGCTCACCCTGGCCACGCTCGCGGCGCTGTCTGCCGGTTGCCCGGAGGTGGCTGAGCTGGACGACGACACGACCACGGACGACGACGACACGACCGCGGACGACGACGCGACCGCGGACGACGACACCGAGCCGTCCACCGACACTGACGGGGACGGCTGGACGGTGGAGGACGGCGACTGCGACGACTCCGACGCGACCGTGTACCCGGGCGCCGAGGAGATCTGTGACGGCCTGGACAACGACTGTGACGGGTACACGCCCATGGACGAGCGGGACGGCGACTTCGACGGCTGGAGCCCCTGCGACGGCGACTGCGATGACGAGCGCTACGAGGTCAACCCCGACGCGACCGAGGTCTGCGGCGACGGCCTGGACAACGACTGCGACGGAACGCCCAACGACTGCGTGTTGGAAGGGGAATTCGGGGTGGACGAGGGGCCGACGAAGCTCACGGGAGAGCAGTACGAGGACATGGCCGGTGTCTCGCCCACGGTCGTGCAGGACGTCACCGGCGACGGCGTGCCGGACCTGCTCGTCTCCGCCGGCTTCGCGAACGTCGGGTACGAGGACTCCGGCGCGGCATACGTATGGAGTGGGCCCACGACCCCGGGCACGGCCAGCCTGGGCGACGCCTTCGCCAGGATCGCCGGACTGGTGACCGGCCACAATCTGCTCAGCAGCTCGTCCATGGGGGATCTCGACGGCGACGGCTACGGGGACTTCCTGCTGTCGGCCCCCTCGGGACCGAGCGGCGGGGGCGAGACCTACCTGTTCCACGGCCCGATCCCGGCCGGCGACTCCACCGCAGCGGACGCCGACACGACCTGGCTGGGCGAGGCGGACGGGGACATGGCGTTCAAGCTGCCCTCCACCCCGGGCGACATCGACGGCGACGGCACCGACGACCTCGTCATCGGCGCCATCGGAGAGGACACGGGGGGGGAGTACGCTGGCGCGTTCTACGTGATCCACGGCCCCTCGCCAGCCGGCAGCCACTCGCTGGCCGAGGCCGACGTCAAGGTGCTGGGCTCCGCGGGGGTCCAGGCCGGGCTGGACGTGGACATCGCGGGCGACCTCGATGGAGATGGCATCGACGACATCCTGATCGGAGCGAAGAACGGTGAGACCGCCGTGCACGAGGACTATGCCGTCTTCGTCTGGTACGGGCCGATCGGAACCGACTCCACGGACCTGCTCTCGGCTGACGGCCGTCTCGAGGGGCCGGCCAACACCAATTTCGGCCACAACACCGCTCCCATCGGCGACACCGACGGGGACGGCCTCGACGAGTTCATCACCTGCCTGTACCAGGACGGCGTGTGCTACCTCGTCCGCCAGCCGGTGCACGGGGTGGGCCCCGTGGAGGACGCGGCCGACGTCGTCTTCCTGGCCGGGGACGACAGCATGATGCTCCACCCCGCGGGGGTCGGCGACGTGAACGGCGACACGGTGGTCGACTACTTCTTCGCCGCTCCCTGGACGGGCGTCCCCTTCCCGCACTGTGGGGCCAGCGCCCTGTTCTACGGCCCTGTCTCCGGTACCCTGGACGCCGATGACGCCGACGTCCGCATCCACGGCACCGAGGACACCCACTACGCCTACTCCGCGGCCATCGGGGATCTCAACGGCGATCAGCTCGCCGACCTGCTGATCGGCGCCCGGGGAGACAACGAGGCCGCCGAGGATGCTGGCGCGCTGTTCATGTTCTACGGCGGTGGGCTATGAGACAGGGGAGGTAGCGATGGCGATGACACGCTGGTGGACGGCCGTCGGGGTCCTGTGCCTGGTGCTGCTGACCGGCTGCCCCGAGGAGGACACGATCCCCGATCCCGCCACGGACGACGACACGACCTCGGCCGACGACGACACGACCTCGGCCGACGACGACACCGAGCCGTCCACCGACGCCGACGGCGACGGCTGGACCGTGGAGGACGGCGACTGCGACGACTCCGACGCGACCGTGTACCCGGGCGCCGAGGAGATCTGTGACGGGCTGGACAACGACTGCGACGGGTACACGCCCATGGACGAGCGGGACGGCGACTTCGACGGCTGGATCCCCTGCGACGGCGACTGCGACGACGAGCGCTACGAGGTCAATCCCGACGCGACCGAGATCTGCGGCGACGGCCTGGACAACGACTGCGACGGCACGCCCAACGACTGCGTGCTGGCCGGGGACTTCACGGTCGACGAGGCATCGGTGGTGCTCCTGGGCGAGACCCTCCGTGACCACGCGGGTTCCAGCCCGGTGGTCGTACCGGACGTGAGCGGAGACGGGCTTCCGGACCTGCTCGTGGCCGCCAGCTTCACGGACGTCGGGTACGAGGACGTCGGCACGGTCTACGTCCGCCGAGGGCCCGTGGCCCCCGGAACGGCATCTCTCGGGGACTCGTGGGCCAGGATCGACGGGCAGGCGACCTTCAACAAGATCGGGGACACCGCCTCTCTCGGAGACATCGACGGCGATGGCTACGGCGACTTCCTGATCGCGGCGGGGTCGGGACCGAGCTTGAAGGGCGAGACCTACCTGTTCCACGGGCCGGTGCCAGCAGGCAGTTCGACGACCGCCGACGCCGACACGACGTGGATCGGCGAGACCGAAGGGGACGAGGCGGCCAGGCTGCAGCCGACGGCCGGCGATGTCGATGGCGACGGCAACAGTGATTTCCTGATCGGAGCACCCTGCGAAGAGTCGGTCGCAACCAACTCGGGGGCCGTCTATCTGATCCACGGCCCGGCACCGCCGGGCTCCCACTCGCTGGCCGACGCCGACGTCAAGATCGTCGGCATCTTCGGTGGCGATCAGGCTGGCCGAGGCGTGGCCATCGGAGGCGACCTGGACGGAGACGGGTTCGACGACGTGCTGCTCATCTCCGGCAACAGCGACACCCCGCTCCAGCAGGCGGAGGCCGTCTTCGCCTGGTACGGACCGTTGACCGCCGGGACCACGGATCTGCTGTCCGCCGCCGCCCGGCTCGAGGGCCCGGGGAACACGATCCTCAGTTCGTACATCAGCCCCGTCGGAGATACGAACGGAGACGGCCTGGACGACTTCGTCACCTGCCTGCATGGCGACGGCGAGTGCTTCCTCGTCCGCGGCCCGGTCTCGGGCGTGGGCCCGCTGGCTCACGCGGCAGACGTCGTGTTCCTGGCCGAGGACGAGGATGCGGGATTGTGGATCCGGGGCGGGGGGCATGCCAACGACGACGGCGTGTACGACTACGTCTTCGGCGCCCCCTCACTGGACGAGCCCTTCGAACACTGTGGTGCCACGTACCTGTTCTACGGCCCGGTCTCCGGCGTGGTCGAGGCCGGGGCTGCGGACGTCCGCATCACGGGCACCGAGCACAGCACGTACGCCTTCTACTCAGGTCTCGGTGACCTCAACGGCGACGGCCTGGACGACCTCCTGGTCGGCGCGAGCCACGACGCCCAGGTCGACAAGGACGCTGGCGCGTTGTTCGTGTTCTACGGCGGCGGGCTCTAGCGAAGATCCCCCACACCGACGACACCCGATCCGGGTGAACGACGACGCTGCGCATCCGCCAACGCGAGGTACACGATGTCCCGCCGCACCCTGTGGCTGCTGACCGCGATCACCGGCCGCCTGCCCGGCCGCTGGCGGCGATCCCCCGCCCCGGACCAGGTCACGCCCGGCGCACTCGACCGCCCGCGCCACCACCCCGGTTGCCGCTGGCAACGCTCCAGTCCGCCAGGCCCGCTCTGGTGGTGACCGCCGGTCAGACCGGGATCACCCAGACGGGCGACGACCAGGCGAGGTGCTCCCCCTCCAGGTGGATCCGCACGTAGTACAGCACCTCGCCGGCCAGCTCCTCGGTGTCGGCCCAGTCCAGCGGCTCGGGATTCCAGACCGGCTCGTCGTACTCCTGCACGAACACGGGCGCGGCCGGGTCGTCGCGCACGATCTCGATGCGGGTGATGCCCACGGGCGCGGCCACCTCCACGTGCAGGTTGCGCGGGTCGGCCGCGGGCCGAGATGCCTCGTTCCCCTGGGTCACGCCGTCGATGCTGAAGTCCAGCAGCACGCGTGGACCGGTGCTGCCCCAGGCGTGGCGCGCCCGCCACGCCTCCCACACCGCCTCGCGGGTCAGCTCGTCGGTGCGCACGGCCATCATGCCCGCGCACCGGCACTGCAGCCGGCCCGGGTGGAGGTTGCCCGGCAGGCCGGTGTGGCTGTCCTCCCCGCACACCAGGCCCAGCCGGTGCCCGGCAGCGAGACCGTCTGCCACCAGGTGGCCGTGCATGGCCGCGGCGTTGACCTGGGCCCAGGGATCGTCGGCGGCCCAGAAGGGGTTGCCCGCGTACTCGCGTACGCCGTGCTGCGACGCCACCTCCACCACCCGCTCGAGGTCGTGGTCGAAGGTCTGCCAGTCCGTGGCCCGCATGAAGGTCGTGGCCCACATCATGTGCGAGACCACGGTCACCTCGTCGGCTCGGTCGCGGTACTGCTCGTAGAAATCATCGAGCGTGGGCGGGTAGGGCTCGAACGGCTCGTCGTCGTGCAGGAAGTACACGCACTTGTCCGAGTACAGGTTCGACGTCCACTCGTAGGCCAGGAAGGTGACGAACGCGCCCGGGTCGTGGGCCGCGCGCGTGACCTCCGCGTACTCCTCCCAGTCCTGCTCGAAGATGTCGTGGCGGAAGAGCTGGGGGTCCATCACCCGTTCGACCAGGTAGCCGTGATCGCTCAGCGCGGCGAAGTCGAGCCGGGACGTGTGGCGGGCGTACTCGTACCACTGCCCGGCCGTGCCCAGGCCGTCGCTGACCAGGGAGTGGCCGTGGATCTGGCCGAAGCGCGCGGGCGGAGCGTCCAGGCCCACCTCCACCGGGCCGCCGTAGGCCACGGCGTCCAGGTCCGGGGCCTCGGCCCGCAGCCGGACCAACCCGGGCTGGTCCAGCACCACGTCCAGGCGCAGCACGCCCCCGTCGTCGCCGCCGAAGGCGGCCTCGACGAGCAGCTCGTCGGACGTGTCGTCGTACAGCGACACGACCACGTCCTCGTCCCCGACTGCGTTGCCGTGCAGGTCCACCAGCCGCAGCACCACGGGCAGGGCCTCGCCCGGGGCGGCGTGGCCGCGGGCCAGCACCTCCACGGCCTGGGCGGCCAGCGGCTGCACGGTCACCGCCGGCGTGGGCAGCAGCTCGCGGTACATGCGGAAGCCCTGCTCCGTGAGTTCGCCGCCGGTGTGTTCCAGCACGTGGATGACCGCGTCGTGGGCGACGGTCGGGGCGGTCAGGGGGTTGCCGGCCGCGGGATCACCCACCGTGATCCGGACCGTCTGCCCCGGCTCGAGCTCGCCCTCGGCCAGCAGGAACTCCGCGGCGTTGCCCGCCGAGGTGAAGGTACCGGCCAGGATCTCGAAGGAGGCCTCGGCCTCGACCTCGACCGACAGCCCGCCGAGGCGGTCCACGGGGTTGCGGTACTCGTCGCGCTCGCCGTGCCAGTCCGCGCCGTGCTCCACGCACAGGGCGATGCCGTCCCCGGGCGCCAACCCGGTCTCCCCCACCTCGATCTCGAGGGTCCACGTACCGACCACGCCCGCGGCCACGGTGCTGTCCCCTTCCACGATACGGGCTCGCGGCAGGGCCCCGGCAGCCGAGTCGTCGTCGTCCGCCGGCGGCGCGGTGTCGTCATCGTCGGCCGTTGTCTCGCCCGAGCATGCCAGGGGCCCGAACACGAGCACCGCGCCAGCAGCGGTGGTGCCGCGCAGGAATCCCCTCCGCGTGAGGCCCCGGGGCCCGTAGACGATGAGCTGCGTGCGCTTCAGGGCATCCTCCTGCCCGGGCCGGTGGCCCCTGCGGGGATGGTAGCATCGTCGTGGGGAACACCATGAGACACATCCTGCTGACCAGCCTGCTGTGTGCTCTCGCCCTCGCGGCGGGCTGCCCGCAACCGACCCACGACGACGACGACGACAACGGAGGTGACCCCGGGCCGGTCGACATCCTGTGGATCGTGGACAGCTCCAACTCCATGGCCTCCGACCAGGAGGCCATGGCCGCGGCCTTCCCTGCATTCGTGGATACCATGGTGGCCAGCGGCCCGGACGTGGGCTGGCAGCTGGGCCTGACCACCACCCAGTCGAGGCCCTGTCTGCACGACCCGACCGCCTTCGCGGGCTGCGCGGACGCCCACGGCACGGCCGGCCGGCTGCGCGGGCTGGACAACACCGGCGACGACGTGTCCCACCCGCCGACCATCCTGCGCCCCACCGACCCCGACGTGGTGCCGGACTTCCAGGCCCTGGTGGACGTGGGCATCGAGGGCGCCACCGAGGAGTACGGGCTGTGGGTGGCGGCGCTGGCGATCTGCGCCAGCCTGGAGCTGCCCTACGACAGCGACTTCGTGGACTGGGACAGCGACACGCTGGTCGAGTGCAGCGGCAACCACTGGGACGCCGCCCACCCCTGGGCGGCCATGTGCCGCTGCCTGCCCCAGCAATTCCACGACTACAACGGCGACGCGGGCGGGCGGTTCCTGCGGGACGGCGCACCGCTGGCGGTGGTGGTGCTGAGCGACGAAGGGGACTACACGCCGATGATGGGGCAGGGGAACTGGCCGTGGGACCTGTCGCCGTGCGACCTCGGCGATCCCTGGCCGACGTTCGTGCAGGCCGACTGCGGCCCGTCCCCGGACGTGGTGTGCCCGGTGTACTGCAAGCTGGACCTGTTCCTGGAGTTCTTCGCCTCCCTGGACCGGCAGGTGGTGGTGTCGGTGTTCGGGCCTGGCGCCGAGCTGCTCATCGACGCCAACGCGGGAACGGCCACCATCGACGTGCAGTGCAACAGCCAGAACTCGACCTCGAGCATGATCGGGTTCTACGTGTGGGCCGCCCATCACACCGGGGGGGACTACGTGAAGATCGACGACCAGGTCGAGGGCGGTCTCTGCGAGCCGCCCGACCTGGAGGCGGCCATGGCCGACCTCGCCAGCCTGGTCATCGGGCTGGCGGGCGGCGCGAACTGAGCGCTACTGGCGGTCGAGCTCGAAGGTGCCGGTGGAGACGACGCCGTTGGCGTCCTCGTACAGCTCGGCCTCGATCTCACCCGCTTCGTGGTCGATGGTGCCGGTGATCTCCAGGGCGAGATCGTCCAGCCACTCGGTCAGCCCCGACAGGTACACGGTCATCACGCCGCCCATCGTGTCGTCGTCCAGCGTGCCGGCCAGCTCGTACTCGGGCTCGACCGGGCCCATGTAGGGCACCTCGAAGACCATCGTGCCCGCGGCCTCGAACGTGCTGGACTGGGGATCGATCTCGGTGGTGATCTCCCCCTCCCCCGGGATCTGCACCCACCCCCACACGTCCGCACTGACGAACACCTCGCCGCTGTAGTCGGCCACCGCCGGCGCGGTGTCGTCGTCGTCCGCGGTGTCGTCGTCGTCCGCCGCGCTGTCGTCGTCGTCGGCCACGTCGTCGTCGTCGGCCACGTCGTCGTCGTCCGCGGCGCTGTCGTCGTCGTCCGGGATCAGCAGCGTGCCCCCCTGCTCGCAGCCGAGCAGGCACCACGAGACCAGGGCCATGCACAGGGTCAACCAGCCAGCGCGTACCATGACCGACACCTCCGGGCGGAAATCCGCTGCGATGGTAGGGAGCCGCGGGCCCCCTGTCCAGCTATGATGCGGGGCGGGCCGGGTGAAGCCGGCCCGACGAGCGGCTAGGATGGGTTGCGGACGGTCATGACGGATCTGGATGCCAGTCGCGTCGCGCTCGTGCGGCTGCCCTGCGACTACGGGGGCACGGACGAGCGGGTGTCCCCCCACCCCCGCGACCTGATGTGGCCGGCACAGCTGATGTACGCCGCCGCCATGCTCCGGCGGGAGGGGTTCGACCCGCTGCTGTTCGACCTGCATCCCCGGCGCCTCGACGCCGCGCTGCTGGCCCGGCGGATCCGCGACCACCGCCCCGCCACGCTGATCATGGACGTGGCCACACCCGACGTGCCGTACTGCCACGAGCTGGCCACCGAGGCGCGGGCGCTGATGCCCGACCTGCGGATCTGGGCTGCTGGCCAGCACCCGTCCTATGCGGCGGGCACCTTCCTGGCGCCGGACTCGGCCGTCGACGGCTGCCTGCAGGGCGAGCTGCTGGGCGCCGTGCTGGCGGTCGCCCGGGGTGAACCCGTGGATCGAATCCCGGGCGCGGTGGTCCGCGACGGCGAGGCGCTGGTGTGCTCCGACGCGGTGGCCGAGGAGTTCGCACCCGACGCGCTGCCGCCCATGGATGCGGCCGACATCGACCTGGACGCCTACCGCCTCAACTCGGTGCACGTGCCCCGCTTCCGGCCCGTGCGCTGGGCCTTCCTGCAGACGAGCTGGGGCTGCCCCTTCGACTGCCTGTTCTGCAGCCAGACCC
>CAZXHG010000043.1:0-17467 GCA_964639985.1 uncultured Rickettsiales bacterium
CCCAGTCCGGCGGCAGGGTGCGCGCGTCCACCGCGTAGCCGTGGTTCTGGCTGGTCACGTGGCAACGCTGGGTGGTCGTGTCGGTCACGGGCTGGTTCTGGCCCCGGTGGCCGTAGCGCAGCTTGAACGTGGACCCGCCTGCGGCCAGGGCCAGCAGCTGGTTGCCCAGGCAGACCCCGAAGATGGGCCTGTCCCGCTCCAGCGCGGCGGCCATGTGGCCGATGGTGGCCTCGCACTTCACCGGGTCACCGGGACCGTTGGTCAGCATCAGCCCGTCGTGGGGCACCTCGGCCGGGTCCGCGTCCCACGGCAGCACGGTCAGGGACGCGCCCCGCCGCATCAGGCAGCGCAGGATGTTGTTCTTGACCCCGCAGTCGATCACGGCGAGGTGCACGTCTCCGTCCGGGTTGAGCAGGCCGTCGCGGCCGTGGCCCACCTGGGCGACCAGGTTCTCGGCGGCCGGATCGAACCAGCCGGGGTCGTGTTCCCCGATCTCCAGCCGGCCCAGCATGGTGCCCCGCTCCCGCAGGCGACGGGTCAGGGCGCGAGTGTCCACGTCGTAGATCGCGGGCACGCCGGCCTCGGTCAGCCACGCCGACAGGGAGCGGACCGCCTCCCAGTGGCTGTAGGCCGGCGAGTAGTCGGCCACCACCAGGCCCGCGACCTGGATCCGATCGGACTCCATCGCGCGGGGCAGGCCGAACGGCCCGAGCTCGTCGCCGGGCACGCCGTAGTTGCCGATCGAGGGGAAGGTCAGCACCAGGATCTGGCCCCGGTAGGACGGGTCGGTCAACGACTCGGGGTACCCGACCATGCCGGTGGTGAACACCACCTCCCCGGCAGCGGAGCGGTCGGCGCCGAAGCTGCGTCCGGTCATCACGAGGCCGTCTTCGAGTACGAGGCGGGCGGGCGGGCTGGATTCCACGATTCCTCCCGGCGCGACTTTCACCGAATCTCTGATTCGGTGCAAGCCCCCAGGGACAGGCGCCGCCAGGAGGTTCCGGAATCACCCGAAAAGGGCACTATCCCGACAGGCTGCCTCGGGACAGCTCCTGCCGACGCTCGGCCTCGATCTCCGCCGCCTCTCCGGGCCACACCTGGAGTTCGAAGCACAACGTGGCGCCGCCCGTGGCCCCCTCCTCGACCCAGAGCCGGCCGCCGTGTTCCTCCACGATCGAACGGCTGATGGCCAGGCCCATGCCAAGCCCTCCGTCCTTGCTGGACAGGAAGGGCTCGAACACGTCCCCCGGCAGGTCCGCCGGGATTCCGTCTCCGTTGTCCTGGACCCGCACCTGCACCCACCCGTCGGATCGGCGGGTGGTCAGCACCAGGCGCGGTTCGGACACGTCGTGCAGCGCGTCCAGCGCGTTGCGCACCAGGTTCATCACGACCTGCTGCACCTGCACGCGATCGGCCAAGACCCGCGGCAGGTCCCGGGTCAGGTCGAGCGTGAGGTTGGTCCGGCCGTCGGTCATCTGCCCCCGCAGCATGCTCAGGACCTCCATGACCGCGTCGTTGACGTCGACCGACGAGCGGTGCCTGGGGCCCTTCTTCAACATGTTGCGGATCCGCGCGACCACCTCGCTGGCCCGGCGGTCGTCCGACACGATGTCGTCCAGCGCCGCCCGGATCTCGGCCACATCCGGGTCCGTGCTCTGCAACAGGCTGATCGCGGCCTGGGCGTTGCTCATGATCCCGGCCAGGGGCTGGTTGATCTCGTGGGCGAGCTGGGCGGTCAGCTCGCCCGCCGTGGACACGCGCTGCAGGTGGGTCAGCTCGTCCCGCGCACGCCGCACCGCCTCGTCCGCCTCGACCGCGTGCGTGATGTCCCGGTTGCTCGCCCGGATCCCGTGGGACCGGCCCTGGCCGTCGACCACCGGCTGGCACACGTGCTCGATCCAGCGGATGGCTCCATCCACGCGGCGGATGCGAACGCGCACCGCGCCCGCGGCCTGTTGCGCCGACTCCGTGGAGCGGTGCTCCAGCCACAAGGCCCGGTCGTCCGGGATCACCAGTCGGTCGACCAGCGCTGGATCCGCGATGAACTCCTCGGCCAGATATCCGGTGATGCGGCGGCAGGAAGGAGACACGTACTGCAGCGTGCCCACCGGATCCTCCCAGGCCTCCCAGTCGAAGGTGAAGTCCGCGACCGTGCGGTAGCGCCGCTCGGCCTCGGCGAGCTGATGGTTGAGCTGGGCCATCTCGTCGGTGCGCGATCCCAGGGTGGGCGAGTCGAGTCCGCCGCCGGAGCGCTGTTCGTCCGGCGCATCCACGGCCTGCCGCAACGCCTCGTAGGGGCTGGCCAGGGCGCCGTCGATCACGGCCCGGTACACCGCGGCGAACGACCCCAGCTTGAGCAGGTGGGCGACCACGCCCGGACCGTCGCCCAGCCCGGTGGACAGCACGCCCGCCAGCTCCGACAACACGGCGAAGCCGAGGCTCAGGCCCAGCATGAACCACGCCACCACGGTGAAGCGATCCCGTCGGCCCCACAACGCACCGCCACCCACGGCCAGCACGGCCATCACCCCCACCGAACCCGCGATCCGGAACGGCGTGGGGCGGCCCCCGGGATCCACGCACACGGGGAACGAGTCCAGCTGCAGCACCGCGACCAGCACCACGGCCACGTAGGTCCCGAACACGGGCACGAAGGCCCAGCCGTTCACCCGCGCGCTGGCCGTGGCCAGTGCCAGCAGCAGCACCAGCGCCTGGGCCGCGCGCGCCGCGAACCACAGCTGCGCGCTCGACTGCACGTCCCCGCCGAACCCCAGTCCGGGGTAGGTCAGCGCGTGCGCCAGGTCCAGCGCGCCCACGAACGGGAAGGCCACGCCGAGCACCACGAGCCAGCCCTCGTCGTGGAAGCGGCGGGTGTTGCGCACGATGGAGACGATGCCCAGGGCCACGGCCACGGCGAACAGCTCGACCACGGTGTGGAACAGCAGCTCTCCCCAGACGTGCAGCAGGAGCAGGACGACGCCGAAGGCCATCCAGAAGACGACCGACCCGGGCCGGATCGTCACGTCGCGGTCCCGGGCCGCGGCTCCACGCCGAGCCGCTGGGCCATCCGCACCAGCTCGGCCAGCGAGCCCGCGGCCATCTTGTCCATCACCCGGCCGCGGTGCACCTTCACGGTCTTCTCGGCGATGCCCAGCTCGAACCCGATCTGCTTGTTGAGATGGCCGCCGATCACCCGCTCCAGCACCTGCCGCTCGCGCCGGGTGAGGCTGTCCAGCCGCCTGCGCATCTCCCGGGTCTCGTCCCGCTCGGTCCGCGCCTGGCGATCCAGCGCCAGCGCCCGCTCGATGGCCACCAGCAGGTCGTAGCTGTCCACGGGCTTGGTCAGGAAGTCCACGGCGCCGGCGCGCATCGCCTGCACGCTCATCGGGATGTCACCGTGGCCGGTGAGGAACACGATCGGCGGCGCATAGCGCAGGGTACGCATCCGCTCCTGCAGCTCGAGGCCGGTCTCGTCGGGCATCTTCACGTCCAGCACGACACAGGTCGGCGCGTCGCCGAGATCCTGGTCGAGGAACTCCGCGGTCGACTCGTGCGTACGGACCTGGTAGCCGCTGGCTCGCAACAGCCGGCCCAGCCCGCGGCGGACCGACTCGTCGTCGTCCACCAGGTGCACCTCGCTGATCCAGTCGTCGCCGAAGCGGTCGAACGAAAGGCTGTCCTCGGATTCTTCCATACCTACCAATGTCGCCGACGCACCGCTGTCTCGGCAAGGCCGGGCTACTTCAGCTGCTCCATCAGCGCACGCGTGGCCGCGTGCTCGGGGTGGTTCGCGAGCACCTCCCCGGCCACGTCCCCCGCCCGCTCCACGTCCCCCGCCCGCCACGTGTAGAACGCCAGCGCGTACCCGTACCGCGCCTCCCCCGGCTCCAGCTCCACGGCCCGGCCACACCAGGTCACGGCCTCGTCGATCCGCGCCTCACCGGCCAGGGCGCACAGGTTGTACGCGGCTACGGCCAGGTCCGGGTCGGCCTCGAGCGCCCGGCGCAGCGCCGCCTCGGCCTCGTCGGTCCGTCCCAGCCCGGCCAGCAGCAACCCCAGGTCCAGGTTGACGGCCGGGTCGTCGGGAGCCCTCTGCGAGGCCTCCCGCAGCAGGGCCTCGGCCTGGGCCGGGTCGCCGAGCCGGCCATGCACCATGGCCGCGTTGACCCGCGCCTCGACGCCTTCTGGATCCAACCCCAGGGCCGCCTCGTACAGGCGTAGCGCGTCGGAGTCCCTGCCGCGGTCCGCGGCCAGGTTGCCCCGCTCCAGCAGCAACCGCGGGTCGTCCGGCCGGACCTCCAGGCTGATCTCCAGCTCGGCCGCCGCGACCGCGACCAGCGGCCGGCTCTCGGGTTCCAGCGCCGCCTCGTCCAGGCCGGCCAGCGCGCGCACGGCCCGCACCCGCACCAGCCGGCTGGGGTCGTCCAGCGCGTCGAGCAGCGGCCGCAACGCTCCGGGCCCGCCACGCTGGCCCAGGGTCGCGGCAGCGGCCGCCCGGACCAGCGGAGACCTGTCGTCCAGCGCCCCGACCAGCGCGGGCTCGACCGCCGCATTGGGGCAGACGCGCATGCACCGCAGCAGGGACGCGGCCACCACCTCGTTGCGCTCCCCCTTCGCGATATACGCGAGCATGTCGCCGAGCCGGGTGAAATCCCCACTCCGCGCCTCGTACACCAGCGAGGCCCACTCAAGGGTGGCCTCGGCGTTCGCCCCGCCACCCCAATCCCTGACCACGCCCGTGGCCCACGCGACGTCGTGGTCCGAATGGCACGCGGTACACGCATCGACCGATCCCAGGGCCTGCGCCACGGACGGCGTGGGCGGCCGCATGGAGTGGTCGCTGCGCCGCATGCGCGCGAACTCCGTGGCCGGCATGTGACAGTCGATGCAGCGTCCGCCCGAGGCGCCGCACGGGTGGTGGCTGTGCGCCTCCACCTCCGCGATCCGATCGGCGTGACACGGCTCGCACGCCCGGTCCGGCTGTTCGGCGTGCCGGAAGCGCCCGCTGGCCGTGTGGCAGTGCAGGCAGTCCAGCTCGCCGTTCGCCACGCACGGCGACAGCATCCAGCTCGTCAGGGTGTAGTTCTCGCCCAGGTCCCGCCCGTCCGGGTGGTGGTCGGGGTGCTCCAGGGTCACCAGGTCGAAGTGGTCGAAGAACGCGTCCCCGGGCTGGAAGTGCCCGGTCAAGGGCACGGCCCGGGCGTGGCACGCGCCGCACGCGGCGTTGACCTGCGCGTGGTCCAGGTCACCGAAGCGCCGGATCGCCAGATCCGCCGGGTCCTCCTCCCCCGCCGCCAGGCAGACCCGCACGTGCTCCGCGGCCGGTCCGTGGCACGCCTCGCAGCTGATGCCCGGCTCGGCCCAGGAAGTTTCGTAGCTGTCCGTGGCCGCGTCGTACCAGGTTGTGCCGTGGGAGACGTGGCAGTCCCGGCAGGCCGTGTTGAACGTCAGCGCCCGGTCCGTCCACGGCAGGGCCCCTTCCACCGGCCCCTCCCCCGTGTGTCGCACCGCGCTGGCCGTGGTGTCGAACCACGCCTCCTCGCCCACGTCCCACGCCACGGGCAGCACCTGTAGCCGGCCGCGCTCCAGCGGCGTCAGCAGGTACAGCACATCCCGCCCCCCCACCGCATACGCGACCTCCAGCTCAGCTCCCCCCTCCCCGACCTGCCGGACCGTGCCCGCCCGCGGATCGACCACGTACCGCTCGCCGCCCGCATCCACCTCCGCGGGCGACGCGAACGGCCCCACCACCTCGCTGGAATACGGCCGAACCGTCCGCCCATGGTTCGACGACTCCCACAGGGAGTAGAACGCCGGATGACACTCCCGACAGCTCACCGACCCCGCCAGTTCCCCCACAGGCTCCACCACATCGTCCCCACTCCTGCAGCCGGCAACGACGACCAGCGCCAGGAACAACGCGACGAACGGAAAAGGGACGCTCATAAGTTCATAAGTTACCGCACCCACTGGCTCGACGCCGCTCACTCAGGCGACAACGACCCCGTGGAGTTTCTTATGAACTCATGAGCGTCCCTTTTTCTCTTCCGACAGCGGCTGTCCAGTCAGCGTCTCAAGATGGCCGCAGCCAGCACGGAGAAATCCCCCGAAAGCACAGGGGCAACCATGACATCCGAGACCCCACGCAAGACACGTTCTCCGCGCGCCACGCGGCGCGACACAGTGGCCCTGTGGACCCTACGCGCGCTGCGCTGCCGGGCCAGCTACCGCCAGTTCGTGGTCGGCGACGGGGTCAGCGACGACGCGGTGTTCCGCGCGGCCGGGCTGCCGCTGGAGCCGGGCGACAAGGTGGACGCCGACGCCCTGGGCAAGCGCATCCGCCGACGCCTGACCTACCTCGAGCGGTGCGGCGTGGAGCCCACCGCGCCGGTGCTACGCAACACCGAGCTGCTGGGCGAGGCCCTGCAGCTCGAGGCCGAGGCGCGCGAGGCGTTGGCCCTGGCCGTTCTGTCCGAGGTGGACAGCGGCCTGCGCGCCGCGCTCGAGCAGCTGTTCGAGCTGGAGTGCCGCTCCTTCATCGGCTTCTGCGCCATGCTGGCCACGGTGCTCGGTCGGAGCCGCGAGGCCGTGCAGCGGGCCCTGGCCTGGGACGGCGCCCTGGTCGGCTCCGGCCTGCTGGGCCTCAACCCCTCCTGGGCCTACCGTTCCGGCCTGCCCTTCGACGTGCACCGCTCGGCCATGGAGGGCCTGCTCAGCGAACACGAGGACGCGCATTCGCTCGTGTCGTCGTTCCTGGTGTTCGCGGCCGAGCCCTCGCTCACCCTGGACGACTACCCCCAGTTGAAGCGGGAGCGTCACCTGGTGCTCACCTGGCTGCGCAAGGCCCTGGCGAAGCGGGTCGCCGGGGTCAACGTGTTGCTGTACGGCCCGCCCGGCACGGGCAAGACCGAGCTGTCCCGCGCCCTGGGCCGTTCCGCGGACGCCACCTGCTACCAGGTCAGCGACGAGGACGAGGACGGCGACCCCACGGCCCGGCGCGGCCGGCTGCGCCACTACCTGATGTGCCAGGAGCTGCTGCGAGGCCGCGGCGACGCCCTGGTGCTGTTCGACGAGATCGAGGACGTGTTCCCCGACCACGCCATGCTGCCCCTGCCCGGCTACCGCCGCGCCACGGACGAGAAGGCGTGGACCAACCGGCTGCTGGAGAACAACCCGGTCCCCACGATCTGGATCTGCAACGCCCTGGGCCACATGGACCCGGCCGTGCTGCGCCGCTTCGTCGTGGTGCTGCACCTGCCCCCCCCCCCGCGCAGCGTGCGCCGCCAGCTGCTGGACCGGCACCTCGCCGACCAGGCCGTGCGTGAGCCGTGGCTGGAGCGGATGGCCGCGGACGAGCGGCTGACGCCCGCGGACATCGCCCGCACCGCCCGCGTGGTGGGCGCGCTGGACGAGACCGACCCCGACGTGATCGAGGCCGACTTCCAGCGCCTGGTGGACGGCAACCTCGCGGCCCGTGGGTTGCCCGATCGGGTGCCGGCCCGCGCCTGCAGGGACTACGACCTGGACCTGCTCAACTCGCCGGTGGACGTACGCGCCCTGGTCGCCGGCCTGGCCGAGCAACGCCACGGATCGGTGTGCCTGTACGGCCCCCCGGGCACGGGCAAGACCGCCCTGGCCCACCACCTGTCCGAGGTGCTGGACGTACCCCTGCTGCTCAAGCGGGCGTCCGACCTGCTCGGCCCGTACGTGGGCCAGACCGAGGCCGCCATCGCCGATATGTTCCGTGCCGCCCGCACCGAGGGCGCGCTGCTGCTGCTGGACGAGGCGGACAGCTTCCTGCGCGACCGCCGCCGGGCGCGCCAGTCGTGGGAGGTCACCCAGGTCAACGAGCTGCTGGTGCAGGTGGAGGCCCACGCCGGGTTGTTCCTGGCGGCCACCAACCTGGTGAACGACCTCGACCCGGCCGTGTTCCGCCGCTTCGCAGTCAAGGTGCGCTTCGACCCGCTGACCGCGGACCAGCGCGACCGCATGCTGACCCTCACGCTGCGGGCGCTGCAGCTGGAGGTCGACGAGGATCGGCACGCCCCCCTGCAGCGGGGCGTGCACGCGCTGGCCGGACTCACGCCCGGCGACTTCGCCGCGGTCCGCCGCGCGGCCGCCCTGGTGCCCATGGCCCCCGCCCAGGTGGTGGCGGCCCTGGGCGAGGAACTCGCCTTGCGCGGCCCGAAGTCCGGGATCGTGGGCTTCGGGGCCTGATCGTCGCGCCCGGGGCCACGCGCCGTCCGGCTTGACAGTCCTGTCGTCAATTATTAGTCGTATCTAACAATGAGTACGAATGCCGCCGCCAGCGCGACCGCGCCCGAACTCACCGGAGCCCTGGAGGACTACCTGTCCACCATCTACGAGCTGCTCCGCGACCAGAAGGTGGCGCGGGTGCGCGACATCGCCCTGGCGCGCGGGGTCAAGGCCGGCTCGGTCTCCCCGGCCCTGAAGCGCCTGGCCGCCATGGGCCTGGCGGAGTACGCCCAGCGCGAGTACATCACCCTCACCCCCGAGGGCGAGCTGGCCGCCCGTCGCGTGCGCGCGCGGCACCGCGTGATCATCCGCTTCCTGCGCGAGGTGATGGGCGTGACCGAGGCGCAGGCGGCCGAGGACGCCTGCGCCCTCGAGCACAGCCTGTCGGACGAGTCCATGGACCGCATGGTGCGGTTCTTCGAGTTCCTTTCGGCGTGCCCCAACGCCTCACCCGAGTTCCTCGACCGGTTCCACGGCTGCGCCCTGGTGCACGACGACGTGCCGACCTGTCCACGCCATGTCACCGAGGAGGACACCTGCCTGGCCCGGGAGCAGGCCCGGTCCCTCACCATGCAGGAGCTGGCATCGGGCCAGATCGGTGTGGTGACCCAGGTCAACGCGGTCGGCTCGGTCCGCCAGCGGCTGCTGGACGTGGGCCTCCTGCCCGGGACCCGGTTCGAGGTGGAGCGCGCGGTCACCCGCGACGGCACGGTCCGTATCCGCCTCCACGGCACGCCCCTGGAGCTGCGCCGTCAGGAAGCCGCCGCCGTGGTGGTCCGGCTGCGGCTCCAGCTGCCGCGGCCCTGATCTCCCGACCTCGACGATCTCCGCGCGATCCGGTGTACATTCCTCGAACATGCCCGAGGAGATCGAGGCGTGGATGGAGGTGCACGCCACGTGAGGATCCTCGACCTGCCCGCCGCCCTGTCCAGCCTGTTCGGCCGACCCGAGGTGCCCCCGCCGCCGGCCCCGACCGTCACCACCTTGCTGGAGTCGCTGGCCATCCCGGCGGCACCCACGCCCGCGTCGAGCGCCGCGATGATGGACGCGCCCACGCTGGCGGGACCGCACGCGGACGCCACGGTCGCGGACGACTCGGAGACCGCCGGGCGCTTCGTGCTCGGCAAGGAGCTGGGCCGCGGCGCCATGGGCCGGGTGGTGCTGGCCGACGACCCCGAGCTGCTCACCTACGCGCCCTGATAACTCAACAATTCATGAACGTCCCTTTTCTGGCTGGCTCGACGTCCACCGATCAGAGCGACTGCTAAACTCAACAATTCATGAACGTCCCTTTTTCACTCGTCTCACTCCTACTCGTCCTGACGGCCCTGCCTGCCGCGGCCTGTGACGACGCGTTCCTCGCCGAGCTCGATCCGGGCATCGGGGAGGTGCTGTCGCGGGAGGTGTTGCCGCGGGAGGTGACACGGGCCGTGGAGGTCGAGGTGGCTCGGCAGGAGGTGGCGTGCGCGCCGGAGGAGTCGGACGAGGCGTGCGTGGCGCGGGTGACTGCGGAGCAGGCCGGGTTGCCGGGGGAGGGGCAGCGGCTGGTGGTGGAGATCGAGGGGCCGTACCTGGGGGTGCGGGCGCTGTTTCGCCACGATGACGAGGAGCTCGAGCTGGACTTCGACTCCTACGAGGACGCGGCCGCGTGGATGGAGACCGAGATCGAGACGCGCCCCGGCCTCACCCTGATCCGCGCCAACCACCGTCGCGACCCGGCGAAGCGCGTGGCCGCGGCCCGCGCCGTGCAGGACCGCGAGGAAACCGTGGACCTCGGCCCGGGCATCCGCCTGACCATCCGCATCGCGGTCCCCTTCTCCGAGGGACTGCGGGCGTTCCACGCCATGGAGTCGGTGAACGTGATCCGCTGGGACAGCGCCGCGGACGGCACCGTGACCGTGGACCTGCGCTGCCGGTGAGCCGGCCGGCGCCAGCGCCCCCGATCCGAAGAAACCCCTGCACCGGGACACCTGGAGGGATAGAACGTCGATAGGGGGTCGTGTCCATGCGGTGTGGTTTCTTCCTGGCGAGCGCCATGGCCATCTCGATGATGTCAACGGGCTGCCCGCAGGTGGTCTTCGAGCTGGACGACGACGACGCGGGGCTGTCCGACGACGATGCGATGGCCGACGACGACACCGCCCCGGCCGACGACGACGACTCCGCGGCCTCGCCGTGCGCGGACCACGACTGGCCGGATCTGACCGCCTCGCTCACCGACGCCTGTCACGTGCCGCCCGAGCCCGGCGAGTACGACCTGGTCATGACCATGAACCACCCGAGCCCGTCCAACTGCTCCCCACCAAGGGTGGGACGGATGGTCGACCACGACGGCAACGGCACGGTCGACGAGGCCGACCCGATGCAGATCTGGCGAGACGCCCAGCCCCACTGCGACTCCGAGCTGGTGGACCACACCGGGGACCTGCTGCTGGACTTCAGGGAGGGCTACACCTCGGAACACGCCACGATCGCGGAGGTCGTGCCCTACCTGTACGGCATGGAGTACGTGCTGCTCGACAGCGACGACGTGCTCGGGGTGTACACCTCGGCCGGGGACACGGTCTGGGCCGTGCCGTTCCCCCACGATTCACCGGGGCCATGGATGACCCACCTGCACATGGGCAGCTCGCTGGAGATCGTACTCGGCGTTCGGATCGTGGATGCGGACGACGGCCAGCTCCTGGCCGTCCTCGAGGGGCTGGAGGACGCGAATCTCGGCAGGTCGGTGGCCGCGGATCTCGACCTGGACGGCCAGCAGGAGATCATGGCAACGACGTACCAGCCTGATCTCGTCACCCTCCACAGCCACGAAGGGACCCTCATCGGCACGTGCTACCAGGAAGACCCGGGCATGGTGGGATATGCGATCGCCGTGGGCGACCTGGACGGCGATCCGGAGGGAGAGTTCGTGGTCGCCGGGACGGACACGCTGGTCAAGTGTGATTCCGACGGCAGCCACATCGCGACCATGGCGACCAACCTCGGCAGCCCCTACATCATCGCTCTCGGAGAGCTGGACGGAGACAGCCTCCCCGAGATCGTCGTGAGTGACGGCCAGCACGGCGTGTTCGCCTTCGACGACGACATGACGCTGCTGTGGCACTTCATCCGCCACGACCAGACGCACCACCCCATGTCCCTGGCCGACCTCAACGGTGACGGCTACCACGAGGTGATCGTGCGGGCCTTCCCCGAGGTGGTGATCCTGGACGCTGCGGGCAACGAACTCGCCGCCCTCGAGACCGACGACGACACGTGTTCGAGTGCGTTCGGCCTGCCCGCCATCGTGGACATCGACGCGGACGGCCTGGCCGAGATCGTGGTGTCGGGCGCGGGGTCGTTCGCGATCGTGGAGAACGATGCCGGCGGGTGGGCGGTGGAGGGCGCGGACGAGCCGTGGTCGGGCAGGGACAAGTTCCCCGGTGATCGCAACGCGCTGGGCGAGGTGTACGCCAACAACCACCGCCACTGGGAGACCCCGGGCCACAACGTGTGGAATGCGCTGCCCTCCACCGCGTCGGCGGATCTGCCCCTGGTCGACCTGGCCGTCGACCAGATCGACGTGTGCGCGGACGAGGGCTCGTCCGACGCCCTGGTCACGGTCTACGTGGGCAACCACGGCGGCGGGGGCACGGACGGGCCGGTGGACGTGGTGCTGCGCTCGTCGGCGGACGGATCGGAGCTGGACCGGCTCGAGGTGACCCCGGACCTGCCGGGCACCACGGCGCGGGCCGCGCAGTTCGTGATCCCGATGGATGCTGCTGGCGCAGGCTTCGAGGTGATCGTGGACGAGGGCGACGCCATCCTGGAGTGCGACGAGGCCAACAACACCGGCGTGTGGATCGGGGGCAGCTGATCCCCTACGGCGTGCACACCTCCACGTAACGCGCCGCATCCGCCTGGAACGGTCCCGCCGCGGCCGCCAGTTCCGCGTAGGCCGGCAACGCCCGCCCGCAGTCCTGCAGCCGGTCCCGCGCCACCGTGGCCTCGAGCCAGCGCACCTGCGGCCTGCGCGGGTCGTCGGGGTGCAGGTCGAGGAACCGCTCGGCCGCAGCGAGCGCCTCCACGGGGCGGCCGGCCTCGGCCAGGGCCTCCACGCGCAGGGCCCGCACCTCGGCGACGTAGGCGCTGTCGGGGAACCGCGCCAGGAAGTCCTCCAGCCCGACCAGCCGCTGCCCGGCGGGCATGCCCGAGCCGCGCTGCAGCCCGATGGCAGCGAGCAGGCGGGCGTCCTCGGGGATGGTGAATGCCGGGGCCGTGTACTCGGCGCCGCCCTGCACGTCCAGCGCGTCGGGCTTCGAGTCGGCACCGGGCCGGAACCGGGGCTCCTCGTAGTCGTCCGTGCCGCCGTGACCGGCCTCGAGCCGGAGCGGCTCCCGCGGCCCCTCGTGCGGGGATTGCTGCGGGGCGGGCGGAGGCGCGCCGTCCGCAGCCGGGGCCGTCGGGGGGGCCACGACCGGGACCTGCTCGGAGCGGTCCGGTTCCCCGGCGGTCACCACGGTCCCGGCGTCACCGGACCGGCGTTCGAGGGCCCTCGTCACCCCCATCGCGGCGACAGCGCCGCAGGCGAACAGCACGCTCGCCGCCGCGGCCAGCACGAGCGCCCGTCGCCGGTGCTGACCGGCCGGCCGCGCCTCCATCTGCTCCAGCCGGGCCAGGAACCGCTCCTCCTCGGCCGCGCTCGCGGCCAGCACGTCGCGGGCCACGGCCAGGGGCGAGCCATCGCGCTCGAGGTCGAGCACCACCAGCCGGCCGTCGTCGTCCCTGTGCCGGCTCATCCTCCACCTCCTCTGCCCCGCGAGTCCCTGCGCGCGCCCCGGCCGTGCCCGGGCCGCTCCAGCCCCACCTCGGCGGCCCGCCGTTCGAACGCCGAACGCGCGCTGTGCAGCCGGGTGTAGACCGTGGCTCGCGGGATGCCGAGCAGCTCGGCCACCTCGTCACCCGACCGTCCCTCGATCGCGCACAGCACGAGCACCTCCCGCTGACGGCGCGTGAGCGCGGCCAGGCACTGCTGCACCTGGTGCAGCGTCTCCGCGTCGGCCACGGCCTGGTCCGGCTGGCGTTCGCTCGACGCCTGCCGGTCGGCGTGGTCCCAGCTCAACCACTCGCGCAGCCGGCGCGTGCGCGCTCGGCGCCGCTGGTTGGCCAGCACCTTGCGGGTCAGGCCGAACAGCCAGCGCCGCAAAGACGACTCGCCGCGGAACGAGCCCACGCGGTCCAGCGCCCGCTCGAACACGTCCTGGGCCGCGTCCTCGGGATCGACCATCCCGCAGCCCAGCCGGCGGCACCAGCCGAGCACGTCCCGGTGGTACTGCCGGTAGAACCGCGAGCGCGCCTCGGTATCCCCCTGGCACAGGTCGGCGACCAGCCTGGCCTCGTCCAGCCTCGACAACGCGCGCTCCTCACCTGTGCAGGTGTCCGTGGACCGGGAATTCTTCGCTGTGGGATCAGCGGACACGACTGGTATCCAGGCTGCCCAGCTGTACGAACATCCCGGCGGTCAGGGACCAGATGCCGACGTCGCTGGCCTGCTGTGCGTCGTGCGGCCCCAGCTGCAGCCTCAGCGCCGGGGCCTCGGCGATCATGTCCGCGCTCCACGCGACCCGGGCCCCGACGCGTACGCCGCGGCCGAGGGGGCCGCTGACCTTGGCGGCGAGCCGGAGCGCGGGCCGGCTCTCGACCAGGACCCCCGCGGCCTCCCGGTCGAGCCGCCGGGCCCCGTAGATCCGTGCACCCACGCCCAGATCCAGTCCCAGCTCGATCCGCTGCCGCAGGGGCCGCACCTCGGCGCCCGCCGCGATCAGCACGGTGTCCAGCCGGACGGGCACGTCCCCCACGTCCACCCGGCCCGACAGGTCGGCGACCACGTCCACGGCCAGGTGCACGGTCGGTCCTCGGCCCGGGGAGAGCCGCCACCGCGGCGCAACGCACAGGGCCAGGGCCGGTGCGTCCAACCCGGGTCGGCCCGAGAGCCCGGCGGCGAGGCCGATGTCGAAGGGCGATGCGGTGAGCGGGGCCTCCACACCACCCCGCGCCGCCTCGAGCGGCACCTGCTCCGTGGGGACCGGCCGCGGCGGCGGCCTCCAGCCGTGATCCGCGATACCCAGGGGCGAGGCCAGACCCCGCAGGACCAGCAGGATGGACGTCCGGGCGTGGGCCGACGCCCGGTGATCCCCCTCCACGGGCAGGGCCACCTCCCCGCCCCCGCCGTCGCGCAGACGCACGAGCGTGTGCGTGCCCAGGTCCTCCACGAACGCGTGCGCGCCGCCCACCTGGGCCGCGTCCGGAGGCCAGGCCCCCGTCCACACCTCGACCAGGAGCGTACCGTCGGCCCAGGTCCCGGCCACGGCCGCGGCCCAGGGCTCGACGTCCTGCGCCGCCGGCACCAGCCAGCGGATCTGCGCCCTGGCGAACGCGGGGGTCGCCAGCAGGGCCAGCACCACAGCCGCCGCCACACCGATACGAAGCTGTCGTGGAATCCCGTCCTTCATCGCGCGTCCCGCGTACAGGATAGCGCGGAGAGCGAACGGGCCGGAAAAGGGGCGTCAGATCAACAGCGCGACGACCACGGAGATCGCCAGGGCCACGATCACGGCCTGGGCCAGGCAACCACCGCGGGTGGGGGCGAAGCACGGTCCGGACATCAGAGGCCTCCCTGCACGTCGATGACGATGTCGTTGTAGTCGGAGTCGGCGCCGTCCTCCACGCCGATGGTCCAGTGGTTGGGTGCGATCTGGGTGATCTGGAAGTTGGACGAGGTGTCGGAGTCGTGGGGCGCGTACCCGTCCACCGAGCTCTCGAGGCGGAACACGATCTGGGTGCACGGATCGAAGTAGCCCATGTCCACGTGCACGCCCACGTCGTTGTTGGCATCCAGGGTCATGGTCACGTTCACCGGCTGCACGATGTACAGGCGGTTGGTGGCCGCGGCGGACGTGGAGGTGATGGTGGCCTGGATGTGGCCGCCGTCCTCCACCTGCAGCGTGCCGCTGGCCGCCATCTCGCACACGGTCACGGTCACGAAGTCGTGGCCGCTCATGTTGTCCGAGTCCACCACCTCCAGCATCAGCTCGTGCACGCCCGGGCTGAGCGCCCATGGCCCCAGATCGGCGTTGCCGGCCGCGTCGGGCGCGACCGCGGACAGCAGGCCGTCGATGTCGGACGTCCACTCCACGTACAGGGTCTCCAGCGGGTCCTCCACGTCGTAGACCGTGCCGGCCATGTCGTGCTGGTAGGTCGAGGCGATGAACGCGCCGTTCTGCGGCGAGGTGATGGTCGCGCTCGGCGGCGTGCCCTCGGACCCGCCGCCGGACAGCGTGACCGGCACCACGGGCTCGTCCGGATCGTCGCTGAGCACGTCGATCACGCCGGCGTAGAGGAGCAGCTCGTGGGGTGTGAACGACACCTCCAGCTCGACGACCTCACCGGGGCCGAGCAGGGCGGGCGACGGATCCACCGTGATCGAGAACGCGGGATCACCACTGATCACGCACCCGATCAGGTCCAGGTCCGACGTGCCCACGTTGGCGATGGTCACCACCTCGGTCTGGGTGGACTCCAGCGCGGCGTTGCCGAAGTCGACCTCCACCGGGTCCACCTCGATGTCGGGCTGGTCGACCACGTCCACGGCCCACACCGGCACCTCGACCAGGGGCTCGTCCGGGTCGTCCGACGTGATCAGGATCACGTCCTCGGCCGGACCCAGGCCCACCGGCTCGAAGCGAACAGCCAGGGGCACGTGGCCATCCGGCACGATCTCGCCGCTGTACGCCTCCACCGAGAACCCGGCATCGCCGTGTTCCATCACCACCGAGTCCACGGTCAACGTGGCGCCGCCGAGGTTGTCCACGGCCAGCACCACCTCGTGCACCACACCCACGGCCACGGTGCCGTAGTCGATCTCCAGCGGATCCACGTCGATGTCCGGGGACAGGGCGGTCAGCTCGTTGTCCGTGCAGCCCGCGGCCAGGCACAGCCAGGCGCTGGCGAGGGCGAAGACGATCCAGGCTGCGGACGTTCGCATGGTGCGACCTCCCGGGAGGGCCCACGGTCAGTCTATGCGCGCCCGTGCGGGATCAATGAACCCCGTACGGAAGCGCGGGGTAGGATGGAGACCATGCGCTGGTCGCTCCTCGCCTGCCTCGCCCTGCTGCTCACCCCGGGACCGACCGCGGCCCAGACCGTGGAAGAGGATCCCCGCAACTCCGGCATGATGCTGTTCTTCCAGCGCTGCCAGGGCGGCGGCGGCGGTCCGGACCACGGCCTGGACTGGGACGCGCTGTGCGCGTTCGGCATGACCGCGCTGGGCAACCGCGGGGTGGACAGCACCGCGGTCGAGCACCCGGCCTGGGCGCAGCCCACCCACGAGGCCCTGGCCGCACTGTGGCCCACCCCCCCGGCCAACGACGTCGAGCAGCTGGCCTACGACCGCGCGCTCATGTCCGTGGACGCGGGCGTGGAGACCGTGCAGGCCCTGATCGAGCCCTACGCCGACCACCCGGCCCACGACCGCGTGGCCGCGGCCGCCCTGGACCTGCACCTGTACGCGCGGGTCCTCGACGACGCGGTGGACGAGGGCGCGGGCGTGCACCGGGTCAAGGCGCTGTACGCCCAGACCATCCTGTGGCGGGCCTGCACCGAGCTGGCCCTGGTGGACGCCTCCCGCCGCGCCGCGGTCGAGCAGATCATCGCCGAGACAGTGCACGCCAACGCGCCGCGGGCGCCGGGCGCGCGCGTGCCGTACTGGGGCGCCAAGAACCACCACCTGCTGGTGGGCCCGCTGCTGCTGGCCCCGTCCGTGGCCGAGTTCCGCGCCGCGCAGGACGCCATCGGCCTGGGCATGTGGGGCTTCCAGGCCAACGCCGAGTTCCGCGACCCGCTCACGGCCGAGGACGTGGCCGCGCTGCGCCGCTACGTGGCTGACCACGACCACGCCGCCGCCATCCAGGCCCTGGCGGACGGGGGGTGGCGGGACCTGTCGGTGATCTACTTCGTGGGGTTGATGCGGGGGGTGGCGATACTGGAGCAGGGGTAGGGCGGGATGTCGCTGGCGTTTCGGCGAATCGTGGCAGCCGTCGGAGATGCGGGTAGGAACTCCGGGGTGGTTCAGACCGTGGTTTCGTGGCTTCGGTGTTGCTGTGCAGTCGGATCCCGGGCGTTCGCGCCAATCGCATTCGACCCGGGGTGCCTCCGGACGACGGATGGCCCC